>JANXUA010000061.1 GCA_025352085.1 Caulobacteraceae bacterium | reverse complement strand
GATCGCCGATGATTTTCTTGATCGGTTCGGGCAGACGGCGCACGAGCGTCGGCAAGGCAAAAATCTGATCGCGGACGGCCAGTTCCGGGGTCTTCGTCAGATCAATGACCTCGATGCGATACTGGCCAGCGAGGTGGGTTTCGCAGATGCGCTGCAGATTGGCGATGGCGGCGAGCGAATTGGGGGTCTGGCCGGCGACATAGAGACGCAGTTGGAACTTCCCCGCCGCGCCGGCCGCTGGTTGGGTTGTTGGAGATGCGGAGGCGTTCATCGTCTTGGCTTCTTTTGGCGGACGCCGCCGCTGGCGCGACCACGTTGGTGCGCCATGGCGTCGGTGTTCTGACGCCCGGCCTTTTCCTGCAGGCTTTCCTGCGCAATGGCGAAATGCACTTCCTCGCTCTCCGCTTCCGCCTCGGCTTGCAGAGCGGCGATCTGCGCCGCGATCGCTTTTCGTTTGCCATCGAGCTGCCGCAGCTTGCGCTGATGATCTTCCGCCCGGAGCGTGGCGGCGGCGCGCTCCTGCGCTTCCTGCGCTACACGGGCGCTGCCGGTCAGCAGGCGGTTGCCGCCCAGATACACATCCACCAGGTCGATTCCGTGGTCGCTCAGGACGAACTCGCGAATTTGATTGGAGTGCGCCATGCCGCGGGATTTTTGCACGAAGATGGTGCGGTTGCGCTCGCCGGTGAATTCCACATTGCGCAGCAATAGCCAGGTGTCCATGAGCGAGGACACGCTGAGCAGCGATTCCGCCGCCCTCGACACCACTTCACCGCCGTCGGTCAAGCTGGTGAAGACCGCCGTGATCTGGTCTTTCTTCAAGAGGTCGATCAGCCGCATAAGGGTCGGCTTCACCTCCGCGTCATCCTGCGACAGGGTAAGATTGCTGATCGGGTCGACGGCGACGACGGTCGGGCGAAAAGCGCGAACCAGGTCGTGCATCGCCACCAGATGCTGTTCAAGCCCTTGCAGGGTGGGGCGAGAGGAGTGAATTTCAAGCAACCCCTTTTTCACCCACGGAGCCAGATCGATGCCGACCGAACGCATGTTGCGCACGATCTGCGCGGTCGATTCCTCATAGGCGAAAAACAGCGCGCGCTCGCCGCGTCGACACGCGGTTTCAACCAGTTTGGCCGCGACGCTGGTCTTGCCGGTGCCGGGCGCGCCGGACACCAGAACACTGCTGCCGCGATAGAAGCCCTGACCGCCGAGCATTTCGTCGAGCCGCGCTATGCCCGTGGGGACGCGCTGCTCGGAGGCTTGGTGATCAAGTTGCAGCGAGGTGATCGGAAGCACCGAAAAGCCATGCGCGCCGATCAGGAACGGATATTCGTTCATCCCGTGCGCGGTGCCGCGGTATTTCAGCACGCGAAGTCGACGGGTGGAAATTTGCTCGTGGATGCGTTGGTCGAGGATGATCACGCAGTCGGCGACGTATTGCTCAAGGCCGTAGCGGGTGATCGCATTGCCCTCTACCTTCTCGCCGGTGATGATCGCCGTCACGCCGCGATCTTTCAGCCAGCGGAACAGGCGGCGCAGCTCGGCGCGCAGAACCGCATGATTGGGCAGACCGGCGAACAGCGCTTCGATGGTGTCGAGCACCACGCGTTTGGCGCCGATCGTATCGATGGCGTGCCCGAGGCGAATAAACAGCCCGTCGAGATTGTATTCGCCGGTCTCCTCGATCTCGCTGCGCTCGATATGGACGTGGTCCAAGGCGATCTTGTTGTCCGCCACGAGCTTTTCGAGATCGAAGCCGAGCGAGCGGACGTTGGCCGCGATTTCCGCGGCGTTCTCCTCGAACATCATGAACACGCCGGGCTCGCCAAACTGCGTGGCCCCGCGCACCAGGAATTCCATGGAGAGCATGGTCTTGCCGGAGCCGGCGGTGCCGCACACCAGCGTCGGGCGTCCGGCGGGCAGGCCGCCGCCGGTTATTTCATCGAGACCCTCAATCCCGGTCGGCGCCTTGGCCAGCGTCGGGAGGCTTTCCGTCCGGGCGAATTTCACTGACCGGCGCCGATCAGGCGGGTCGAGCCGGCGCGGCGCCCGCGGATAGGCCTGGGATTTTGGAAGTTGGTCATAATATTTGCGTCGCGCGCCCCGTGTGCGATCAGGCTAATTGATCGCCCGATAGGCTGGGAGGTTCGGAAACTACCTAGACGGGAAATCGGTCAACGTGGGGCTCGCGCCACGCCCCAAGTCCATCGGCCCAGATTCAACGCCGGTCGCTTTGCGCTATCGGGGCAATCTGGCTCGTGGATCGGCTGACTCGGGCGACGAGAATGGGCGGGATGGCGGGATGAACGTGCGCAAGACGCAGATCGTGATCGTCGGAGGCGGCGCGGCCGGGCTGGAGCTGGCGCGCCGTCTGGGCGCGCGCCATGGTCGCAAGCGCCACGACATCATCCTTGTCGACAAGCATCCGACCCACATCTGGAAGCCCCTGCTGCACGAGGTGGCCACCGGCGCCCTTGACGCCAATCTCGACGAGGTGGGCTATCGCGGCCATGCCCGGCGCTGGGGTTACCGGTATTTCTTCGGGGCGTTGGAGGATATCGATCGCGCGGCACGCAAGATCGTGATCGCGCCGCTGCTGGACGACCGGGGCGAGGAACTGATCGGTCGCCATTTGATCCGCTACGACTATCTGGTGATCGCCGTCGGCTCGGTGACCAACGACTTTGGCGTCACCGGCGTGCGCGACCACTGCCTGTTCCTCGACGACCGCGACCAGGCGGACCGCTTTCGCAGCCGGCTGCTCAATCACTGCCTGCGCGTTTCGCGGGCGATGAGCGCCGACCCGTCGGCGGACGCCCATGTGCGCGTGGCGATCGTCGGCGGCGGCGCGACGGGTGTGGAACTCAGCGCCGAGCTTTACAACGCCGCCGCCGAGCTTCGGCACTATGGGCTGGAAGTCTTCGACGAAAGCCGGCTGCAGGTCACCTTGATCGAGGCGGGCCCGCGCATCCTTCCGGCTCTGCCCGAAGCCCTGGCCGACGCCGCGCACGCCGAGCTGGAGGCTCTGGGGGTGACCGTGCGCGCCGCCACCCCGGTCGTTGCGGTGACCGACAAGGGTATCCGCACCGGCGCCGGAGACCTGATCGAGGACGAACTTTCAGTTTGGGCGGCGGGGGTGAAGGGGCCGTCCTTCCTCGCAGACATCGGCGGCCTGGAGACCAATCGCGCCGACCAGATCGTCGTCGGTCCGACCCTGCAATCGACAGTGGACGAGCGGATATTCGCCATCGGCGACTGCTGCTTTTTTCGGCCGGCGGGCGCCGAGCGCCCCGTTCCGCCGCGCGCCCAGGCGGCCCACCAGATGGCCAGCGTGGTCGCCGCCAATCTGGGCCGGCTGATGGACGGCCGACCGTTGAAGGCGTTTGTCTATCGCGACCACGGCTCGCTGGTCTCGCTCAGCCGTTTTTCGTCGGTGGGCAGTCTGATGGGCGGCCTGATCGGTGGGCGACTGGCGATCGAGGGGCACCTGGCGAAGTTCGTCTACGCCTCGCTCTACCGCAAGCATCTGATGACCATTCACGGCTGGATCAAAGGCGCGGCGCTGATCGTCCTGGGCCACGTCAACACCATTGTGCGGCCGCGATTGAAGCTGCACTAAGGGCCAACGGTGGACGAGAGCCGGGACGCGCGCTCGCAAACCGCGCCGGGGACTGTTACAGCCCGCGTGTTGAAAACGTCGCCGGCGATTGCTCAATTTGGGCATGAGCGATATTTGCGGAGCACGCCCCTATGACGTCTGAAGACGATGGCAAGCGCGTTGAGCAATTGCTCGACACGCACGATTTGGCCAATGCGTTGGGCAGCGACGAGTTCAAACAGTTCCTGGACCACATTCCCATGGCGATCGCGGTGTCCCAGCTCGGCCCGTCGGAAGGGATCGTCTACGCCAACGCCGAATTCGAGCGATTGACTGTGTTGGAGTCCGACCAGCTGAAGGACAAATCCTGGGACGTATTGCCCGGTGTCGCCACCGATCCAAGTCAAATCCCATTGGCGTCGGCGATCACGGAGGACCGCGATTATATCGGCGCCTACATCCTCCCCGCCGGGACCGGCGCTACGGAGATCGACGCGTGGTCGAATATCATCAAAGATGACCAGGGTCAGCCGGTTTACCGACTGGTCGCCCTCATTGTGCGGCTTGACCGCGCCGACGCGGATCACCCGTCGCTCGCCCAGCAGATCGAGGAAAAGGACACCCAACTGCGAGAGCTGCAGCACCGGGTGAAAAACAACCTGCAATTGATCACCGGGCTCATTCGGGTCGAGGCGCGCGGTGTCACCGCGGCCTCGTTCGGCGACCGCTTTGACCGTCTCGCCGGGCGCGTGGAGGCCTTGGGACTGCTCTACAAATCTCTCGGCGACGCCAGTCTGGGCGAGACGGTGGACCTTGGCGCGTATCTCAGCCAAATCGCCACGGCGGTCATGGGCGCCCACGCCGCCGAGGGCATTCATCTGGACATGCAGATCGACTCCTGGCCTGCTTCGATAAACATCGCCTTGCCGGCCGGCCTGGTCGTCAACGAACTGCTGACCAACGCGCTCAAACATGGCTTCGTCGGCCGCGAGGGGGGTACGATTACCTTGCATTGTCTGTCGCAGGGCGGCGATTGCCGAGTCCTCGTGGCGGACGACGGCGTCGGGCTCCCGCCGGGGATCGATTGGCCGAAGACGGGAAAACTGTCCGCCATGATCGTCCGCTCCCTGGTCCACAATGCGCAGGCGCAGGTTGATGTAAAGTCGCGCCCCGGCGAAGGCGTCCGCGTCACCATTCTGTTCACGTGTGCGGACACCGACTGACTGTCTGCGAATGACGTGGGTCGGAGCCCGAATTCGCCTTGATGCCGCGAGCCACTTGGCGCCAAATGCCCGCAACAAACGGGGCAGGACCATGACCTCAGCCGTCGGCGCTCTGCCGGAGTCCGACCTGCCTACCGTCGCGACCCTCAAGGGCCGCCATGTGGCCGCCGTGACCGCCGGCAACGCGCTCGAATTTTACGACTTTTTGACCTACGCCTTCTTCGCCGCTCAGATCGGCCGCACCTTTTTCCCGTCGACCGATCCGGCGACCAGCCTGCTCGCCTCGCTGGCGACCTTCGGGGCCGGCTTTCTGATGCGACCCGTCGGGGCGCTGACGATCGGGCGCATGGCCGATCGGGTCGGCCGGAAGCCCGCCATGTTACTGTCCTTCACCTTGATGGGGGTCGCCATGATCGGTCTGGCGCTCACGCCAGGCTATCGCGCCATTGGCGTCGCCGCGCCGATCCTGGCCATCCTCTTCCGGTTGATTCAGGGCTTCGCCCTCGGCGGTGAGATCGGGCCCAACACCGCCTATCTGATCGAGGCGGCGCCGGCCCACAGACGCGGCCTCTATGTATCATTCCAGTACATGAGCCAGGATGGCGCGGTCCTGGTTTCGGGGCTCGTGGGCTTTGGCCTCTCGAGCATGCTGTCGGACAGCGCACTGGACGTCTGGGGCTGGCGCGCGGCCTTCCTGCTGGGCGCCGCCATCGTGCCCTTCGGTCTTCTGCTGCGCCGCGAACTGGCCGAAACGCTGCCGGCGCACACGACCCCCGTGGCCGGGCCGACCATGACACGGCGGCTGGCCACGCTGGCGGCCCTGGGCATCGTCATGCTGGCGGGCGGCACGACGGTTGGTTACGTGATGAATTATCTGACCACCTACGCCACCGCCACCCTGCACATGGCGACCAAGGTCGGGTTCCTGGCGACCATCTTCGTGGGCCTGACCGGCGTGGTCACCGACCCGATCGGCGGTTGGCTTTCGGATCGGTTCGGGCGCAAGCCGACCATGATCATCCCGTGGACGGTCCTGCTGTTGACCGCCTTGCCGGGCTTCTTCCTGCTCGCGCACTTCCGCACCACCGGGGCGCTGATCGGCATGACCATCGCCCTGACCGCCGCCGCCGACATCTCCGCCGCCTCGGTTCTGGTCGCGGTGACCGAGACCCTGCCGGCCCGCACCCGAGCCGGATCGCTCGGCCTGATCTATGCCTTCGCGATCTCCATATTTGGCGGATCGACCCAATTCACGGTGGCTTGGCTAACCAAATTGACCCACAGCCCGCTCGCGCCGGCTTGGTATATGACCGTCTGGGTGGCCATCGCGCTGCTGGCCATGCTGGCGCTTCCCGAAACTGCGCCGGTCAAGACGATGGCGGGTCGAGACGCGCGCGGCCAAGGCCGCGCTTCAACGCGCTAGACCGGCCAGTTTCGCCAAGACGTCCTCCCCCAATCGACGCGTGAGTTCGCCCGCGGGCAGGGCGCGCGCCAGGCGGGCGGCTTGGCCGGACCACAGCGGGGTGAAATCCGCCGACCCGTGCGCCTCGGCGCGGGCGCGCAGGGGGCCCATCGCCTCGGCGGCCAGAGGAAAGGCCGGCGCCGTGGCGCTGATCGGACCTTGTTCGCGCATGACGCGATTGACGATGCCGCGCGCGGGGCGACCGGTGAAGACATTGGACAGCCGGGTCGCGTCGTCGCTCGCCGCCGTCAGCGCCGCGCGATGCATCGGCGACAGCTTCGCTTCGGGGCAGAGTAGATAGGCGGTGCCGATCTGGACCGCCGACGCTCCCAGAGCGAGGGCCGCCACGATGCCGCGCGCGTCGGCGACGCCGCCGGCGGCGACGACCGGCAGGCGCACCGCGTCGACGACCTGTGGAACCAGGGCGAAAGTTCCCACCTGCGCATCCGGGTCGAGGTTGAGAAAGCTGCCGCGATGGCCGCCGGCCTCCCAGCCCATGGCGATGATCGCGTCGCAGCCGCGCGCCTCCAGCCAGAGGGCCTCGGCCACCGTCGTCGCCGAGGCGATGATCTTGGCGCCTGTCGCCTTGACGCGGGCGACCAGATCGGGGGCGGGCAGGCCGAAGTGGAAACTTACCACCTCGGGGCGATGGACCTCGACCACGGCGCAGGCCTCGGTGTCGAAGGGTCGGCGCGCGGCCATGGGAGCGGGGTCGTCGGGGTCGAGGCCGAGTTCGAGATAATAGGACGCCAGGGCGCCCCGCCAAGCCCTGGCCTGAGCCTCGTCGCGCGCGGGCGCGGCGTGGCAGAAGAAGTTCAGATTGAGGGGGCGTTTGGTCGCGGCACGGATGGTCTCGATAGCCCGTGTCAGGCGCGGCGGATCAAGCTGGGAGCCCGGCAGAGCGCCCAGGCCGCCGGCTTCGCACACGGCGATGGCCAGTTCCGGCGTCCCCGGCCCGGCCATCGGGGCGAGCAGGATCGGCAGATCAATGCCGAAGAGGTCGAGAACGCGCCTGTCAGGCCAATCGGACATGTTCGATCCTCGCAAGGCCACCGCGTCTCCGACCGAAGTCGCCACGGCGTCAGCCGAGCGTGATCGGGGCGATCAGGGTGTGCGATCGATTATTCGCACAGGCCTCGCGAAACACAAAAGCGCGCCGACGGGGGTCGCCGGCGCGCCTTTGTTCAGTAGCCTCCGTCCCATGAATAGCCATAGGATTGGCCGTAGCCGGACGGATAGCCGTAGGAGTACGGATTTGCGTAATAGCCGCCGCGATAAACCCGGCGGTGCGAGTGACGCCACGCGCCGCGATGCTCACCATAGTAGCCCTGGTAGCCTTGATTGTAGCCGCCGCGCCAGCCGTCGTGGTCCCGCTGGAATCGCTGGTGTTCGCCACGGTCCCACTGATGCTGATAGCCGTTATCCCGATAGTCGCCGTCGTCGTGGGCCATGGCCACCCCGGCCGAAGCGGCGAAGGCGAGCGCCGCGGTCGCGAACAGTAGTTTCTTCATATCACTCTCCACAAAAGCCAAGTGAGAAGAGCCGCGGTTGCGGAACTCACCCGGTCCGTGGATTTAGCGCCAACCGCTGTGAACCGGCTCTGAACATGCCGGTCAGGCTTCAATCGGGTTACGCGGATCAGCGACCGAGGGACCGCGCGCACAGCGGGGCCGCGAAGTCCGCCCGGACCCCGCCGCACCGGAATCAGCGCGATATTGTGAAGCTATAGCGGCCCTGAACGCGGTGGGTGTCGACCGACACCACGCGCCAGTCCACGGTGTAGCGGCCGCGCGCCAGCCGGGCCGGTATCGCCGCCGCCAGGGTGTGGTGGTCGCGCGGATCCAGCGCCGATGGACCGGTCGGCACGGGCCGTCCCGATGGATCGCGGAGGCGCAGGCTGGAAAACCGCCCGATCAGCGCCTCGCTGAAGTGCAGCCGCACGGCGGTCGGGGCGACCGCAACGACGCCTGATGGCGCGGGATTGGCTGACTGCAGTCGCGGATGGGCGTCGACGGCGGTCGCGCAAGCGAGCACGGCCGCCATGGCGATCATGGGGGTTCGAATCATAGCTGGAACATCCTTGAAAAATGGGCGAAAGGCCCAAAAAGGGCTGGCCCGCCGGCGGCGATCGCCGGCGCGCTACCGGTCAGTAGCCGCTGCCGTACGAGAACGACAGGCCGTAGCCGGACGGATAGGCGTATGAGTACGGATAGCCGTAGTTGCGGTAGTGCCCGCGATCATAGTTGCGATAATACCCGCGATAGTAGGGACGCCGATAGTGGTCATGCCAGGTGTCCGGATGGTCGTCGTGAAAATCCCGGGGGGTCTGGTCGTAGGCGCGATGCCAGGCGTCGTGCTCCTCGGGGCTGTAAAACCCTTCATCGTGCGCCCGGGCGTGCTGATAGGCGAATTCCTGGTGGAACCGCTGGTGTTCGGCATGGTCCAGCTGATGCTGGTAGGCGTCGCCGAAGTCGTCCTGATAGTAGTCGTCGTCGTGGGCCATGGCGCCCCCGGCCGAAGCGGCGAACGCGAGCGCCGCGGTCGCAAACAGTAGTTTTTTCATGTCACTCTCCACGATGGCAGGGCCCAAGCCGCGAAAAGCGCAACTCACCCAGTGCGTGGATATAGCGCCGGCGCGCGTGAACCGGCCCTGAACATGGCGGTCAGATTTCAGTCTGGAAACTCAGGCAGACGGATGACAGCGGCGGGCGCACGCATTCCGCCGGCGAAGTCCGTCCGGCCCGGGCGTGAAACCCGGGCCGACGTTGATCAGTCTTAAGCGCCGACCTTTTCCGCTTCCGCCGCCACGGCGATGTCGACCGGCAAGGGCTCCATCTCCACGGCGACCGCGCGGCTGGCGGCCAGCACTTCGTCGCGCTTGGCGGCGATGCGCTGCAGGCCGCGCAGATACGAGCCCGTGCCCGCAGGGATCAGGCGCCCGACGATGACGTTTTCCTTCAGGCCTTCGAGGGTGTCGCGCTTGCCGTGCACCGCCGCGTCGGTAAGGACGCGGGTGGTTTCCTGGAACGACGCCGCCGAGATGAAGCTGCGGGTCTGCAGGCTCGCCTTGGTGATGCCGAGCAGGACCGGCTGGGTCAGAGCCGCGCGACCCTTGCGGGCCAGGGCTTTGGCGTCTTCCTCATCGACCTCGAACTTGTCCAGATGGTCGCCTTTCAGGAGGCCGGTGTCGCCGGGCTCGAGGATTTCGACCTTCTGCAGCATCTGCCGCACGATGGTTTCGATGTGCTTGTCGTTGATCGGCACGCCCTGCAGGCGATAGACGTCCTGGATTTCGTGCACCAGGAATTCGGCCAGGGCCTCGATGCCGAGAATGCGCAGGATGTCGTGCGGATCGGGGTTGCCGTCGATGATGTACTCGCCCTTGCGGATCGAGTCGCCATCGTGCACCGCGATGTGCTTGGCCTTGGGGATCAGGAACTCGACCGCTTCACCCTCGTCCGGGGTGATCTTGATGCGGCGCTTGTTCTTGTAGTCGCGGCCGAATTCGACCCGGCCGTCCATCTCGGCGATGACCGCGCAATCCTTGGGCCGGCGGGCTTCGAAGAGCTCGGCGACACGCGGCAGACCACCGGTGATGTCGCGCGACTTGGCGCTTTCGGTGGGCAGGCGCGCGAGCACCTCGCCCGGCTTGGCCTCGTCGCCGTCTCCCACCGACAAGATCGCGCCGACGGGCAGGAGGTAACGGGCCTCGCCGCCGTTGGCCAGGCGCTTGTAGGCGCCGTCGGCGTCGAGCACCGCGACGCCCGGACGCAGGTCCGTGCCGCGGGTCGAGGCGCGCCAATCGATGATCACGCGGTTGGAAATGCCGGTGGCTTCGTCTGCCTCTTCGCGCACGGAAATGCCTTCGACGAGATCCTCAAAGCGCACGCGTCCGGGAACTTCGGTGATGATCGGGGTGGTGTAGGGGTCCCACTCGGCGAAGCGCTGGCCGCGCTTGATCTTGGCGCCATCCTTCAATTTCAAGCGCGCGCCATAGGGCGGCTTGTAGGATTCGCGGATCACGCCGTCGACCTCGATGGTGATGGTGAGGTTTCGGCTCATCACCACCACTTCGCCGTCCGCCGCCACGACCGTATTGCCCGCCGAGAGCTTGAGCACGCCGTCATTGGTCGCTTCGAAGAACGACTGCTCGGCGACCTGCACGGCCCCGCCGATGTGGAAGGTGCGCATGGTCAGCTGGGTGCCCGGCTCGCCGATCGACTGGGCGGCGATAACGCCGACCGCTTCGCCGATATTCACCGGTGTTCCGCGCGCCAGATCGCGGCCGTAACAGGCGCCGCAGACCCCGACCTTGGATTCGCAGGTCAA
This sequence comes from Caulobacteraceae bacterium, assembly GCA_025352085.1. Taxonomy (GTDB): domain Bacteria; phylum Pseudomonadota; class Alphaproteobacteria; order Caulobacterales; family Caulobacteraceae; genus Acaudatibacter. The sequence continues at coordinate 1,569 of JANXUA010000061.1, read as the reverse complement.
GACCGAGCGGACCTTGGCCGACTGAACGGCCGCCGCCTGGATAAGATCGACCTGATCTTCATCGAGATAGGTGTCGGCCGGAACAAGGATCTCCTCGCCGCCCGGAACCTTGATCGCCTCGGCGCTGAACCGGCCGAGCACGCGCTGGCCAAGGGTGACCTGCACTTCGCCCGCTTCGGCGACCTCGCGCAGGGTGATGCCCCGCGTGGTGCCGCAATCTTCCTCGGTGATGATGCAGTCCTGCGCCACGTCGACCAGACGCCGCGTCAGATAGCCGGAGTTGGCGGTCTTCAGCGCGGTGTCGGCCAGACCCTTGCGGGCCCCGTGGGTGGAGTTGAAATACTCCTGAACGGTCAGGCCTTCCTTGAAGTTGGAGATAATCGGCGTTTCGATGATTTCGCCGGACGGCTTGGCCATCAGGCCGCGCATGCCGCCCAATTGCTTCATCTGCGCCTGCGAGCCGCGGGCGCCGGAGTTGGCCATCATCCACACCGAGTTGATTTCCATCTCGCGACCGTTCGCATCCTTCTGGCCGGTCGAGATTTCCCGCATCATTTCCTCGGACACGGCGTCGGTCGCCTTGGACCAGGCGTCGACGACCTTGTTGTACTTCTCGCCCTTGGTGATCAGGCCGTCGGCGTATTGCTGCTCATACTCTTCGGCGAGCTTGCGCGTGGTTTCGACGATCGATTTCTTCTTGGTCGGGATGATGATGTCGTCCTTGCCGAACGAAATCCCCGCCTTGGCCGCCTCGCGGAAGCCCAGGCCCATCATCTGGTCGGCGAAGATCACCGTCGCCTTCTGACCGCAGTGGCGATAGACCTGATCGATCAGGTTGCCGATCTCCTTCTTGGTCAGGCTCTTGTCGACCAGGCGATGACCGATCAGCGGGTGCGGCGGCAGCAAAGCGGCGATTTTCATCCGGCCCGGCGTGGTTTCGATCAGCTTCTGGACCATGACGCCGGCGGCGTCCATTTCGGTGAAGCGCGCGCGGATCTTGCTGTGCAGGGTCACGACGCCGGCGTCGAGCGCCGCTTCGATTTCCGCCACGTCGAAGAAGGCCTTGCCCTGGCCGGGCTCATTTTCCTTGGCCTGAGAGATATAATACAGGCCCAGAACGATATCCTGCGACGGCACGATGATCGGCTTGCCGTTGGCCGGCGAGAGAATGTTGTTGGTGCTCATCATCAGCACCCGCGCCTCAAGCTGGGCTTCCAACGACAGGGGCACGTGCACGGCCATCTGGTCGCCGTCGAAGTCGGCGTTGAAGGCGGTGCAGACCAGCGGGTGCAGCTGGATCGCCTTACCCTCGATCAACTTCGGTTCGAACGCCTGGATGCCCAGACGGTGCAGGGTCGGGGCGCGGTTGAGCAGGACCGGGTGCTCGCGGATCACCTCTTCGAGGATGTCCCACACCTGCGGTTGCTCACGCTCGACCATGCGTTTGGATTGCTTGACCGTGCCCGAAAGGCCTTTGGCGTCGAGGCGCGCATAGATGAACGGCTTGAACAGTTCGAGCGCCATCTTCTTGGGCAGGCCGCACTCGTGCAGCTTCAGATCGGGACCGAC
>JANXUA010000059.1 GCA_025352085.1 Caulobacteraceae bacterium | reverse complement strand
CGGGCGCCTCGCCCGCGTCTGACGGCCTCGCGGGCGAGGCGCCCGCGCTCCAGGGGCGTCAATCGGCGAACTTCGGCGCGCCGGCGAAGCCGCCGGCGGCGCGCAGGGTGTCTGCGTCCATCAGCTTGCCGTCCATCATCACGATTTTGGTGTGGCGCAGGTCGCCGATGGTCCTGGAGGGATCGCCGTCCACCAAGACCAGATCGGCCGCCTTGCTGACTTCGATCGAGCCGGTGCGTCCATCCGCCCCGACCAGATGGGTGGTGGCGATGGTCGCGCTGGCCAGGGCCTCCGAGGTGGTGAAGCCGGCGTTGACGTAGAGCTCCAGCTCGCGCACCAGCTCCAGGCCCGATCCGTCGGTGCCGGCCACGATCGGCACGCCCGCCTTGTGCAGGGCGCCGACCAGATCGCTCAGCTATTTGAAGCTGGCGCGGTAGTCAGCCCGCGTCAGATCGGCCGGAACGGTGAAGCCGCCCTGGCGAAAGCCCCGCTCCACCGCCGGCGGGAGGGTGCCGACAAACGGCGCATAGGCCGGCGACAGGTCGCCGTTTTCCGGCACGTACAGGCTTTCGGCCACCACCAGGGTTGGATCGACGGTGATCGTTTTCGCCGCCATGGTCGCGATCAGCGACTTCATCGGTTCGGCGTTCAGATCGACATCCTTGGCGTAACGGCCAGGTCCCTGAAAGCGCGCCATGCCGTTGGAGACGGCGACGACGGAATCGGGCATGGCCTGCATCATCACGAAATAGATGTGGGTGATCTCGTCATAGCCGTCGTTGATGGCGTCCATGGTGCGCATGCCGGCCGGTAGATGGCCGTGCACATGCAGGCCCAGCCGGTGCGCTTCGGCCGCCGTGGCGGCGACCCAGGCCGGATTGAATGTGCCGTAGATCTTGATCGCCACGAAGCCGTCGGCCTTGGCCTTGCGCACAATGGCCAGGGCCTCGTCCTGCGAGGTCGCCACGCTGGCGACCTGGGCGGTGTTCGGCCCCTTTCCGTCGATCAGCACCGAGGGATAGACGCGCGGGGTGAGGAGCTCGCCCTTCGCCCGCCTCGCCGCCCGCGCCAGGGTCAGGGCGTTGACATTGCCCGGATCGCGCACCGAGGTGACGCCGAGCGAAAGCAGCATCGGCCCGCTCGCGTCGTCACCAAAATGCATGTGCGAATCCCACAGGCCGGGCGTCAGGGTCTTGCCCGTTCCGTCGATCACCTGGGTGCGATACGGGAACTTGATCCTGGCCGCGGGCCCGACCTGGGTGATCAGGCCGCCTTCGACCACCACCGTTTCGTCGTCCACAAACCGCTTGCCGTCGACGAAGGCGCGAACATGGGTGAAGGCGACCGGTCCGGTCGGTGTCACCAGCAGCTTTTTCACCTGGGCGGGCGAGCGGGCGGCCAGGGCCTCGTCCTGCAGGTTCTGCAGAACCGGCTGGGCGGATTCATAACCGTCCGGAAGCCACGACAGGCCGCCGATCAGGGCGAAGAACTTGCCCTTGGCGTCCGCCCATACCGGGATCGGCGTATTGGAAAAGCCGGTGACCGCATAGGCGGTGACCGTGGTCTTGGCCGCGCCCTCGCCCACGGTCGCGCTGGTCAGTGGCTCGGCCGCCACCCGGCCGCCCGGCAGCATGGCCAGGGTTTTTCCCGGTGCGGCGATCAGGGCCTCGACGACGTCGGCGGTCAGATCCATCGGCCCGCCAAAGGCGTCGTACATGGCGGGCGCGGCATAGGGCGCGGCGCCCTTGTCAACCGGGCTGGTCCAACTCGCGGCGCCATGGGTTAGGGAAAAGGTCTCGGCGGCGTCGCCGTTGGGCGTGAAGCCGCGTACGACGGCGTGGTCGATCATGCCGTCGGCGCCGAAATGCGCGGCGCTGTCGACTTCGAACACCTGGCCGCGCAGGAGGATGCTCTCGCGCCCCATGCGCGTGCCGTCCGCTGCGGTCCAACGCGTCGACGCCCCGTGCTTGCCGGCGGTCGACATGACGGTGAAGCGCCGGGCGTCGGCGGGCGCCTTGGCCAGTTGATCGACGGGAACCTGCGCCCACGCCATCGGGGCGAAAAGGCAAAGCGCGATTGCGCAGACAATGCGATTGAATTGAGCCAAGGGTCCCTCCACCTGAGACCCCTAACTCACACCGGCGCGCCGCGCCGCGCAATGGCGCGCGGGCGAGTCTGACCAAACCTTAACGTTCGACCAGCCGGGTGTAGAGGTGCCAGGTGGCGTAGCCCAGCACCGGCAGAACGACGGCCAAGCCGATGAAGAGGGGAAGGCATCCCAAAACCAGCAGGACGGCGACCCACAGGCCCCACCGGGCCATCACGCGTGGATTGGCCGCGACGGCGCGGATCGAGGTGGCGACGGCGATGTCCGCATCGATCGCCTTGTCGACCATCATCGGGAACGACACGACCGCGACGACCAGCGTCATGCAGGCGAATACAAATCCGACCAGATTGCCCACGACGATCAGCGTCCAGCCTTGCGACGTGGAAAACAGGCGGCTCAGAAACTCCATCCGGCTCACCGGATAATCGACCCACAGCGTCGCGCCATAGATCAGCCACGCCGCGCACAGCCAGCCCAGAAACATCAGGCCGAGGAAGGCGGTGAGGATGGCCAGGCCGGTCCGGCTGCGGCCGCTCAGCGGATCGAAGAAGTGCAACCAGCCGGATTCCAGGCCCAGCTCGCGGCGGCGGGCGACCTCATAGAAGCCGGACGCCGCCGCCGGCCCGAAGATCGACAGTCCTGCGACCATGGGAAACACCAGCGGCATGAGGGCGCCGTTGAACACCAACAATATCGCCATCAACCCGACCAGCGGATAGATCACCGCCAGGACCAGGATGTCGCCGCGCTTGGCCTTGAAATCATTCCACCCTTCGGTGAGGGCCCAGCTCAGATCGGCCTCGGAAATGCGCCGAACCCGGTGTGGCGCGGCGGCCCCGGGCGTGGATATCGAATGCGACATCGTCATGGGGCGTCCTCCAACGCCGCCGGATCGGCGGTCTGAATCCCCCATCGGCGACATTACGCGCGTCGGTTGTTGCGAAAAAGGGGAAAGACGCGATTCGCGCAATCCGGTCGCGCCGGATCAGCGCCCGAGCGCGTCCACGATGATCGACGGCGTCAAAAGCTGCGGCAGAACCTTGGGCGCTTCGCCCCTGGCGCCGTAGACCAGATACAGCGGCACGCCGATGCGACCTTGGTCGGCGAGCGCCTTGGCGATGACGCCGTCGCGGTTGGTCCAGTCAGCGACGAGATAGACCGCGCCGGTGCGTTTGAAGGCGGCCGCCACGTCCGGGCTGGAGAAAGCCACGCGCTCATTGACCTGGCAGGTCACGCACCAGGCGGCGGTGAAGTTGATGAACACCGGCTTGCCTTGGGCGCGCAGGGTGGTGACCGCTTGCGGGCTCCACGGTTGCGAGGGCAAGGCGCCGGCCGGCGCCGCCGCGGCGACGCCGCGAGCGGGCGCGGCGAAGGGGCGGGCGGTCACGAGGGCCAGACTGGCGGCCAATGCCGCCACGGCGAGCGCGAGGGGGAGGACGGCGGGCCGGCCCGCGACACGCCGGTTCTGGGCGAGGCCATAAAGCCAGGCCGCGAGGCTCAAAACCACGGCGGCGGCGAGCAGGCGCGCCAGTCCGGCCGCGTCAGTTTGTTGCGACAGCACCCACGCCAGCCAGGCGGCGGCGGCGTACATCGGAAAGGCCACGGCCTTCTTGAACGTGTCCATCCACGCGCCGGGTTTGGGCAAAATGCGCCTAAGCGCGGGGCTGAACGCGAGCAAGGTGAACGGTGCGGCGAAACCGAGGCCGAGCGCGATGAACACCAGCAAGGCCGCAACCGCGCTTTGGGTGAGGGCGAAGCCCAGCGCCGGGCCCATGAAGGGGGCGGTGCACGGCGCCGCGACGATCACCGCCAGAACACCGGTGAACAGCGAGCCGATCCAGTCGCCGCGCGCGGCGAGGCCCGCGCCCAGACCCTGGGCCGAGGTTCCGATCTCATAGAGGCCCGAGAGGTTGAGCGCGGCGGCCAGCATCACCAGGCCAAGACCCGCGACCACCACGGGCGACTGCAGCTGGAATCCCCACCCAACCGCGACTCCGGCGGCGCGCGCGGCGATCAGGGCGGCCGCCAGGGCGATGAAGGTCGCCAGAACCCCGGCGCCGAACGCCAGGGCCTGGCGACGCGACGCGGCCGGATCGGCGCCGTGCTTAGTCAGGGCGACCGCCTTCATCGACAGGATCGGAAACACGCACGGCATCAGATTGAGGATCAGGCCGCCGAGGAAGGCGAACAGCACCGCGAGTGGCAATCCCAACCCATCGCCGCCGGATTTCGGCGCCCCGAGCCCGGCCGCGCCGGCGGGCAGTGCGCCCGGCGCGGCCGTGACCTCGTAGGTCTTGCCGTTCACCGTCAGCACCCCGGTCGTCGTGGTCGGCGCGCCGCCGTTTGCGAAGGCCGTGCCCGGCGTCAGCGAAAGGGTCAGCCCGTTCGGGCCCCGCTCGACCGCCTGCGGTTTGGCGTGATCGATCAGCTTGTCGTCATAGGGATAGAAATAGGCGTCCGCGTCGGCGCCGCCCGCCAGAGCCGCGCCGGTGATCGCCAGCTTGAGCGCCCCACCTGTCGCGCTGAATACGCCGGCAAGGCCGCCCGGCTTGGGCGCGTCGGCCAGGGCCCGGGCGATCTTCCCGCCCCATTTGGGATCGGGCGCCGGGGTTCCGGCGACCACCGGCAGGGTCAGGCTGACGCGCGCCGTATCGGGCACGCACACCTCGGCGCAGACCAGAAACTCGACCACCGCCGACACCGTTGCGCTCTGGCCCACCTTGGCGTCGGCGGGAACCTGGACCGGCGTGGCCAATATGACGCCGCCCTCATAGCCATAGTTCATAATTGGCCCGACCGGCAGGCGCGTTGGCGCCGGCCAGACGATCTCACCCGGCCGCCATCCCGCCGGAATCGTCCACTTGATAGTGGCCGCTTCGCCGGCGTCGCCGGGATTGCGCCAATAGCTGTGCCAGCCCGCATCGAAGGTCTGTGCCGTCGCCACCCACACCGTCGAGCCGGGCGCGACGCCGGTGGTCTCGGCGACCAGTTCGGTTGTGGCGTGCGCGGTCGCGACCGGCGCGGATACTGCGGGACGCGCGACGACAAAGGCGATGGCCGCGAGCGCGGCGAGCAAGCGATTCATGGACATGGGTCATACACGCCGTGAGAGGCGCCGCGAACACCTCCTTTCGCATAAACGGATGAGAAGGTTACCGGGTGCGTCGACCCCCATGGCGCGGCCTCGCTGAACCCGATAGTCTCGCGCCAAACCGCCTGGGAGGCCTGTACCGTGTTCCCCACAATATTTCTCCTCGCCATCATCGTCATGGCGCTCTTTCTCGCCCTCTCGGCGATCAAGATCGTGCCGCAGGGCTATGAGTTCACCGTCGAACGGTTCGGCCGTTACACCCGCACCCTGAAACCCGGCATCACCATCCTTATGCCGTTCATGGAGGCGGTCGGGCGCAAGGTCAGCGTGATGGAGCAGGTGCTCGACGTGCCGCGCCAGGAAGTGATCACCAAGGACAATGTCACCGTGCAGGTGGACGCCATCGTGTTCATCCAGGTGATGGACGCCTCGTCGGCGGCCTATCGCGTGGCCAATCTCAACTTCGCCATCGGCCAGCTGA
>JANXUA010000156.1 GCA_025352085.1 Caulobacteraceae bacterium | reverse complement strand
CCTGGAACTGGCGGGGCGCCTATGACGCCATCGAGCTGGCCATTGTTCTACAGCTGCGTCGATTGGCGCCGCGGATCGCGCGGCTGGAAGACGCTCCGGCCCAGATCGCCGCCCTCCTGGCGAGCCTCAACGCCCTGACCCTCACCCACACCCGGCGCAGCGAGGTAAGCGCGCGGGCGGCGGCGAAGGTGTTGGCGCATTTGTCGGGGCTCGCCAGGGCGAATAGCGGGAGGCAGGCGTTCATGGTCGATCGTCCAGATCACCCGGGGCGAAGGGCGCATCCCTCCAGTCCCCACGGGCTCGCCGAGCCCGCTTGTCTCCTCCCTTCTCCCGCACCGGCGCCCGCACAGCCGTCCGAATCCGGCCTATTGGTCAAGGGCGTGGATGATGATGTGATCGGCCGGGATGGAGCGCCGGCCGTTGGCGAGGTCGCGGACCTGGGCCAGATGGGCGCCGTGCGCCAGAAACGTGAAGGTCCCAGCGCGGTCGCAGCGGGCATAGGCCCGCGTCAGCCAGGCCTCGACGATGAAGGTCCGGGGTCGGCGGGCTGAGGCCGGGCGCAGCCGGAAGATCGAGCCGATCGGCACGGTTCCGACGGCCCTGTCGCGGCCGCCAATACGTTCATAACGATGGCGCCCTGGGGCATATTGACGAAGCATGGCGATTGTCCCGCCGGCGGGTCAGGAGGCATCTCCCGCCCTTCAGTCCGGCGCCCGCCCGCCCGATGTCTCCGTTCTCCCGATCTCACGCCGCGATCCGCGGATCGGTCCCGGCGCTCTCCTGCGGCTCCTCCTCAAACTCGACCTGACAGCTGACGAGCGCGTGGTCCTGTCGCCTGTCGTGAAGCCGATCTTCCACCCCTACTCGGACGCGCCGGAGGAAGTGGATCGATCACGCATGCTTGCGCGGTCGGCCGCCCTTGGCGCCATTGGCTCGCGACGCCTGGGCCTTGGCCGGCGACGTCGCCTGGCCCGCGCGGCGCGCCATGTAGGCCTTGGTTCCGAATAGGCCGGCCAGCAGGCCGGGAAGCGACAGATCGACGTCCAGCGCCTCCCAATGCAGGCCATACCCGATGCCGAGGACCTCGACCTTTTTGAGCTGATCGTCCGTCGCTGCCTCCAGACCCTGGGCCAGCCGGGGCGGAAACGCGAAGGTGCAGCCGTTCGTCAGATCGACCACGACCCGGTCGCGCTTTCGATCGTAGCGCGCCGCGGCGGCCCGGGGTTCGGTTTCCAGAGAAAGCCTTCCCCGCTCGAGGGCGGCATCGATCTGGGTGTCCGAAATGTCAGCCATGAATCTCACTCCACCGCTCTAGCAGATAGGCCTGCTGCTCCCTCACAACGCCCATGGCCCGCCGAACGTCGGCGCGGGTCATGCCAATGGCGAAGATCAGCTCAGGATCGCCTTCGCTGCCTGCGAGATTGATCTTGGCTTCGCCGTCGCCGAACACGTGGACATGGGCCGGCTCATGATCATCCACGAAAATGACGATGCGCAGGCCGTGGGCGCGATGCACGGTGACCATGGTCGCTTATAACCTATCACGATGGGTTTTCAACCGGCATGATCCAATCCAACAGCGATCAAAGCAAACGGCGCGCCGCTCGGGGGAGCAGCGCGCCGCCTGGGCTTTGTCGTCCCGACCGATGGTCCGCCGCGACGGGGGAGGACGCGAGGACCGTCGATGCCTCACCAATAGCGTGGCGCGGTTGAATGTAGCCTGAACGGAATCCGCCGCCGTACCCGCGCACGGCCACTTGGGGACCGCCAGACCGATGTGGGGAGGGCGAACCGCCGCCCTGGTGGCGGCGACAAACCGCCCAGCCCTATGCCGCGATCCGCGGCTCGGTCCCGGCGCCCGTCTGGGGCTCCTCCTCGACCTCGATCTCCTCGATAACATCCGCCGCCGCCGGCCACGCCAACGCCCCCGGTGCGAACCGTCGTTCGGCCGCCGCCTCGGCGACAAAGGTGACCAGTTCGTCCTTTTTCAGGGCGGCGGCGCGAGGATCATCGACGCCCATCTCGGTGAGGAGCGCCTGCAACTGTTTCTTGGTGTGAACCGCCAGATAAGCCGCGTCCGGCGTCCAGTGCTGGGCGATGTCGTAGGCGCACAGCTCGGCGATCTCGCCGGCCTCTGCCCTGGCGGCTGCGGAAATCCGGTCCTTGCGATCTTCGCGCAGATTGACGGTGACGGCTACAAGCTCGGCGAGAAGCGCCATGCGCTCGCCGAAGGGGAGGGTCTCGATCCACGGGATCGGACGCAGACCCGAGGCGGTGTAGGCGTCCTTGCGCGCCTCGATGCGTGACCAGATCTCCCCATCTAGACCCTCGATCGGCGTGCAGCCTCTGCGCTCGTACCCGGTGGGGCGGATCGCCAGGGCGCCCATGTCAGCTGACTGATGGGTCGCCAGACGCACGCTCTTGAAGAGCTGGGCGATCA
>JANXUA010000098.1 GCA_025352085.1 Caulobacteraceae bacterium | reverse complement strand
CGGCGATCGCGACGATCAGGTCCGAGAACGGCGGAGCGCTTCGCGGGATAGACGGCGCCTTCGCCATCATCGCCGCACGATAACGCGGACGCGCCGTGGGCAAGACGGGCGCCAAAGCATAGCAATGATCCGGCGAGAGCGCATTCATGGCCTTTCTACGCCCGAGGCGCGGCTTCGGATCACCATACGCCCCAAGCTTGCGTTTGATCCGATGCCGCTACGCCATCGTAAACACTAGGCCAGAGCCTGATGACGTCGTTTCGACCAATAAATCAAGCCGCACTTTGGAATGAGAGGTTGTTCACCCCGTGCCCCCGACAGTCGGTCGTCCACCCCTGAAGATCGCCGTGTTAGGCGCCGGAATTTCCGGATTGTCGGCGGCATGGCTGCTCAATCACGACCACGACGTGACCGTTTATGAGGCGCAGGCGAGGGTGGGCGGACACAGCCACACCGTCGATGCGCCGGGCCCGGACGGGCCCATTGCGGTCGATACCGGGTTCATCGTCTACAACGAACCCAGTTACCCCAATCTCACCGCCCTGTTCGCGCACCTTGAGGTTCCAACCAAGGCGTCGAACATGGGCTTCGCCGTCAGCCTGGATAGCGGGCGGGTGGAATATGGCGGCGACAACCTCGTCGCCCTGTTTTCGCAATGGCGCAATCTGGTCCGGCCACGTTTCTGGTCCATGCTGAGCGATCTGGTCCGGTTTTACCGCGAAGCGCCGATCGACGCCGCCGCCCTGGACCTGGAGACGACCAGCCTGGGCGACTATCTGGATGCGCGCGGCTATGGCGCGGCGTTTCAGGATGATCACTTGCTGCCCCAGGCCGGGGCGATCTGGTCGGCGACTCCGGGCGGCATCCGCGACTATCCCATCGGCGCCTTCATCCGCTTTTGCGAAACCCACGGCCTGCTCAAGATTACCGGCAGGCCGCAGTGGCGGACGGTGGACGGCGGCAGCCGCGCCTATGTCGCCAAGCTCACCGCCCCGTTCGCCGACAGGATCAGGATCGGCGCGCCCGCCCTGAGCGTCAGGCGCACGCCCGCCGGGGTCATGGTGCGTACCGCGCTGGACGAGACCCGCTTTGATCACGTGGTGATCGCCGCCCACGCCGACGAGGGTCTTGCCCTGTTGGCGGACGCCCGGCCGCGCGAACGCGCCCTGCTGGGCGCCTTCGCCTACAGTCGCAACCTCGCCGTCCTGCACGGCGACCGACGTCTGATGCCGCGCCGGCGCAATACCTGGTCGGCGTGGAACTATCTAGGCGCGTCCCAGGCCGGCGGCGATCAACGCCTGTGCGTCACCTATTGGATGAACCGGCTGCAGGACCTGCCGCGCGAGACGCCGCTGTTCGTCACCCTCAACCCGATCACGCCACCCGATCCGGCGACGATCCTGCGCACGGAGGTCTATTACCACCCCCTGTTCGACGCCGCCGCCCTCAAAGCGCAAAAGGATCTCTGGTCCCTGCAGGGCGACGGCGGCGTGTGGTGGTGCGGCTCCTATTTTGGCTCGGGCTTCCATGAGGACGGTTTGCAGGCGGGTCTTGCGGTCGCCGAGGCCATCGGCGGGCGCCGACGGCCGTGGACGGTGGCCGGCGAGTCGGATCGCATCCACATCACCGCCAATGCACAGCAAACTCGCCGGCTCGAGCGCGTCGCGTGACGGACTTCGCCTCCGCGCTCTATGTCGGCCATGTCGTCCATCGGCGTCTGGCGCCCCAGCGCCACCGCCTGCGCTACACCCTGTTTCAGATGCTGCTGGATCTGGATGAGATCCCGAAACTTACCCGCCGCCTGCGCCTGTTCTCGCACAATCGGTTCAATGTGTTCAGCTTTCACGACCGCGATCACGGCGACGGACGGACAGGTTCGCTAAGCGACTATGTCCGGAGCTTGTTGGCCGACGCGGGGATCAACATCGGCGGCGGCCGGATCGAGCTGCTGTGCATGCCAAGGCTGTTCGGCCATGTGTTCAATCCGATCAGCCTGTATTTCTGCCACGCCGAGGATGGGTGTCTGGCGGCCATGCTGTATGAGGTGACAAACACCTACAAGGAGCGTCACAGCTATCTGATTGCCGTCTCGGCGAACGACGGGCCGATCATCCGTCAGGCCTGCCGCAAGGCGCTCTTTGTCTCGCCGTTCATGGACATGGACATGGCCTACGAATTCACCGTCGGCTTACCGGGCGAGACGATTTCCACCACCGTCCGGGGCCGGAGCGCGGCGGGCGATCCGATGATCGTCGCGACGTTCCGGGGCCACCGGGAGACCCTGACCGACGGCGCACTGACGGTGGCCCTGGCGACCCACCCTTTCCTCACCTTCAAGGTCGTGGCGGCGATCCATTGGGAAGCGGTGAAGCTGCTGCTCAAAGGCCTCAAACTTCGCCCGCACCCGCCGGCGCCCGCTCGATCGGTCAGCAATGGACCCCAACCCCAGGGGCAGGAGTCACAAAACCATCACCCAATCAGCCTAACGGCGTGAAGCGCGCCGGAGATTTTCGCCTCCGGGGGCCTGGAGCGCGCCATATGCCTGCCGACGACGACACCGTCATCGCCTATCGCAGCGTGTTCCTTTCGGACATTCACCTGGGGACGCGGGGTTGCCAGGCCGAATTATTGCTCGATTTCCTGCGCCACATGACCTGCGAACAGCTCTACCTGGTCGGCGATATTGTCGACGGCTGGAAGATGAAGGGCGGCTGGTACTGGCCCCAGAGCCACAACGATGTCGTGCAGAAATTCCTGCGACAGGCCCGCAAAGGCGTCCAGGTCACCTATATTCCCGGCAACCACGACGACCGCGTGCGCGACTTCTGCGGCGTGCACTTCGGCGGGGTGCTGGTCGCGCGCGACACTGTGCATCAAACCGCCGACGGTCGGCGGTTCCTGGTGGTGCACGGCGACGAGTTCGACACGGTGGTGAAACACGCCGTATGGATCGCCCACGCCGGCGACATCGCCTATCGCGCCGCCCTGACCCTCAACACCCTCCTCAACCACATTCGCCGTCGCCTCGGCTTCGGCTATTGGAGTCTGTCGGCCTTTCTGAAATCACGGGTGAAGAATGCGCTGAAATTCATCGATAATTTCGAAGGCGCCTTGGCCGGTGAGGCGCGACGGCGCAACCTCGACGGGGTGATCTGCGGCCACATCCACAAGGCGCAGATGCGCGATATCGACGGGACCCTTTACCTCAACGACGGCGACTGGGTCGAGAGCTGCACTGCCCTGGTGGAGCATTTCGATGGGCGTCTCGAAATCCTGAAATGGGCCGAGCAACGCTCCTGGTCGATGATTGAGCGCGCGCGCCGGGTCGCCGAGCCGGCGCGCGCGCCGTGGATGGAGCCGCAGCCGGCCTAAAGCTTGATTCACCGGTCGAAACAACGTCATCAAGCGAGGATGCGAATCCTGCTGGCCACCGATGCGTGGGAGCCCCAAGTCAACGGGGTCGTGCGCACCCTGACGCGGGTGGTCGCCGAACTGCGTGAAATGGGCGAGAAGGTCGAGGTGATCAGCCCTGACCAGTTTCCAACCTTTCCTTTGCCCACCTATCCTGAAATCAAGCTGGCGATGGGCGCCTATGACCAGGTCCAGGAGCGCTTCAAAGCGTTTGAGCCCGAGGCGATCCACATCGCCACCGAAGGGCCCCTGGGCCTGACCGCCCGACGTATCTGCCTGGAATGGAAGCTGCCCTTCACCACCAGCTATCACACGCGGTTCCCGGAGTATGTCTCGGCGCGCCTGCCTGTGCCGCTGGCGGCCGGCTACGCCTATATGAAATGGTTCCACCGTCCGTCAGGTCGCCTGATGGTGGCGACGCCGACCATGCGCGAGGAGCTCGAGCGACACGGTTTTCTGAACATCTCCCTGTGGTCCAAGGGCCTGGATACGGTGATGTTCCATCCCCGCCGCGAGGCAGAGCCGGACATATTCGAGGGCCTGGCTCGCCCCGTCTGGCTCAATGTCGGGCGCGTCGCGGTCGAAAAGAATATCGAGGCCTTCGTCAAGCTGGATCTGCCCGGAACCAAGGTGGTGGTGGGCGACGGGCCGCAACGCGAGGAACTGGCGACGAAATATCCAGCCGTGGTGTTCGTCGGCGCCAAGTTCGATGAGGAACTGGCCGCCCACTACGCTTGCGCCGACGCCTTCGTCTTTCCATCCCTGACCGACACCTTCGGCCTGGTGATTCTGGAGGCCTGGGGCGCCGGCACGCCGGTGGCCGCCTTCACGGCGCCGGGTCCGGCTGACATCATACCCGGCACGGGCGCCGGCGTGCTCGCGCCCGGCCAGACCACCGGCCTGCGTGAGGCCTGCCTGGAGGCGGTCAAGATCGATCGCGCCAAGGTGCGCGAGGTGGCGCTCGGCTATTCCTGGCGGGCCTGCGCCGAGGAGTTTCTACGCCTGTTGCAACCCTATCCCGAACCGGAAAAGAGCCGGTTCTGGCGCCGATTGCGACGGCTGGCCCGGCTGCGGCGGCGGCCGGCGGCGACGCGGGGCGCGGCCTAACCGAAGCCGGTGTTTCGAACAGAGGAGGCGACAGCGATGACGGCGCATTCACCCTTCCCGCTCGAAGGCGGCTGCGGCTGCCGGGACGTTCGATATCGCCTGGAGACGCCGCCGCTGTTCGTGCACGCCTGCCACTGTTCGTGGTGCCAGCGAGAGACCGGAACCGCCTTCGCCCTCAACGCCATGATCGAGTCCGATCGGGTCACTCTACTGAGCGGGACGCCGAAAATCGTCAAGACACCGTCCAACAGCGGCGCGGGCCAGATGATCGCGCGCTGCCCAGCGTGCGATATCGCCGTGTGGAGCAATTATGGCGGCGGCGGCGACCGCATCCGCTTCGTACGCGTGGGGACGCTGGATCAGCCCGCCGCCGCGCCGCCTGACATCCACATTTTCACGTCGACCAAACAGCCCTGGATCAGCCTGCCGCCGGGCGCGCCCGCCGTCCCCGACTACTATGATCGCGCGGCGCACTGGCCGCGTGAGAGCCTTGAGCGCTGGAGGTTGTTTCTCGCCGGCCGGCCGCGCGGCTAAAGCGGAACTTGTCTTAACGCGGTCACACGCGCGGACTAGTCTGAACCGACAAGGAGAACTCTCATGACCACGACAGCCGAGATCGCCAAGGATCTGGTGGCGCTTTGCAAGGCCGGCAACTTCGGCGAATCAGGGGAAAAATACTGGGCTGACGACGTCGTCAGCGTCGAGGCCGGCGGCCCTCCGGGCATGGACCCGGTCAGCCGAGGCAAGGATGCGGCGCGCGGCAAGGGCGAGTGGTGGGCCAACGCCCACGACACCCACTCGGTCCAGGTCGATGGCCCCTATGTCAACGGGGACCAGTTCACCGTACGCTTCGTCATGGACGTCACCGTCAAGGAGAGCGGCCAGCGCATGCAGATGGACGAAATCGCCCTCTACACCCTGCGCGGCGGCAAGATCGCCGAAGAGCGGTTCTTCTACGGCGGTTAGTCCGACGGCCTCAAACCGGCTACAGACGCCGCGAGAGCAGGATGACTTTGAACGCAACCGTCCAAAATCTGCATCCTGCTCTAAAAGCAAAAGTGTAGAGCCTGATTTAAGCGTTTGCAGCTATTCCGTGCATACGCATCAGGCTCCGGGAGGCCGTCCATCGCCCGCGTGATCATGCCCCTGCCGGCGCTCGACGCCGATCCGACCGAGGTGGCGGTTCCGTGGGCCGTGCTGACCGCGCTTGGCCATGCGGTGAACTTCGCCACGCCAGACGGCCGGCCCGCAAAGGTCGACGAGATCATGCTGACCGGGCGCGGGCTCCCTCTGGTCGGAAGCCTGCTGCGCGCCAATCGCGACGCGCGCGTGGCGCATGCGGCGATGATCGGGGATTCCACGTTTCAACACCCCCTGCGTTGGAGCGATCTCGCGGTAGACAAGTTTGATGGATTGATCCTGCCCGGCGGCCATCGCGCACGAGGCATGACGCCCTATCTTGAAAGCGCCGAGATCCAGCGCCTGGTGGTCGAGTTCTTCGCC
>JANXUA010000096.1 GCA_025352085.1 Caulobacteraceae bacterium | reverse complement strand
ACCCTATCCGCAATCTGGCCGAGGTCATCATAGGCAAGCAGAGGCACGGCCCGATCGGCGTCGTGCGCATGCACTTCAACGAGGACCTCACCAAGTTCAGCAATCTCGCCCGCGAAGGACGATATGAGCCTCGGTGAGGTCGCTCAGTCTTGTCAAGTGGCCGGGTTAACCGTCGAACCCTGATAGGGTGCCGCGCTTGGTTGAGCGAGTAGGTAGATCAGCCAAAGCCCGCCAATGAGGGGGATGAAGCTGACCAATACCCACAATCCGCTCTTGCCCGTATCGTGGAGCCGCCGCACGTCGGCACCTAGCGAAGGCAAAAGTACGCCGAGCCCTGCCAATCCAATGAGCACGAATAGCAAGCCGCCCAATGGCCGCAAACCGATAGCGGAGAGAATTCCCGCCACCACGTAACAAGCGACGTACGCCACAAACAGGTAGAGTACGAACATCCAGAACGATTTGCGGTCCATGACCCCCTCAAAATCGAAATAATGCTTTGTGATCGGATCAAGCAACCAGTCTAGGTTCACGCTAGTTGAGTCCATGATTTCGCTCCATCTCTCGCCGTCGGGATCCCCCCGCAATATCGGCGTGATAGTCGAGCGTTGCTGCTTTGGCGATCAATTGTCAACATGCCGCGTGAATGTTGAAAAAACACGCAATTTTCGTCCGGACGCGGTAGATTAGCCCCGCCCTCAGCACGAATCGGATCGTCATGGCCCGCGACGGCGCCACCTATGTCTGCCAGTCCTGCGGCGCGGCTCATCCCAAATGGGCCGGTCAATGCGCGGCGTGCGGCGCATGGAATACTTTGGTCGAGGAAAGTCAGGCCCGACCGCCTGGCGCTCTTGCTCCGACCCGTGGGGGCAAGGCGCGCGGCCTCGCGTTTGAAGGCTTCGAATCGCTCTCGCCGCCACCGCCGCGTATAGCCACCGGCGTGGACGAATTCGACCGCGTATGCGGCGGCGGCGTCGTGCCTGGCTCGGCCATCCTTCTGGCCGGAGACCCGGGGGTCGGCAAATCGACCTTGTTGTTGCAGGTGTGCGGCGAAGCCGCCCGGCGCGGCGCCCGCTGCGCCTATATTTCCGGCGAAGAGGCGACCGAACAGATCCGCGCCCGCGCCCACCGCATGGGACTGGCCGACGCGCCGGTGAAGCTGGCTGCCGAAACGGCCCTGCGCGACATCGTCGACGGTCTGAAACGCGAGGCTTTCGATCTGGTGGTGATCGATTCGGTGCAGACCCTGTGGAGCGACGCGCATGAAGCGGGTCCCGGCTCGGTCACCCAGGTCCGCGCCTGCGCCGGCGAACTGGTGCGGCTGGCGAAAAGGCGCGGCATGGCGGTGATCCTGGTCGGGCACGTCACCAAGGATGGCCAGATCGCTGGCCCGCGCGTGGTCGAGCACATGGTTGACGCCGTCCTCGCCTTCGAAGGCGAGCGCGGCTATCCGTTCCGGATCCTGCGCGCCGCCAAGAACCGCTTCGGGGCCACCGACGAGATCGGCGTGTTCGAAATGGGCGACGGGGGCCTCGCCGAAGTGAAGAACCCGTCCTCTCTGTTCCTCAATGACGGCGGCGAACGGGCGGCCGGCGCGGCGGTCTTCGCGGGCATCGAGGGATCGCGCCCGGTGCTGGTCGAATTCCAGGCCCTGGTCGCGCCGTCCGTCTACGGAACCCCGCGCCGGACAGTGGTCGGATGGGACGGCGGGCGCCTGGCCATGGTCATGGCCGTGCTCGAAGCGCGCTGCGGTCTTGGTTTCGCCGCTCGGGATGTCTATTTAAACGTGGCCGGGGGGCTGCGCATCAGCGAACCGGCGGCCGATTTGGCGGCGGCGGCGGCCCTGGCGTCCTCGGCGCTCGATTGCGCTCTGCCGCAAGCCTGCGTGGTGTTTGGAGAAATCAGTCTGTCAGGAGACATTCGCCCGGTCAGCCGAACCGAAATCCGCCTCAAGGAAGCGGCCAAACTTGGTTTCACCCGCGCCCTGGCGCCGGGCGGCTCCGACGACGGCGCGGTCGCGGTGACCGGCGTGACGCGTCTGACCGACGCCGTGCGACGAATCGGGGATCAGGCATGGGACTAGCGCCCCCATGACGCTGTTCGACTATTTCACCCTGGCGGTTTTGGCGCTCTCCGGCCTCATCGGCTTCGCCCGAGGGGCCACGCGGGAGATCACGACGGTGATGGCCTTCCTGCTCGCCGCCGCGCTGGCCATTTTCGGCCTTCGGCTGACCGGCCCGATCGCCCGGGCGGCGATCCACACCGGCTGGATGGCTGATACGGCCGCGGTTCTGGTCGTGTTCATCGGCGCCTATATCGTTTTTCGTCTGATCGGTGGAAGTTTGACGCGCGGCGTGCGCGCGACAGCGCTGTCGGGTCTTGATCGGGTCTTGGGCGGCGGCGTCGGATTGGTGCGCGGACTGATCGTGGTTAGCGCCTTAACCCTGCTGATCAGCGCGGCGACCTCGGCCGAACGCATGCCCCACTGGATGACCGGCGCGAAGACCTATCCCCTGGCCGACGCCGCCGCCCGCGGCCTAAAGGCGCTGGCTCCCAAGGGCATGAAACTGGCGCAGGATACCGTGCCGGCGGCCCTCAACGTCGCCGCCGGCCATGGCGACAATCGACATCAAGCGCCTGAAAATTCCACGGAGGACACGCGGTGACCTTAGTTGCGGCCGGCGCGGATCGCGCCACCTCCTTTTTTGACTCGGGCTCCGAACGCGACGGCCTGCGGCTGGAATGCGGCGTGTTCGGCATTTTCGGCCAACCCGACGCGGCCTCGGCGGTGGCGCTAGGGCTGCACGCTCTGCAGCACCGGGGCCAGGAGGCCTGCGGCATCGCCGCCTTCGACGGGCAGGGGTTTCACACCGAGCGGCATCTGGGCCACGTCGCCGAGGCGTTTTCGGGCCCGGACCTGCCGGCGCGAATGCCGGGTTCCTCGGCCATCGGCCACACCCGCTATTCCACCGCCGGCGGCAGCTTCCTGCGCAACGGACAGCCGATGTTCGCCGACCTCGAAGCGGGCGGCGTCGCCATCGCCCACAACGGCAATCTGACCAACTTTCTTTTCTTACGCGAAAAGCTGGTCTCGGACGGGGCAATTTTCCAATCGACCTCCGATTCCGAAGTGATTCTGCATTTGATCGCCCGCTCGCGCAAACGCCGGGTCGTCGACCGCTTCATCGACGCCCTCTCGCAAGTCGAGGGCGGCTACGCCCTGGTCGCCCTGACCAACAAAAAGCTGATCGGCGTGCGCGACCCCTTAGGGATTCGCCCGCTGGTGCTGGGCGATCTGAACGGCAAGCCGGTTCTGGCGTCGGAGACCAGGGCCCTGGACATGGTCGGCGCTAAGTTCGTGCGCGACGTCGATCACGGCGAGATGGTGGTGATCTCGCACGGCAAGGTGGAATCCCTGCGCCCCTTCCCGGCCGCGCGGGCCAGGCCCTGCGTGTTCGAATATGTCTATTTCGCCATGCCCGACAGCGTGGTCAACGGTCGCTCGGTCTATGAAGTGCGCAAGCGTTTGGGCCGGCGTCTGGCGGAAGAAAGCGGCATTCCGGTCGACGTGGTCGTGCCCGTCCCGGACTCAGGGGTGCCCGCTGCGCTCGGCTACGCCCAAGCCAGCGGCATACCCTTCGAGATGGGCATTATCCGCAATCACTTTGTCGGGCGAACGTTTATCCAACCGACCCAGGACGCGCGGGAGCTGGGCGTACGCATGAAGCTCAGCCCCAATCGCGCCGTCCTGGCGGGCAAGCGGGTCATGCTGATCGATGATTCCATCGTGCGCGGCACCAATTCGGTGCGCGTGGTGCGCATGGTGCGCGAGGCCGGCGCGGCGGAAGTGCATCTGCGCTCGGCCTCGCCGCCGATCAAATGGCCGGACTTCTACGGCATCGACATGCCCGACCGCGACCATCTGCTGGCCGCCAACCGCAGCCTGGAGGAGATGGCCAAGCTGCTGGAGGTGGACAGCCTGGGCTTCCTCTCCGTTGACGGGCTGTACTGGGCGATGAACGCCGGGCCGCGCAATCCTACCCATCCGCAGTTCACCGACCACTATTTCACGGGTGACTATCCGACCCGCCTGTTGGACCGTGAGATGGCGCTCGGTCGCAAGGAGATCACCGAGCGGCAGTTGTCTTTCCTGGTGGATGCGTGAGGCGCTTCGCGCCGGACCTCTATATCGTTGCGATCATGGGGATGGTGCTGCTGGCCACCATCCTGCCGGTGCGCGGCGCCGGCGCGGTCCAGTTCGCCCTGCTCACGAAATTCGCCATCGCCCTCCTCTTCTTCCTGCACGGCGCCAAGCTTTCGCGCGAAGCGGTGGTGGCGGGCCTGACTCATTGGCGTCTGCACCTGACGGTCCTGGCCGCGACCTTCGGCCTCTTCCCCCTCTTAGGCCTGATCGCGCGGCAGGCGCCCGCCGTCATTTTGCCGGGAACCCTGACCGCAGGCCTGTTGTTTTTGTGCTGCCTGCCCTCGACGGTGCAGTCGTCGATCGCCTTCACCTCGGTGGCGCGCGGCAATGTCGCCGCCGCCGTGTGCGCCGCGTCGGCGTCCAATCTGCTCGGGATATTCCTAAGCCCCGTCCTTGTCGCTGTAACCATGGGCGCTCAGGGCGGGCGCTTTTCGTATGGCGAGGTGCAATCGATCGTCCTGCAATTGCTGGCGCCCTTCGTCGCCGGGCAGGTCGCGCGCCGCTGGATCGCGGGTTGGATTGAACGCCACGCCAAGCTCGTTGGTCTGGTCGATCGCGGCTCGATCCTGCTGGTCGTTTACGGAGCGTTCAGCGCGGCGGTGACGCAGGGATTGTGGCGGCAGGTGTCGGCCCTGCAGATCGGCGTCCTGGTCATCGCCTGCGCGCTGTTGTTGGCCGTCGCCCTGACCGCCACGCTCGGCGCGGCGCACGCGTTCGGATTTTCCAAGGAAGACGAGATCACCATCGTCTTCTGCGGCTCGAAAAAGAGCCTGGCTTCGGGGGTGCCGATGGCCGGCGTATTTTTTCCGCCGGCAGCGGTGGGCCTGATGGTCCTGCCCCTGATGATCTTTCATCAAATCCAGCTTATGGCCTGCGCGGTGATCGCCCAGCGTTACGCCGCGCGGCCCATCGAAGAGGTCTAACGCGCAGTGTCCGAACCTTTCCCCGCACTCAACGGCCGCGTCGCGCTTGTCACCGGCGCCACGCGCGGCATCGGCCGCGCCGCCGCCCTGGCCTTGGGCGAGGCGGGCGCCCACGTCATCGCCGTGGGGCGCACTCAGGGGGGGTTGGAAGAGCTGGATGACGCGATCCAGGCCGCCGGCGGCGAGCGGGCGACGCTGGTACCGATGGACCTCACCAACGGCGCCGGCCTGGACGAGCTCGGCTTCGCCGTTCATCAGCGGCACGGCAGACTCGATATTTTGGTGCACGCCGCCGCCCTGTTGGGAGGACTGCGCCCCGCCGCGCATATCCCGCCGGCGCTGTGGGACAAGATCGTCGCCACCAATCTGACCAGCGCCTTTCGCCTCATCCGCTCTCTGGAGCCGTTGCTCAAGGCCAGCGCGGCAGGCCGGGCGATCTTCCTGACATCAGGGGCGGCGGCGCGGCCCACGGCGTTCTGGGGCTCCTACGCCGCCACCAAGGCCGGACTGGAGGCCCTCGTGCGCTGCTGGGCCGACGAAGTGGAGACCACGACGGCTATTCGCGCCGTCCTGCTCGACCCGGGCGCCATGCGCACCAAAATGCGCGCCGAAGCCTATCCCGGCGAGGACAAGGATGCCCTGACCGATCCCTCGGAGATCGGGCCGATGATCGTCGAACTGGCCCTGGCGCAAAATCTGGGTCTTCCGACGACGACCATGCGTTTTACCGATTGGCGTTCCGCGCGCCAACAAGCCCCCCTAAGATAGCCCCGTCCACTGGCGAGGGGTGGCGCGAACCATTGAGGGGCGCGTTATTTCCTGACGAACGCTTCGCCCGACCTACGCACCCGGCGTCGTTTCGCCTGAAACGCTTTGACCGGATCGGCGACCTCTTCGTCGTACGGGTTCTTGCCCGACTTGACGCTGATACGGATCGGCGTGCCCGGAAGTTCGAAGCTTTGGCGCAGAGAATTGACCAGATAGCGCCGATAGCTGTCGGGCAGTTTGTCGGCGTGACTGGCGAAGAGGACAAAGGTCGGCGGACGGGCCTTGGTCTGGGCCATGTATTTGGGCTTGATTCGGCGATTGTTCACGGTCGGGGGCGGGTGGCGCTCGACGGCCATCTTCAGCCAGTCGTTGAGGTCGCGGGTCTTGAGCTTGGTCGACCAATCGTCATGCGCTTTGATAACCGCCGGCATCAGCCGGTCCAGGCCCCGTCCGGTTTCGGCCGACAGGGCCACGATCGGCGCGCCGCGTAACTGCGGCAGCATCCGCTCGGCGTGCTCGATGAACTCTTTTAGTTTCGCGCCCGGATCCTCGATCAAGTCCCATTTGGCGAGCACGAACACCAGAGCCCGCCCTTCCCGCTCCACCAGATCGGCGATGGTGAGGTCCTGGGTTTCAAACGCGTGGGTCGCGTCCATGACCAGGAGCACCACCTCGGCGAAGGTGATGGCGCGGATGGCGTCCTGGGTGGAGAGCTTTTCCAGCGCCTCGTCGATGCGTGCTTTGCGCCGCAGGCCGGCGGTGTCGACCAGGCGCACGCGGCGGCCCTGCCAGTCCCAGTCCACCGACACCGCGTCGCGGGTGATGCCGGCCTCGGGGCCGGTGAGCAAGCGGTCCTCGCCGATCAGGCGATTGACCAGGGTCGATTTCCCCGCGTTCGGGCGCCCGACGATGGCCAGGCGGACCGGCTTGTCATCGGGCGGTTCGTCGTCGCTCTCGTCTTCGTCGCTCTCGATCGGCATGGCCGCCAGGACGGCGGCGAAGAGATCGCCCAAACCCTCGCCGTGGGCGGCGGAGATGGCCACCGGCTCGCCAAAGCCCAGGTTGAACGCCTCCAGCGTCCCGGAATCCCCCGCCCGGCCCTCGGCCTTGTTGGCCACCATCACCACCGGCTTGCCGCTGCGACGCAGCACGGCGGCGAAGAGTTCATCGAGAGGAACCACGCCGTCGCGCGCGTCGATGACGAAGAGCACCACTTCAGCCTGCGCCACCGCCAGCTCGGTCTGATGACGCATGCGCGCCTCAAGGCTGTCGTCGGTGACATCCTCGAAGCCAGCCGTATCGATGAGGTCGAGGTCGAGGTCGCCCAGCCGGCCGGTCCCGAACCGGCGGTCGCGCGTGACGCCCGGGCGATCGTCGACAATGGCCAGCCGCCGACCGGCCAAACGATTGAACAAGGTGGATTTGCCGACGTTCGGCCTGCCGACAATGGCGATCATCACCATGGCAGGTTCAGTCCAAGAGCGTTCACCGAATCGCGATCAATTGCGCCGTATCGGTCATGGCGTAGACCATGCTTCCAGCCGCCATAGGTCCGATCAAAAACCCCGAACCCAGCTTTAGCGACTTCAGCGTCGCGCCGGTTTTGGGGTTGAGGGCCAAGGCCTCGCCGTGACTCGAAAGCGTGATCAACCGTCCCGAGGCCAGGATCGGGCTGGACCAATAGGCGCGCTGCTTCTTTTTCAGTCCGTCGTTGAGATCGCGGATCCAATAAACCTGGCCGCTGTCGCGCGCGGCGCAGATGACCTCACCGGCCTGATCGACCACATAGACCACATCGCCGGCGGCCCACGGCGTGGTGATGGCCGACACCGGCAGGGTCCAACGCGGGACGCCGGTGCGTAGGTCCACCGCCGCGAACACATCCGAATGGCTAACCGCGAAGACGTCAGATTTGTAGACCACCGGCCGTCCGGCGATGTCGCGGATTTCCGACAGGGCGTTGGTGCGGCTGGCTTTGGAAAGGCTGGCGTTCCACAACTCGGTGCCGTTGGCCGCGCGCAGGGCGACCAACTCGCCCGAGGCAAAGGAGGCGACCACGGTGTCATTGTCCACCGCCGGGCTCGAGGCGGCCAAAATGCGGGCCGGCTCGGTCAGGGCCTGATAGGTCCAGGCCTGGATGCCCGTGGCCGCATCATAGGCGAGCAGCTCGTCGTTGACATCGACGACATAGACCCGGCCGCCGGAGACGGTCGGCGCCGCATGCACCGGCGCGTCGGTGCGGTCGCGCCAACCGATGACGCCGGTGGCGGCATCCAGCTGGACCACCTCACGAAACCCCGACGAGGCGTAAACCTTGCCGTCGGCGAAGGCCACGCCGCCGCCCCAACCCTCGTGGTCGCGTTTCGATTTGGGAGTGAGGTTCGCGCGCCAGATCTGTGCGCCGGTCACGGCGTCATGCGCCGACACCTCGGCGCCGCCGTCCATCACATAGATCCGCCCGCCCGCCACGATCGGCGGGGCGGTGACGTGCTTGCGCCGCGACGAGGGCGCGCCGACCGATCGGCGCCAGGCCACCGTGAAGGTCGGAGCGGCGTCGACGTGCTCGATCGATTGCGCCGGCGTTCCGCCCGGCAGTGGCCAGTCGGTCAGCGTGGCCGGCTCGGGCAAGAAGAAGTCCTGGCCCTTGAGGGCGTCGGAAACCTTGAGCTGATCGTTGAGGCCGATCACCGGAATGCGGTTGGTGTGGACCACGGCGTGCCGCTTGGCCTTGCCGTGAATGGGATTGAGCGAACCGACCCGCGAGACGGTCGCGCACGCGCCAAGGGTCAAGGCCGCGAGCGTCAGGACGACGCCGAACGTGCTTTTACGGTTCATTGGGCGGCGCCGGACGCGTCTTGAGGAGCATTGGGAGATGGCGCGACCTGACCGCCGGCGGGCCCCGCCGGCGGCGTGCCCAGAAGCGCCGCCAAACCGGCCGGATCCTGCGGCGGCAGCGTGGTGGCGATGCGCACGGCCGCGCCTGCGGCCGGGGTCTGCCCGCTGTCGATCAGGGCGATCGCGTTCTGCACACGGGTGCGCATTTCCGGCGAAACGCCAAGGGTGAGGGTAAGGGCGTTGAGATCACCGCGCGCCTCCTGCGCCTTGCCGGCCTGAAGTTTGGCCATCGCCAGGGCCTCCCGGGCGTTCAGGGTAAAGGGTTTTTTATCGCCGATCAGGGCCTCGAGCCGGGCCTTGATCAGCGGATAGGGCGCGGTGTCCATCAGGGCGAGGGCCGCCCGGAGGCGCGCGAGATCGCCGAAGATGGCATTGGGGGCAACCTTGGCGGCCGAGTCATAAAGCGCGGCGGCTTCACCATCCTTGTCGGCCATTTCGCGGATGTCGCCTTGCTGGATCAGGGCCAGAGTTCGATATCCCGCCGGGCCGTCCTTGGCGAGCGTCCCGAAGGCGGCGTACGCCCCGGTCTGATCGCCGGCGGTCAGGGCGGTGAGGGCCTTGTCGTAGGCGACCGCGGCGACGTCGATGTTGCGACCGCGCCAGACGTTATAGCCCCAGACGCCGAGCCAACCGATCACCAGGGCGGCGAGGGCGACGCCGAACCACGGCAGATAGCGATTGGCCAGGGAAGCGTAGCGCTCGGCGCGGAGCTGCTCCTCCACCTCTTCGACGAAATCGACCACTATTTAGATACTCCGAACGCAATGGGCTGGTGGCGGTTGCAGGCTGAGCCTATCGATTGACGAACGTCGCCGCAACGGACGGCGCGGTCAGGTCGTGCCTCAGTTTGGATTTTAGCCGTCATGGGTGAACAATCAAAATTGAGGCTGGTGTCTAAAGCGGAAAGCCTATGACCGCAAACGTGCAGATTCTTCGACCAAAGCGCATCGGTGACGATCGCGGCTGGTTCATGGAGACGTGCAATCCGACCATGCTCGCGCAGGCGGGCATCGAGGAGACCTTCGTGCAGGACAACCATTCCTATTCCCGTCCCGCCGGAACGATCCGGGGGATCCATTTCCAACGACCGCCGCACGCCCAGGCCAAGCTGGTGCGTTGTCTGCGAGGCCGGATCATGGACTATGCGGTGGACTTGCGGCGCGTCTCTCCCACCTACGGGCGCCATGTCGCGGTCGAATTGAGCGCGCAAAACGCATTGCAGCTCTACGTGCCGGTGGGCTTCGGCCACGCCTTCATCACCCTCGAACCGGATGTGGAGATCGCCTACCGGGTTTCGGACGTCTATGCGGCGGACTGCGACGGCGGCGTCATCTGGAACGATTCGACGATCGCGATTGACTGGCCGTTAGCTGGCGGCATGACGCCAGTGCTGTCTCCCAAGGACGAGATATTGCCGCCGCTTGTGGATTTTGACAGTCCCTTCGCCTATGACGGAACACCGCTTGAACCCCTCTAGCCCCCCGGTCGGATCCAAACCGTTGCGTATCTTGGTCACCGGCGGCGCCGGCTTCATCGGCTCGGCCCTGGTTCGTCATTTGATCGGACAGTCGGACCACGAGGTGCTCAATTTCGACAAGCTGACCTACGCCGGCGTCCTGACGTCCCTCACGGAGGTGGACGAACATCCGCGTTATCGCTTCGTGCGCGGCGACATTTGCGACGCCCAGGCGGTGAAGGCCGCCCTGGCGGCGTTCAAGCCCGATGTCATCGCCCACCTGGCCGCCGAAAGCCACGTCGACCGATCGATCGATGGGCCAGGCGAGTTTGTGCAAACCAATATCGTCGGGACCTTTACCCTGCTGCAACAGGCGCTCGCGTATTTCCAGGACCTGACCCCGCCGGCGCGGTCGCGGTTTCGGTTCCATCACATATCGACCGACGAAGTGTTCGGAAGTCTGGGGGATTCTGGCCTCTTTTGCGAAACCACCGCCTATGACCCCCGCTCGCCCTATTCCGCATCCAAGGCGGCGTCCGACCATCTGGTGCGCGCCTGGGGACACACCTTCGGCCTGCCGGTTCTGGTCACCAATTGCTCGAACAACTACGGGCCCAATCATTTCCCGGAAAAACTGATCCCGCTGATCATCATCCGCGCCCTGGCCGGCGAGCCCCTGTCGGTCTACGGCGACGGCGCCAACGTGCGCGACTGGCTCTACGTCGAGGATCACGCGCGCGCGCTGCAACGGGTGTTCGAGGCCGGAACGCCGGGCGAGACCTACAACATCGGCGGCAATGCCGAGCGGCGGAATATCGATGTGGCGCGCACGGTCTGCGCCGCGCTTGACCTCGCCTCGCCGCGCGCCGACGGGCGGCCCTACGCCGACCAGATCGCCTTTGTGACAGACCGGCCAGGCCATGACCGGCGCTACGCAATCGACGCCTCGAAGATCCGCCGCGAATTGGGCTGGGCGCCTATCGAGACCTTTGAGAGCGGCGTCGCCAAGACGGTGCACTGGTACCTTGGCCATCGCGACTGGTGGGGCGACATATTGGCCGGACGCTATGACACCGGGCGTCTAGGCCTTGGAAAGGCGTAGGGACGCCTAGGTGAAGACTCTTTTGATCACCGGTGGCGCGGGGCAGATCGGCGCGGAGCTGCGCCGTCTTGATTGGGGCGCGAACTTTCGTATCGTCGCGCCGACCCGCGCCGAACTCGACATCACTTCGTCGCAAAACGTCGCGGCGCTGTTCTCCAGCCAGGCGTTCGACGGCGTGATCAACGCCTCGGCCTACACGTCGGTGGATCGAGCGGAGGACGAGGCGGCCGCCGCCTTCGCCGCCAACGCCTTGGGTCCGGCCCTGCTCGCCGACGCCTGCCGGCGGGCGACCATTCCGCTTATCCACATTTCCACCGACTACGTTTTCGCCGGCGACAAGACCGCCCCGTATGTCGAGGACGACGCCGTCGGGCCGCTCGGCGTCTACGGCGCGAGCAAACTGGCGGGTGAGCTGGCGGTCCAAAGCGCCGCGCCCCGTTGGGTCATCCTGCGGACGGCTTGGGTGCTGAGCGCGCATCGGATCAATTTTCTCAAGACCATGCTGCGGCTGTCGCGGACCTGCCTCGAGATCGACGTCGTCAACGACCAGATCGGCTGTCCGACCGGCGCGACCGACGTTGCCCGGGTGATCAAGACCATCATGGAGGCGCACTTGACCAATCCCGCCGCACCGGTTGGAATCTACCACTTCGTCAATGACGGCGAGGCGAGCTGGTGCGATCTGGCGAGCGCCATCTTCGCGCTTGACGGCGACGGCGCCCCGCGCGCGGTCGCACGACCCATCACCACCGATCAATATCCCACCGCCGCCCGTCGGCCGGCCAATTCGCGCTTGGCCACCGCCAAGATCAGCCGGGACTTCGCGGTTACGCCCCGCCCGTGGCGCCGAGCGGTCGCCGACATTATCGCCGAACTGCACGCGGGCGAGCAACATCCCGGAGCTGCGGAATGAAAGGCATAATTCTCGCCGGCGGATCGGGCACACGGCTGCACCCGATGACCAAGGTCACGTCCAAACAGCTCTTGCCGATCTATGACAAGCCGATGATCTACTATCCGCTCACGACCCTGATGCTGGCGGGCATACGCGAGATTTTGGTGATTTCCACGCCACGCGACACCCCGGCGTTCCAGGCCCTGCTTGGCGACGGCTCGCAATGGGGACTGGCGATCGACTACGCCGTTCAACCGAGCCCGGACGGCTTGGCCCAAGCCTATATCATCGGGGCGGACTTCGTGGGCGAGGCGCCGTCAGCCCTGATCCTCGGAGACAATATCTTTCACGGCCACGGACTCACCGACCTGCTTGGCCAAGCGCTGCGTCGGAAGACCGGCGCGACGGTGTTCGCCTATCAGGTCACCGATCCGCAACGCTACGGCGTCGTCGCGTTCGACGACGGGATGCGGGCGATCAGCATTGAGGAAAAACCGGCCAAGCCAAGATCGAACTGGGCGGTCACCGGGCTTTACTTCTACGATGGTCGCGCGCCGCGCCTCGCCCGGGCGCTCAAGCCTTCGGCGCGAGGGGAGCTGGAAATCACTGACCTCAACCGCGCCTATCTGGCGGACGGCAGTCTGGCGGTAGAGTTGATGGGCCGCGGCTTCGCTTGGCTTGACACCGGAACGCCCGACAGCCTGATCGAAGCGGCGGTGTTCGTGCGGACCCTGGAAAAACGCCAGGGTTTCAAGATCGCCTGCCCCGAAGAGATCGCCTTTGAACAAGGCTTTATCGACGACGACGCACTCGATGACCTCGCCAACGGGTTTGGCAAAAGCGACTACGGCGCCTATCTGCGATCCTGCCTGGGCCGGGGCAAACGATAGAACCAAACACGCTCGCAATGAACCTTCGCGAAGGTTGATTCAATCTCTGGCTTTCTAATCCCGACCCAAGACCCGGCATTCGGGCGATCCGACTAGCAATGATCCTGCTCTAGGGGGTGACGCCGATGATGCGGAACACGGTGTCAACATTGCGATCGCGCGCGCGGGCCGCCGCCAGATCATCCTGTCCCCGAGCCACGTCGCCCATGCGAATGTGGACGATGCCTCGACCGTAGAGCGGGTAGGCCGCCTGCGGCGACAGCACAACCGCGGAATTGTAGTCGCGCAGGGCCGCGTCGAAGGCTCCGGTCTGAAGGCGGAACAAACCGCGTTCATTGTACAGAATATAAGAGTTCGGATCGAGTTGGATGGCCCGATTGTAGTCGGCCTCGGCGTCGCCCATGCGCTTTTCAAGGCTGTACGACCAGGCGCGATTGACCCGGATCATCGCCTCCTGCGGAGGCTCCATCGGATAATTCGCCAAGATGGCCGAACAGGCCGCCACCCGTTGCTGCGGCGTTGGAGCGCCGGCCTCATTGCGGCAGGTAATCGACAACCGGCCCAATTCATCGCCTTGCGCGCGCGCTCCCAAGGCGGCCAGAACCGCCAGGACAATCAGGGGAGCAAAACGCTTAAGCGGGTCGAACACTTTGGCCTTTCCGTCAAACGGTCCACACACAATCATACGGGCGCCCGCACGCGGGTGCAACGCGCCTGCTCCGGCCGTGGTCACAGACGTCTCGCATACCGCCGAGCGTCAGGAGCCTGCGCCGGATTGATGCCATCCGACACGCAAGGGGCCGTCAGTCGCGTTCACCGACCCGCCCGTCCGTCGCCAAGGGCCGCAGCGAAAACGCGTAACCCATCAGGCTGCCCGACGGCTTGCCGCCTCCTGCGCCACCCTCCCCGTCCGCCCCCGCGGGCGGCAGGCTGATCGGGGAAAGCTTACGCGCAGCGAGATCGGCGTTGCGAGCCGCAAGTTCGCCGGAGGCCAGGGCGTCGAAACGCTTGCCGATATCGATCAGTTGGCCGTTCAATACGTCGATGCGGGTGAGTTGATACGCCGCCGGCGCGCCCTCATAACCGTTGATGGCGCCGTAGAGCTGATCGGTGAACTCGCGCAGGCGCTCTTCACCGGTGATGGCGCCCCCCTCCTTGGTGGCGACGATCTCCTTGCGCAGAGCGTCGGCTTTTCCGGAAAGGGCGGTCAGGCCGCTTTTCAAGGCGTCGTCGTCTTTCAAGCCGGCGGCGCGGGCGTCAGCGCCCAGGCGCACGGCGTTGATACGGGCGACTAGATCGGTCATCCGGCCAAAGAGGGCGCTGACCCGGCGCGCCGCGTCGAACTGGGCCTGACGGTCCTTCAGATCATAGGCGGCGCGTCGATCGATGGTGATGTTGACCGGCGTGGTCAGGACGTCGGTCCCGCTCGTAAGACGGGCGGTGTAGGTACCCGGCAACAGGCGCGGGCCCTGCGTCGAGCCGAAGGCGACCTGGGCGGCGGGGGGCACCCGCGGCGGCGGCGCGCGCATGGTCCACACGACTCTGTTGATGCCGGGCCGCTTGGACGCCGGCAGAGTGTCGACCAACGTGCCGGAGGCGTCCAGCACCTCAATCTTGATCTTGCCGAACAAATGCCGGTGCGGCTCGTAGTAGCTGATCACGGCGCCGTCAGCCGGATTTTCGCCGACGAACTGCGCATCGCCGTTAGCCCAGCCGCCATTGGACTCGATCCGCTGCTGGATCGGTCGCGACGGCAGGAAGGCCAGAGGCTTGGCCAGAACCTCCGCGCTCAAACCGCGTAGCGGGGTGAGGTCGTCGATGATCCAGATGCCGCGACCGTGGGTGGCGATGGCCAGATCATGGTCGCGGGTCTGGAAGGCCAGATCACGCACGGCGACATCGGGCATGTCGCCACCCTTGAACTGCGCCCAGCGGGCGCCGCCGTCGGGCGAGACCCACAGGCCGAACTCCGTGCCGGCGAACAACAGGCCCGGCTTTTCCGGGTCTTCCTTGATCACGTTGGCCCAACCGCGCAGCCCCTGCTCGGGCGCGGCGATCCGCCTCCACGTCGCGCCATAGTCGGTGGTCTTGTAGATATAGGGAGCGAAGTCGCCGAAGGTGTGCCGGTCGAAGGCCGCATAGGCGGTCGCCGCGTCGTATGGGCTCGCCTCGATCCACGACACCCATGAAGCGAGCGGGACGCCGACCTTTTTGGTCAGATTGGTCCAGCTTTTGCCGCCGTCGCGGGTGAGCTGGACATTGCCGTCATCGGTGCCGACCCAGATCAGGCCCGCCTTCTTGGGCGATTCGCTGATCGAATAGATGGTCGTGTGCATTTCCGCGGCGGAATTGTCGACGGTGATGCCACCGCTCTCTTCCTGCTTCTGTTCCTGCGGGTCGTTGGTGGTCAGGTCGGGGGAAATCTTGTCCCAGCTCTGGCCGTGGTCGCGGCTCCGGAACAGATACTGCGCACCGATATAGATCGTCCCGATCTCGTTGGGACTAACCGCGACGGGCGTGTTCCAGTTGAATCGCAGCTTTTCCTTGCTGTCCGACTTGGGCTGGATGTCGCGCCCTTCCAGCGTTTTGCGGTTGACGCGCACCAGCGCGCCGCCCTGGCTTTCGGCATAGGCGAACGCTTCCGGCGCGGCGGGATCGGGCCAGACGAAGAAGCCGTCGCCGCCATTGAGGTTTTCCCATCGACCGTTGGTGATCCCGCCCGGATAGGCGCTGTCGCCGGCCCACGCGCTGTTGTCCTGCAGGCCGCCGTAGACCTGATACGGGTCCTTGTTGTCGACACTGACGTGATAGAATTGCGAAACTGGCAGGTTTTCGGTCTTGGTCCAGCGATTGGCCCCGTCGGTGCTGATCCAAAGGCCGCCGTCATTGCCGATTACCACATGCTTGGTGTTCGTCGGGTCGATCCACACGGCGTGGTGGTCGCTGTGCGTGCTTTCGGCGACGGGCGAGAAACTCTTACCACCGTCCTCGCTGGCGATCAGCGACAGATCGGTCTTGAACACGCGCTCGGGGTTCTTCGGATCGACGATCAGACTGGCGAAATAGAACGGACGCCAGACCATGTTCTGGCTGCGGTCGCGCTCGGTCCAGGTCGCGCCGCCGTCGTCGGAACGGAACAATGCGCTGCGGGCGCTTTCGACCATGGCGTAGACAATCTTGGGATCGGAGGGGGCGAAGGCCACCGCCTCGCGGCCCCAGGGACCCTTGGGCAGGCCGCCTTTGGCCTTCATATCAGTCCAAGTCGCCCCGCCGTCACTGCTCACATAGAGGCTGCTGCCCGACGGCGCGTCCGGCCCCTCGCCACCCGAGCGAAAGGTCCAGCCCTTGCGGCGGAAATCCCACAGGCCGGCGATGAGCCTTTTGGGGTTTTGCGGGTCAAGCGCGAGCGTCGAACAGCCGGTCGAAAGGTTGGCGCCCTTGAGGATCAGGGCCCAGGTCTTGCCGCCATCTGCGGTCTTGTAGAGGCCGCGATCGGCGCTGTCGCTCCATAGCGGGCCCGGCGCGCACACATAGACAGTGTCGCTGTTGGCGGGATCGACGATGATCTTGGCGACGTGCTCGGAATTGGGAAGGCCCATGGCCGTCCAGGTCTCGCCGCCGTCGGTGGTCTTGTAGACGCCGTCGCCCGCCGACACCGAATTGCGCATCCAGCTCTCGCCGGTTCCAACCCAGTAGGTGTTCGGATGGTTGGGATCGAGGGCAATGGCCCCGATCGACTGGCTGGTTTGCTTGTCGAAGATCGGCCGGAAGGTCGTGCCGCCATCAGCCGATTTCCACACCCCGCCGGACGCGGCGCCGACCAGCAGGGTCGTCTG
>JANXUA010000083.1 GCA_025352085.1 Caulobacteraceae bacterium | reverse complement strand
CGAACCGATCCGCGCCGCAGGCAGGGCGGCGGCCAATCGCGCCGTCCACTCGGGATCGGCCAATACGCCATTGACCGCGCCGCCGATCACCAGATCGCCGACCTTGAGGCTTGGGTCCAGCGCGCCGCAAATGCCGAAGCTGAGGAGGGCGGGGGGGTGATCGGCCAACGCGCGCGCCAGCCCTTCGCGTCCGATCGCGACCGGGGCCCGCGCGTTCACGATCGCGGCCTCGCGCGTCATGCCCACGACGACCAGTATGCGCGTCGGAACGACGGCGCTTACATCCCCCACGCCACCCGACCGCTGTTGCCGCGGGTAAGGTTGCGGTAGCGCGCCAGGGCCCACAAGGGAAAAATCTTCGCATAGCCGTGGTAGCGCAAATAGAAGACGCGGGGAAAACCGCCGCCGGTGTAGGTGTCTTCCGGCCAGACGCCGTCCGCGCCCTGGTGGGTCGCCAGCCACGCGACGCCGCGCGTCACGGCCGGATGGTCGGCGCGTCCCGCCGCCATTAGACCGAGCAAGGCCCAGGCGGTCTGCGACGACGCGCTGGGCGCGGACTCATAGCCCGCGTAATCCAGCCGATAGCTGTCGCAGCTCTCGCCCCAGCCGCCGTCGGAGTTCTGGATGGCGATCAGCCAGTCGACGCCTTTGGCCACCATGGGCGTGTCAGGTGGGAGACCGGCGGCGCTCAGCGCGCACAGAGCCGACCAAGTTCCGTAGACATAGTTGACCCCCCAACGACCGAACCAGCTGCCATCCGCCTCCTGCTCGCGTTTCAGATAGTCCAGGGCGGCCGCCACACGCGGGGATGTGGCGGCTTCGCCCAACTGGGCGAGCATGCTCACGCAACGCGCCGCCACGTCCACCGTCGGCGGGTCAAGCAGGGCGCCGTGGTCGGCGAAGGGGATGTTGTTGAGATAGTGATAGGTGTTGTCGGCGTCGAAGGCGCCCCAACCGCCGTTCTTGCTCTGTAGCCCCTCAACCCATTCGCGGCCCCGCGCGATGGGTTCGCGCCAGGCGTCCGCATCGCCGGCGCGGTCCATGGCCATCACCACCACGGCGGTGTCGTCGAGATCGGGATAGTGGTCGTTGCGGTACTGGAACGCCCAACCGCCGGGGCGAACGTTCGGGCGCCATTTTGCCCAATCGCCTTTTACGTCCAGCACCTGCAGGGGTTTCAGCCAAGCCAGTCCGCGCTTGGCGGCCGCTTCGGCCGTCGGGTTCGCGGCCTCCAGCAGGGCGTGTGACGCCAAGGCGGTGTCCCACACCGGCGACAGGCAGGGCTGGCAATAGGCCTCGGCGTCCTTGATGACGAGCAGCTTTTCAATCGAGGCGCGCGCCGTCGCGCGGTTGAGATCGTCCTCGCCATAGCCCAGAGCGTCATACATCATCACGGCATTGGCCATGGCCGGGAAGATCGCCCCCAGACCGTCCTCGCCGTTCAGGCGCTCGTTCACAAAGGCCTCGGCCTTGGCGATGGCGCTCTGGCGGGATTTCCGGGGAAACAGCCCCTCGACGGCGTGCAGGACCGCGTCGAGGGCGAAAAATCCCATCGACCACACGACCTTTTGATGTGCGCTGCGCTTCAGCCCGCCCATCTGGGCTGCGGATCGCAGGAACAGTTCGTCAATGGTCACGCCACGCGGATTGCGGGCTCTGGGCTTGAGCGTCCGCAACACCAGCAACGGGACAATCACCGTTCGCGCCCAATAGGAGATCTTGTCCAGATGGATCGGAAACCATCGCGGCAGATGCATGATCTCCACCGGCGTCTGCGGCACGACGCGCCAGGAAATCACCCCGAAGAGGGCCAGCATAATGCGGGTGAAGACGTTGCAGGCCTCCGCGCCGCCGTGCGCCAGGAGGGCCACGCGGGCGCGCGCCATGTGCGCCGCGGCGGGATCGTCGCCGATCATCTTGAGGGCGAAATAGGCCTTCACCGTCGCGCTGACGTCAAAGGCGCCGTCGTGATAGAGCGGCCAGCCGCCATGGACGCCCTGGATGCGGCGCAGATAGACGCCGATCTTGGCCTCCAGTTCCAGCGCGTCGGGTTCGGCCAGGTAGGCGCGCAGCAGAATGTATTCCGCTGGAATAGTGGCGTCGGCCTCCAGCTCGAACACCCAATGGCCGTCGGGGCGTTGCCGATCCAGCAAGGCGGCGGCCGCGCGGCTGACCGCGTCGTCGAGATCAAGCGCGGACTGAGGAAAGGGGGAGGCGTCGTCCATGGCCTACCTTATCACAGCCGCCGTTTGCGCTTCGAGCGCCAAACCGGCGGCCCTGTTGCCTGATCGGATGGTCCCTTCGATGGTGGCGGGAAGGCCGGTGGCGGTCCAGTCGCCGGCGAGGGTAAGATTGCACCATGCGGTCTTGGCGTCCGGTCGCTTGGCGTCCTGGGCCGGGGTGGCGGCGAAGGTGGCCCGCCGCTCCTTGATGATTCGGTAGGGCGGCAGGGGATCGAGCGGCAGATTATGCACGGCGGCGACGTCGTTCCAGAACCGCCGGGCGAGATCCTCGCGATCATCGTCCGCCATGTGATCGGCGCCACTCACCGTGACGCTGAGGCGATCAGCGAACGCGAACACCCATTCGGCCGTTCCGCCGATTACGCCGACCATCGGCAACGCGGCGGCCGGTGGAGAATACGCAAAATGGCCATTGACGATGGTGTTGAATTCATCGGGCGTGGTCAGATCGGGGACCAGGGTCTGGGCGATCCATGGCGGCGCCGCGACGATGACTTGGTCGTTCGCGCCGATCGGGATATCGCCCTCGGCGGTTGATATCCCAACGACGCGATCTCGCGCGAAGGACAACGCCCGCGCCGGGCGACCAAAATGCACGCGCGCGCCTTTCGCCTGCAGAAACGCGAGGGCCGGATCGATGAAGGCCGCCGACAAGGTCGGGTGGGCGATGCGCACGCAATAGGCCCGCCCGCCGCGCGCCAGGGATTCGCGGATCACCGCGCCGGCCAGGGCCGCCGAACCCTTGCGCGGATCGGTGTTGAGCACGCCCAGCAGAAAGGGTTCGATCAGACGGTCCCACAGAACGCCTTTGCACGGCAGGACCTGTTCAATCGTTCGGTCCGCCGCCGGCGCGATCAGCTTGATCAGGGGCAGGTATTCGCCAAGCCGCGTTCCGGCCACGCGCCGGTTCGGCGAGGCCAGCCACCACGGTATGGGACCGGCATTGGGCCTGATGGTCCAGCGCGCGCCGTCGTGTCGGTCGAGAAAGTCGAGCGTCGCCTCGCTCGGGCCGATCATCCGCCCGCGCGAGCCGATGGCGTCCAGATACCCAAAGGTGGCGTGGTTGCCTGAAAGCACGAAGTGATTGCCGTTATCGAGCATCATGTCCAAGACCGGATCGTGATACGAGCGGCAGCGGCCGCCGGCGTGGGCGGAGGCCTCGATAACCTCCACGGCGGCGCCTTTTTGGCTAAGCGCGACGGCGGCGGAAAGGCCGGCAACGCCGGCGCCGACGATGT
>JANXUA010000035.1 GCA_025352085.1 Caulobacteraceae bacterium | reverse complement strand
TCTGATCGAATTTCCCAACGCCGAGCGCTACGCCGGCTACATCGCCGATCCGCGCCGCGCGGCGCTCGCGCCGCTGTGGGAAGCCCGCGGCGCGACGCGGGAGGTGTTCGAGGTGAGAGATGTCTGAATTGGGTTGACGGTAGCTTTTTAACCGCGCCGATACCCACCAACCTACCGCCTGGGCCATGACGGAGGGGAGGGTGGTTCTAAATCCTCCGCCCCGGCGTGAACCGCACCGGCATGCTCTTGGGGCCGGAGATGAAGGTCGAGGCGAGCCATTCGGGGTCGCGCGGGATTTCGAAATTCTCCATCCGGGTCAGGACTTCGATGAGGACGGCGTCGATCTCCAGGCGGGCGAGATGCTGGCCCAGGCACACGTGCGGGCCGCCGCCAAAGGCGATGTGTTCGTTGGGCGCGCGGGCGAGGTCGAAGGCGTCGGGGGCGTCGAACTTTTCCGGGTCTCGGTTGGCGGCGCCGAAATACATCACCACCTTGTCGCCGGCCTTGATGGCGGCGTCGCGAATCTGCGTATCGCGCGTCGCGGTGCGGCGCATGTAGATCACCGGGCTGGTATAGCGCAGCATCTCCTCCCGGGCGGACGCCAGTCGTCCGGGCAGGTCGTCCATCAGCCAGGCACGCTGGGCGGGATTGCGGGTGAGAGCTAGCATGCCGCCGGAAAGCAGATTACGCGTAGTGTCGCCGCCAGCGTCAACGAGCAGCATGAAAAACAACAGGAATTCCGGATCGGTCAACCGGCGCCCCTCGACCTCAACGGTGAGCAGGCGCGTGGCGAGATCGTCGGCGGGGCGGGCGCGCTTTTCGGCGATAACGCCGGCGGCGTAGCCGAACATCTTGGTGACCGCGTCAGGAATGGCGTTCGGAGGCATGGTGTCTGGCGCCGAGTGGATGATCTCGGTCAGCTTGTAGAGTTCGCGCCCGTCCTCGAGCGGCAGGCCCATCAATTCGGCGATGACGTAGGATGGCATTTCGCCGGCGACATCGGCGACGAAATCGCATTCGCCCCGCTCGATGACGTCGTTGACGATCTGGCGGGCCAGCTCGTCAAGGCGGAGGCCCTTCTCGGCGGCCTTGGGCTTGGTGAATTCGGCGCGGATCAGCTTGCGAAAGGCGGTGTGCTGCGGCGGATCGATCATCAGCATCATCTTGGCTTCGCCGATCGCCCCGTCGTTGGCCGACAGCGGGTCCTGGATCAAGATAGTGGGAGATGACGAATAGGCCTGAAAATCATGATCCACCGCATAGACATCGTCATAGCGGGTCAGGGCCCAGAAGCCCGGGCCATCCGGTTCGGGATTCCAATGCACCGGCACCTCTTCGCGCAGACGCCGATAAACATCGTGCGGGTGGCCGGCGGCGAAGGTTGCGACATCCAGCAGATCGTGGCTCATCATGGGCCTCCCAGTCTTGGCTTTGACTTTGGCGAAGGCGGCCGGCGAGAACAAGGGGGACGGTCTTTGGCCGCGCGTTTCGAGGAGGATGCCCGATGCCTTTGTCCCTCGCCGTGGACGACGATCTCGACGCCGTCGCGGCGCTGGTGAACGCCAGCTATCGCGGGGAGGGTGGCTGGACCACCGAGGCGGGCGTGGTCGATGGCGAGCGGACCAATGCCGACGCCCTGCGCGCGGACCTCGCCGCCCAGTCGGGTGCGGCGCTGCTCGCGTGGCGCGATGCGCCCGGCGAGCCGGTGCTGGGGTGCGTCTGGCTGGAGCCGGCGGCGGCCGGCGTCTGGTATCTGGGCCTGCTGACCATTCGTCCCGATCTGCAGGACCGCAAGCTCGGACGCACGGTTCTGGACGCCGCCGAAGCCTTCGCCCTCGCCAAAGGCGCGCGGCGGATGCGGATGACCGTGGTCAATGTGCGTGCGACCCTGATCGCGTGGTACGAACGGCGCGGCTATCGCCTGACCGGCGAAACTCAGCCGTTTCCATACGAAGATCAACGCTTCGGCGCGCCCCGGCGCGACGATCTGGAATTCGTGGTGCTTGAGAAGCCCGTCCAACCGGGGTGACGGGTCATCCAAACGCGCCGGCCGTGCGTAGTTAGCAACGACGAGCGCCGACCGGCGCGCGCGAGGAGATTATCCCATGATCGGCGCCGCCGCCCTGCTGACCGCCTTCGAGGGCGCGCCACTGCCCGATCCCGTTCGCCGCGCCGCCGTGAAGGTGTTGGTGAACGGCGCCCGACGCGGCCTCATCCACGCGCCGGCGGACGCCGACGCCGCCTTCGCCCGCGAAATGGCTCTACGACCGATCGCCGAACACACCCAGGCGGCCAACGACCAGCATTACGAACTGCCCCCGGCCTTTTTCGAGCACGTGCTGGGCCCCAGAATGAAGTACTCGTCTTGCCTCTACCCGACCGGCGCCGAAACTTTGGCGCAGGCCGAGGATCTGGCGCTGGCGGAGACCTGCGCCCACGCCGACCTCAAGGACGGCCAGGACATCCTCGAACTCGGTTGCGGATGGGGCTCGTTGAGCTTGTGGATGGCGCAGACCCTGCCAGGCGCCCGGATCACCAGTGTGTCGAACTCCTCCCCGCAAAAGGCCTTCATCGATCAGCGGGCCCGCACGCTGGGCCTGAGCAATCTAACCGTGGTGACGGCGGACATGAACGACTTCGTCACCCAGGCGTGTTTCGATCGTGTGGTGTCGGTGGAGATGTTCGAGCACATGGCCAACTGGCGCGCCCTGCTGGGGCGGGCGCGGGACTGGCTCAAGAGCGACGGTCGCCTCTTCCTGCACGTCTTCAGCCATCGCTCGACCCCCTATAGGTTCGACGCCGACGACCCGGTCGACTGGATCGGCCGGTATTTCTTCTCCGGCGGAGTCATGCCCAGCCACCGCTTGATTCGCGAATTTGGCGACCTGTTCGCCGTCGAGGCCGACTGGCGATGGAACGGCGGCCACTATGCGCGCACAGCCGAACACTGGCTGGCCAACTACGACCGCAGCGCCGCCGCGATCAGACCCGTGCTGCGGGAGGTCTATGGCGCCGACGCCGTTCTGTGGCGGCGGCGCTGGCGGCTGTTCTTTCTCGCCACCGCCGGCCTGTTCGGCCATTCCGGCGGCGCCCAGTGGGGCGTGAGCCACTATCGCCTGTCGCCGGTCCACGCCTGACGGGCCGACCCAACCGCCCCCTCAAAAGCGTTTGCCGCGCGTCGCCCTCCGCATTAGTGTTCGCTGATAACCTAAGGGAGTCACGGGCATGGCCGATGGTGCGGGCGACGTTCTTAAGAACGCCAGGGCGGAGGCCTACGCCATTCCGCTCGACACGCTGGACATGAGTCTGCGCGAGCGTTTCGTCAACGACACCATGTGGCCGTTCTTCGAGCGCCTGCGCAAGGAAGAGCCGGTCCACTACTGCGCCGAGAGCGAGTTTGGCCCGTATTGGTCGATCACCAAATATAACGACATCATGACCGTGGACACCAACCACGGGGTGTTTTCCTCTGAGGGCGGCATTACCATCGCCAACGCGGACGAGGACTTCAAACTGCCGATGTTCATCGCCATGGATCCGCCCAAGCACGACGCTCAGCGCAAGGCGGTCAGTTCGATCGTCGCCCCGCACAATCTGGCCGTGCTTGAGGGGTTGATCCGCGAGCGGGCACAGAAGATTTTCAATGAATTGCCGATCGGCGAGACCTTCGACTGGGTCGATCGGGTGTCGATCGAACTGACCACGCAGATGCTGGCCACCCTGTTCGATTTCCCGTGGGAGGACCGGCGCAAGCTGACTCGCTGGTCGGACGTGGCGACGGCGTCGGAGGATTCCGGAATTATCGAGTCGGAAGACGCGCGCCGGGCCGAACTGATGGAGTGCGCCGACTATTTCGTGAAACTGTGGAACGAGCGGGTCAACGCCGAGCCGCGCGGCGACCTGATCTCGATGATGGCCCACGCCGACGCCACGCGGAACATGGAGCCGATGGAGTATCTGGGCAATCTGATCCTGCTGATCGTCGGGGGCAACGACACCACCCGCAACTCGATCACCGGCGGCGTGCTGGCCCTCAACCAGAACCCCGATCAGTACCAGAAAATCCGCGAACACCCCGAACTGATCCCGTCGATGGTGTCGGAAATCATCCGCTGGCAGACGCCGCTGGCGCACATGCGGCGGATCGCGCTCACCGACTATGAGCTCGGCGGCAAGATCATCAAGGCCGGCGACAAGGTGATCATGTGGTATATTTCGGGCAACCGCGACGAAGAGGTGATCGTCAACCCCAACGCCTTCATCATCGATCGCGAACGGCCGCGCCAGCACCTCAGCTTCGGCTTCGGCATCCACCGCTGCGTCGGCAATCGCCTGGCCGAAATGCAGCTGCGCATCGTGTGGGAGGAAATCCTCAAGCGCTGGCATAAGATCGAAGTCGTCGGCGAACCGTCCCGCGTGCCGTCGGCCTTCGTCAAGGGCTATGACAAGATGCCGGTGCGGATTATTCCGTAAACGGAGTGGGGAGAAGCGCCGCGTCTACGAGTTCGTGGCCTGGACCCGATCCACGCGCCGCAAACGCCCGGTCGCGCCATGAGTTGGGCCTTGCGCGCCGGCCGGGTTGGCGCGCGCATGTCCGCCGGGCTATGACCGGCGTCATGCCGACGACCTTGAAGCTCTGGGCCCAGACACATCAGGCGCGCCTGTGGCTGAGCGTGCGCATCGTGGTCGCTTGCGTGGTGACGTTCGCGGCGGCGCATCTGCTCGGCTTCGCGCAGAGCTATTGGGCGGTGCTGTCCAGCGTGATCGTCATGCAGTCGAGCGTCGGCGGCTCGATCAAGGCCACGGTCGACCGCCTGACCGGATCGCTGGGCGGCGCGGTGTGGGGGGTGGTCGTCTGTCTGGGCGTGCCGCACCACGATATATTGACCTTGGGCGTCGCGCTCGGGGTCGCGGTGGCACCGCTGGCGGTGGTGACCGCCTTCAATCCGGCCTGGCGGGTGGCGCCGGTGACGGCGCTGATCCTGCTGCTCACCCCCACCAGCCAGGTGATCGGTCCGGTGGACGCCGCGATCCAGCGCATGCTGGAGGTCGGTCTGGGCAGCGTGATCGCCGTCGCCGTGGCGCTGGTGCTGGCGCCGGCGCGGTCGCGCGCCGATCTGACCGACGCGGCCAGGACGGCTCTGGAGACCCTGGCCGCCCTGATGACCGACCTGATGGCCGGCCTGCGCGAGGCGCGCGATCCGCTCGCGGTCGAGGGCCTGCATGAGGCCGTCCGCGCCGCCATCGCCCGGGCCGAAACCGCCGCCGATGAGGCGCGGCGCGAGCGGCTGGTGACGATCACCGCCGCGCCCGATCCGGCCCCGCTGTGCCGCACCCTGCGCCGGGTGCATCACGACCTGATCATGGTCGGGCGCGTCAGCCTGACGCCGTGGCCGGCGCCGGTCGAGGCGGATCTGGCCGGACCGGTCGCGGCGGTGACCGACACCGTGACCCAATTCCTGGTCGCCATGGCCGCCGCGATCGGACGCCACGCCGCGCCGCCGCCGGCCGCCCGGGAGGACGGCACCCTGGCCGATTTTTCGCAGGCGGTGGCGGCGCTGCACGCTTCGGGCGCGGCGAACGCCCTGCCCGAGGCGGTCGTCGCCCGACTGTTCGGCCTGACCTTCGCCCTCGAGCAACTGCGCAAGGACCTCGGCGATCTGGTCGAACGGGCGA
The DNA here is from genome assembly GCA_025352085.1 of Caulobacteraceae bacterium. Classification (GTDB taxonomy): domain Bacteria; phylum Pseudomonadota; class Alphaproteobacteria; order Caulobacterales; family Caulobacteraceae; genus Acaudatibacter. Next base: position 20,399 of record JANXUA010000035.1, on the reverse strand, counting down.
GGGAGCTGGCGGAGGGTTAGGGAAACCGGAAACCGGGGCACGATTTATTTGCCCCGTGGCGCGAGGTTCAGGCGAAAGTTTGTGGCTTGGGCAAATATATCATGTCCCGGTTTCTCCCAACTTGCCGATCTGAGCTATTCGCTTGCAATTGAAAATTTTGGGCTCACAATCCGTTCATCCTGAGCGAAGGCGAAGAACTTCTCATGCGTCCGGCTTGTTTGATTGTTGTGGCCTCGTGTGTTGTGGTCATTGTGCCAGTAGCGGGTATCGCTCAACCAGCAAACGCTCCTGTCTGGGAGAATGCAGAGTTCACCAAGTTTCGCAGAATCGACTGTCCATCTGGAGTGCCGGATCTGGTCATCCATCGCTCTTCGACGAATAGCGTGAGCGGAACCGCGGAAATCCTGACCGGAAGCGACACACTGAACGGCTCCTGGTCCTTGAGCGGATCACAGCTTCACGTGAGTGGCTCCAGCATCAGCATTTCTGGCGAGTGGAGCGGGAACCGCTACTCGGTGCAGGCGGCTGTGCCCGGGCTGAACGTCAGCTGCAGCTACAGGGTGTCCGGAACAAGCGGTTAGTTCTGGGCCGCCGAAGGATTTCGTTCACGCCACGCCTTGGCGTCGGTAGTCGCCGTGTTACGGAATGCGCGAGCCATAGGAGCTCCAATGCCAATGTCAGCCGGTCGTCTCGCGTTGGTCGCCTTCGGCTTGTCCCTGCTTGCGCCCGTTCACGGCGCGTTGGCCGATACGCAGCCCTTCCCGACAACCGGAGACTTCGTGCAGGCCTGCGGCGGCGCGTCAGCGAGTGAAGCGTGTCTGAATACGCTCATGTACGTAGAGCAGGTCATCGATACTCCTGACCAGCCGAACAAAACCTGCGACGGCGGATTGGATGCGCTCCTGAAGGCGCGAGACAACACCGTGCTGAATATGTTGCTGACTGAGAGGGTCGTCCGCGTCGTCGCGTGGCTTGGCCAGCATCCGGAGTACGCCAGGCAGTCGTACGGCGATGGCATTTGGGCCGGATTGAAAGGCGTATACTGCCGCTGAAGGACCCGCGCCCTCGACGGCCTCGGTCTGGCTAGGCCGCACGCCCGCGTGATGTTCACCATGCGCGAGGTCGATGATGACGGGTGTCAACCGGCGCGGGATATTGGCTCTGACGCAGATTTGATGGCGACAGAGGCTCACTGGGAAACCGGAAACCGGGCACGATATATCTACCCCGCGGCGCGAGGTTCAGACGAAAGTTTTTGGCCTGGGCAAATATATCATGTCCCGGTTTCCACCGGTTTCCAACTCCGCTCTTCCCCGCGAAAGCGGGGACCCAGGCTCTTTTGTAAGATGGCGTTCTACGTCTACATCCTGGTCAGCGGGCGCAACGGGACACTCTACACGGGTTATGCCGACGACCTTTATCGACGGATGACCGAACGCAGAGCCCATGCGCTCAGCCGGTTCACCGCAAAATACGATGTCACAAAACTCGTCTTCCACGAAGCCCACGAGACCCGTGAGGCGGCATGGACTCGAGAACGCCGGATCGAAAAATGGCGACGGGTCTGGAAACTCGAGCTCATCGAACGGTTCAATCCCGGCCGGCGGGATTTGTTCGTGGACCTGGCGCCACAAAAGAAGCCTGGGTCCCCGCTTCCGCGGGGAAGAGCAGAGGGGGGATGTGTCGCGTTTACGAGTCCATAGCCCACGCCGTCAGGAAAACCGTCGGGCCTTACATCATCGGCGGTTCGGCCATCGGGGGTTCGGGGGCGGTGGTGGTGTTGCCTTCGGGCGTGGTCGGCGCGGCCATGGGCGGCGGCGCGCCTGGGAGCGGAGTCACCGGCGGCAGCGGGACGGCGGTCATCGGCGGGCCGAACGGGATGGCCTGGACGTGCAGGCGCTTGACGGCGGCGGTCATATAGCCGCGCCACATTTCGGCCGGCACGGCGCCGCCGACGATCCGGGGCAGGGGGGCGCCGTCGTCATGGCCGAGCCAGACTACGGTGGTCAGGCCGCCGGTGAAGCCGCAGAACCAGGCGTCCTTATAGTCCGAGGTCGTGCCGGTCTTGCCGGCAATGTCATAGCCGGGGATTTTGGCGCGCACGCCGGTGCCGGACGCCACCACCGTGCGCATCATCCGGTCCAGTTCGCTGAGCGGTGGATTGGCGATGGCCGGAATCACGCTCGGCGCGCCGTGCTGAAACAGCACCTGACCGCCAAACGTCCGTATACGCTCCATCCCGTAGGCCTGCACCCGATAGCCGCCGTTGGAAAAGGCGTCATAGGCCGTCGCCATGTCGATCGGGGTGACCAATGAGGTGCCCAGAGCCATAGCCGGATCGGTGTTGATGGTCGTGGTTATGCCCAGCCTTTGGGCGGTCGCGGCGACCCTTGGACGTCCGACTTCGTCGGCGAGACGCGCCGCGACGGTGTTGACGGATTCGGCCAACGCGGTTTCCAGGGTGATCGGACCGCGATTGCCCGGCTCGAAATTGACCGGCGACCAGCCGTTGATGGTTACCGGCTCGTCGACCACGATCATGTCAGGCGTGCGGCCTGCCTCCAGGGCGGTGAGGTAGACGAACGGCTTCCACGACGATCCGGCCTGACGGTGGGCGTCGATGGCCCGGTCATAGCTGCTCTTGGCGTAGTCGGTCCCGCCGACGAAGGCGCGCACCCGGCCAAACCCGTCGAGGGAGACCAGCGCCGCCTGCGGCTCTTCGCGACCCTTGACCCGCGCGACCCCGGCGCTGAGCGCGGCGCCGGCAGCGGTCTCGGCGGGCAGATCGAGGGTGGTGTCGACAATCAGATCCTGTTTGGGCGCGCCGATCTTGGCCTTTGTCTGCGCGTCCAGCCAGTCGACGAAATACTGCGCCGGACCGTTGGCCGCGCTCTTCCACACCCGCGGCTTAGACGCCAGCGCTTTGACCCTTTGCGCCGGGGTGATCGCGCCGGTTTCGACCATGGCGTCAAGCACCAGCGCCGTACGCGCCGCCGAATTTTCCGGTTGTTCGGCGGGGTTGTAATTGGTTGGCGACTTCATCACCCCGGCCAGCATGGCCGCCTCGCGCAGGGTGAGATGCGTAGCCGATTTATTGAAGAATCGCTGCGACGCCGCCTCGATGCCATAGGCGCCGGAGCCGAAATACATGCGGCTGAGATACAGACCGAGGATCTGGTTCTTGGAATAGGCCCGCTCGAGTTGGGTCGCCAGAACGATCTCCTCGCCCTTGCGCTCGAGGGTGCGGTTGGAACTCAGAAACAGGTTCTTGGCCAATTGCTGGGTGATGGTCGATCCGCCCTGCGCCGCGTGACCCGTTCCAAGATCGGTGACGATGGCGCGGGCTATGCCCATCGGGTCAAAGCCGGCGTGGGAATAGAACCGGCGATCCTCGATGGCGATGAAGGCGGCGGGGACGTAGGGCGGCAGGCCGGCGATGTTCACAGGCGGCGGAAACCTGCCGCCGCGCACGCCAAGGACGGCGCCGGAACGGTCCATATAAATCACCTGCGGGTCGCGGGTGATGGCGGGGAGGGGACCAAAGGTTGGCACATTGAGCGACAGGGCGGCGACGAGACCAAGCACGCGTTGGGGCTCCAGGACAAATGGACGACGGGACGCTTAAGGGGTCAAGCGCGCCTTTCTGTAGCGTCAACCGGTGAACGCCAACATAATTCGCGGTAATGCGCGCGGCGACCGGCTCCATGCCGCCGACGCAGTGGGTAGTTTCCGATTCTATCCTGGCGGTTGGGGCCGTGGACCAGTGGCGCTCTCGGACGGCTGAAAAGTCGGATGAATGGGTTGAACGGGGCGCGGCGCATCATGAAAGCCGGACGGCCCGTTCTGGCCTTGGCGCTCGGCGCTTTCCTGCTCAGCGGTTGCGCGAGCGGCTCACGCATGGCCTTCAGCGAAGCGGAAGAGATGGCGGCGGTTCCGACCGGCGCGCCGGGCATTCGCTATTGGGCCGACGCGCCGGCGGGAGCGTTCCAGGGCGCGCGCCACGTCGTCGCCGAGCCGGGGCGGCCGTTCGTCTATCTCGCCCTGTCCGGCGGCGGCGGCGGCGGGGCCTATGGCGCGGGGGTTCTGAACGGCTGGAAGCAATCAGGAACCCGCCCGCAATTCACCATGGTGTCCGGCGTTTCGACCGGCGTCTTGATCGCCCCGTTCGCTTTCCTGGGTTCCGACTACGACGCCACGCTCAAGCCGATGTACACCAGCGGCCAGGCGGCTAAGATGTTCGGTCGGCCCAATATTTTCGGCCCGATATTCGGCAACGCCCTGTTCGGTCGCGACCGGTTGCGCCGCATGGTCGATCGCTATCTCGCCGCCAATCTATTGAGCGCCATCGCGCGCGAGGATCGCAAAGGCCGCCGTCTGGAGGTGGTCACCACCAATCTTGACGCTCAACGCGCGGTGATCTGGGACATGGGCGCCATAGCCGACATCGGGGGACCCAAGGCGCTGCGCCTGTTCCGCGATATCCTGGCAGCCTCCGCGAGCGTCCCGGTCGTCTTCGCGCCGCAGTTGATCGAAGTTGAGGCCAACGGCCGGACGTTCCAGGAACTGCATGCCGACGGCACGGTCAGCGCGCCGATCTACACCCTGCCCGATGCGGTCTTGTTCGGCCACAAGACGATCGTCTCCGGCACCGCGCCGACGCCTCAGAATCAAGCTGGGATGTATGTCATCGTCAACGCCCGCATTGACCCGGGCTTCCAGGTCTTGCCCAACAAGGCAGTCGCCATCGCCACGCAATCGTTCTCGACCATGAACCGGGTCGCCACCAAGGCGGTGCTCGCCCAGACCTATGACGCGGCGACCCGCGAAGGCTTTGGCTTTCATCTCACCTACATCGGCACGGACATTGGCGATCAAGGCGGCACCGGTTTTGAAACCGACGCCATGCGCAAGCTCGATGCCTACGGCTTCGATAAGGCCCACGCCGGCTCATTCTGGATCACCAAGCTGTCGCAGGTTGAGGTGGCGAAGGGCGTCTCGCCGTGACCCGTGGGCGGCCCGATCCCGGCGCCGTGACGCGCCCTGGGTAGTTTCCGAGCCTGTGTCCGAGGCCCGATCGATCGCTAGTGGCCGACGTAACCGACATATGCAAAGGCCCCGCCGATGTTCGCCTTGCCAAGTCTGCCCTACCGCTATGACGGTTTGGCGCCCGTCATTTCCGAGCGGAGCTTGCGTCTTCATTACGACACCCACCACGGTGGTTGTCTGGAAGCCCTCAATGCATTGCTGGCCGCGCCGGGTCGGTCGCCAAGAGAGCTTGAGGAGGTGATCGCGGAGGCCTCGCAGGCGGGCGAACGCCAACTGCTCAACTGCGCCGCCCAGGTGTGGAACCACAGCTTTTTCTGGGCGGCGATGTCGACGCGTGCGCGCAGCCCGAAGGGCGCCCTGGCCGGTCTGAAATCGGCCTTCGTCAGCGAGGGCACGGCCCACTTTGGTCCGGGTTGGATATGGTTGGCCGCCAATGAGATCGGGTGTCTGCGCGTCGTCGTCACCCGCGACGGCGATGATACCTTGCGCGAGGCGGGCTTCGTTCCCTTGTTGGCCTGCGACCTGTGGGAACACGCCTACTATCTGGATCATGAGCATGATCGCCGGGCGTTTCTCGACGCCTGGTTCGACGCCCTGCCGAACTGGGACTTCGCCGCCCGGCAATACGCAACGGCCTGCGGCCGCGGCGAGCCGTGGCGTCATCCGGCGCCCGTGGACGACGTCACAAAAGCCAAGGTTGCTTAAGCGGCGCTGATCCATTCCATGGAACGCTTTCGCCCTTCCGGAGTTTGAGTCAGAGAGCTCCGCAAGAGGCGGTCAGACTCAATAATCACAAGGAGTGTGCGCTATGGGTATATTAGCTTGGCTGGTATTAGGCCTCGTTTCTGGGTTCATCGCCAGCAAATTGATCAACAAGACCGGTGAAGGCTTGGTGATGGATATTGTTCTGGGTATCGTTGGCGCCTTCGTGGGCGGGTTTATTTTCACCCACTTCTTCGGCGCCGCCGGAGTGACGGGTCTCAACATTCCCAGTCTGTTCGTCGCCGTCGTTGGCGCGGTCGTCGTTCTGCTCGCCTATCACATGATTGTGCGCCGGCGCGCTTTGTAGGGTTTTCGCCTCTTCGGTGGCGGCCTTCGGATGAACCGAGGGCCGCGAACCCCTGTCACCTTCCTCTTACGATATCCAACCGCAAAAAAAGGCGTTACCCATGTTCGCTCTTCCCGACCTGCCTTACGCCTATGGCGCGCTTGAGCCGGTAATTTCTGAGCGCACACTGCGTCTGCATCACGACAAACACCATGGCGCCTACGTGAACGCCCTCAACACCCTGCTTGAGCCCACAGGGGATTCGTCCACAGCGCTTGAGGATGTCATTCTTGAAGCGTCACGAGCCACCGACCGTAAGCTTTTCAACAACGCCGCCCAGGCCTTGAATCACAGCTTCTTCTGGATCGCCATGTCGGCGGGGCGGGAGTTGCCGAGTGGAACCTTGGCGGTCGCGATCGACGCGGCGTTTGGCGGTCTCGCCGGCCTGAAGACCGCCTTTATCGCCGAAGGCGCGGCTCATTTCGGATCGGGTTGGGTCTGGCTGGCGGCCGATCAGATCGGCGGCCTGCGGGTGCTGGCCACCCATGATGCAAACGACACCCTGAGCCACGCGGGCCTGACCCCACTCTTGGTGTGCGACCTTTGGGAGCACGCCTACTACCTGGATCACCAGAACGATCGCAAAGGCTATCTGGACGCTTGGTTCGATGTGCTGCCCAGCTGGGAGTTCGCCAGCGCGCAATATGCGGCGGCCGAAGGGCGCAGCGCGCCCTGGCGCCATCCCGCGCCCACGCCGGCGCCCCTGCAGCACAAGGCGGCCTAGGGGCCGTCTCCGTTCTTCCCGAAACCCAACATCGGAGTTCCCATGAATCACCCGGCCGTCCCCGACACCAAAACGAGCAAGCCTTTTCTGAGCGACGTGAAAACCCTGCGCGAGCAGGCGCGGCGCCATACCGAAACCGGCGCGGTGAGCAACACTTATGTCGGCGAGGTCGACCGTACAATCGCGATCCTGCAGTCGGTCCTGGCGACCGAACTGGTCTGCGTGTTGCGCTACACTCAGCACTCGATCGTCGCCACTGGCCTGGCCAGCGAAGGCGTCAAGGCGGAATTCGCCCAGCACGCCAAGGAAGAGCACGCCCACGCGATGGCGGTGGCCGAGCGCATCGACCAACTGGGCGGCGAACCGGATTTCAATCCAAAGGGCCTGGCCACGCGATCAGCGTCCGAATACGCCACCGGATCGGACCTGGTCTCCATGATCCGCGAAAACCTGGTGGCCGAACGCATAGCCGTCGACCACTATCGCGAACTGATCCGCTTCTTCGGCGACGACGATCCGACCACCAAGGTCATGATCGAGTCGATCCTCGCGGTCGAAGAGGAACACGCCAGCGACATGCTGGATCTGCTGACGACGCACGCCAAGGCTTGAATTTCGCCACGCGCGCGTTGGCGTGGGACAGCGCCGCTGACATCCCACGATGCTGAGAAGGGTCGCGCCATGGGCTATGAGGCAATTCTCGTCCACGTTCAGACCACCAAACACGCAAGGCGGCGGTTGGACTGCGCTTGCGCTCTCGCCAAGATGTTTGATGCAACCTTGATCGGCGTTGGCGCTGAAATGTTTCCCTTGCCCGCGCCTGACTATGGCTATTTCGCCGTGCCGACCGACTGGTACGGCATCATGCGCAAGACGATTGACGGAAATCTCGACCGCGCTTGTGGCGTGTTCGACGCCGCGGCCATTGATCTTGTGAAGCCGACCATCTGGGAGAGCGGTCTGCGTGTGCCGATGGAGGCGGTGGCCGAGGCCTCGCGCGGAGCCGACCTGATCGTGACCGGGCCCCCGCCACGAGAGCCCGGCAACCTCTACTATGACATCTCGACGGGCGAATTGGTAATACGTTCCGGCCGACCGGTTCTGATCGCCCCCGCCAGGGGCGCGGATTTGGTCGCCGACAAGGTCGTTCTGGTATGGAAGGATACACGGGAGGCGCGGCGCGCGCTCAGCGACGCCATGCCGTTCTTCAAGCGCGCCAAGGCTGTGCTGGTGTTGGAGATATGTGGAAAGGACGAGGCCGCCGACGCGCACATCCGCACGTCGGACGTCGCCGCCGCCCTAGCGCGCCACGGCGTTCAGGCGACCGCGAAGGTCGCCGCCGGGCATGGAACCGCGCGGGAGGTCGCCAAACAGGCCGACGTCTTTGGCGCGGACCTGATCGTCGCCGGCGGCTACGGCCACAGTCGCATGAACGAGTGGGTGTTCGGCGGCGTCACCCGTGACCTGCTGAGCCTCAGAACGCACTATGTGCTGCTGAGCCACTAAAGATTCGTGATGTCGAGACGATGTCTAATTCAAGCTACAGTATTCTGAATTCAAAGGAGAATTCATATTCTTGACGCTTCAGCCACTGTTGATCCCGCGGTAGGTGACGCGCGCGCGGCCAAGGCGGACGAACCTTGCGGCGATATCGACACGGTCGCCATCAACACCATCCGCACCTTGGCGATCGACGCTGTGGAAAAGGCTCAGTCCGGACATGCCGGCGCGCCGATGGGCCTGGCCCCGGTCGCCTACACCCTCTGGCGGCGGTTTCTGCGCTATGATCCCAAACGTCCCGATTGGTTCAACCGCGACCGCTTCGTGCTCTCGAACGGTCACGCCTCGATGTTGCTGTACGCCCTGCTGCATCTGGCGGGGGTCGAGAGGCTGGACGCGCGCGGCGCGCCCACCGGTGGGTCGGCAGTCGGTCTTGAGGACATCAAACGATTTCGCGAGTTGGACAGCGCCTGTCCCGGCCACCCCGAACACGGGGTCACCACCGGTGTCGAGACGACCACCGGCCCGCTCGGTCAGGGTGTCGGCAATAGCGTCGGCATGGCGATGGCGGAACGCTGGCTGGCGGGGCGATTCAATCGACCCGACCTGCCTCTCGTCGACTATAATATCTATGCAATCTGCAGCGACGGCGATTTGATGGAGGGCGTTTCGGCCGAAGCGGCCTCCTTGGCCGGCCATCTGAAGCTGTCGAACCTGTGCTGGATCTACGACGATAACGCGGTGACCATCGAAGGGTCCACCGACCTGGCGTTCAGCGAGGACGTCGCCAAACGCTTCGCCGGCTATGGCTGGGCGACGCATATGGTCGAAGACGCCAACGATTGCGACGCCCTGGCCGCCGCCGTTGAACGCTTTTTGGCGACCGACGACCGGCCCACCCTGATTCTGGTCAAGAGCGTTATCGGCTATGGGTCGCCGCATAAGCAGGGCACCTCCAAGGCGCACAGCGATCCGCTCGGCGTTGAGGAAGCAAGGCTGACCAAGATCGCCTACGACTGGCCGCCAGAGGCGCGGTTTCTGGTTCCTGACGGCGTGCGCGAGCGCTTCGACGCGACCCTGGGCGTGCGGGGCCGCGCGCTGCGCCAGGACTGGGACGAGCTGGCGCGGCGGTATGCGAGCGAACATCCCGATCTGGCCGAAGCGTTGCGCGTGATGCGATCAAAACAATGGCCGGCGGACTGGGATCGCGACCTGCCGACCTTTCCCGCCGACGCCAAGGGACTGGCCAGCCGCGAAGCCTCCGGCAAGGTGATGAACGCCGTCGCCCCGCGCCTGCCGTGGCTGATCCGCGGCGCCGCCGACCTCTCGCCGTCCACCAAAACCCTGCTCGAATTCGATGGCGCCGGCAGTTTCGAGCCCGGCGCCTACGGTGGGCGCAACCTTCACTTCGGCATTCGCGAGCACGTGATGGGCGCGGCGGCCAATGGTCTGGCCCTGGCGGGTCTGCGGCCCTACACCGGCACCTTCCTGGTGTTCAGCGACTATATGCGGCCGCCGATCCGGCTGGCGGCGCTGATGGGATTGCCGGTGACGTTCGTGTTCAGCCACGATTCCATTGGCCTTGGTCAAGACGGGCCAACGCACCAGCCGATCGAACAGCTCGCCGCCCTGCGCGCCATTCCCGGTCTGACTGTCCTACGACCGGGCGACGCCAACGAGACCGTCGAAGCGTGGCGGATCATTCTTTCCCGGACCGACAGGCCGGCGTGCCTGGTCCTCTCGCGCCAGGCGCTGCCGACGCTGGATCGAGGCCGGTATGCGCCGGCCGCCGGGGTGGCGCGCGGCGCCTATGTGCTGGCGGACGCCGGCGGCGGACATCCCGAGGTGATTCTGATGGCGACCGGCGGCGAACTGCACCTTTGCGTTGAGGCCTATGAGCGTCTGGCGGCCGAGGGGGTGCGGGCGCGCCTGGTTTCGATGCCGTCGTGGGATTTGTTCGAGGCGCAGGACGGCGCCTATCGCGAACAGGTGCTGCCGCGCGTGGTGGTCGCCCGCGTGGCCGTGGAAGCGGCCTCGCCGATGGGTTGGGATCGCTACGCCGGACCCACCGGCGAGATCATCGCCATGCGAAGCTTCGGCGCATCGGCGCCGATCGCGGATCTCATGCCCCGGTTCGGCTTGACCGCAGAGCATGTCTATCAGGCCGCCATGGCCCAACTGGCGGGTGCGGGGGAGCGCGCGCCATGACCCATCGCCGGTTGCAACCCGAGGCCGCGGGCCACGCGGAAAGCGTTTGACGAACCATTCAGCGACATCGTGCGCCGTGTCGGCAAGGAGTAACTGACAATGCATATCGGCGTGATTGGCCTGGGCCGGATGGGTGGCAATATCGCCCGCCGACTGATGAAGGCGGGACATGGCTGCGTGGTGTTCGACGCCGACGCCAAGCCGCGCGCCGCCCTGGCCAAGGAGGGCGCCATTGCCGCATCGTCTCTAGCCGGACTGGTGAAGGCGCTTGACCACAAGCCGCGCGCCGTCTGGCTGATGCTGCCGGCCGGCGCCGTCACCGAGGCGACGGTGGAGGCGCTGGGCGACCTGCTCGACGCCGGCGATATCATCATCGACGGCGGCAATTCCTTCTACAAGGACGACATTCGTCGGGCCAAGACCTTGGCCGGCAAGCGCATTCACTATGTCGACTGCGGCACCTCCGGCGGCGTCTGGGGCCTGGAGCGTGGCTATTGCATGATGATCGGCGGTCCCAAGTCGGTCGTGGAGCATCTCGACCCGATTTTCGTGGCGCTTGCGCCTGGTTTGGGCGATATCCCGCGCACGCCTGGCCGCGAGAAGGCCGACCCGCGCGCCGAGAGGGGCTATATTCACGCCGGTCCGTCGGGCGCCGGGCACTTCGTCAAAATGGTGCACAACGGCATCGAATACGGTTTGATGCAGGCCTATGCGGAAGGCTTCGACATCCTGCGCCACAAGGATTCGCAGGACCTTCCAAAGGACGAGCGCTACGCCCTTAACATGGCCGATATCGCCGAGGTTTGGCGGCGCGGCAGCGTGGTGTCGTCGTGGCTGCTCGATCTGGGCGCCGCCGCCCTGGCGCACGACCCGGGTTTGGATAGCTTCTCCGGCTTTGTGCAGGACTCGGGTGAGGGTCGCTGGACCGTCGAAGCGGCAATCGAGGAAGCGGTTCCCGCCGACGTGCTCACCACGGCGCTCTTCGCCCGCTTTCGCTCGCGCGAGGAGCACACCTTCGGCGAAAAACTGCTATCGGCCATGCGCTTTGGGTTCGGCGGTCATGTCGAGGGCGGCGAGGCCCCCCATGCCTGACGCCCGCCCACCCGCGCGTCCTCGCGCAACGCAGGCCCAGCGCAAGGCGACGCGGGGCCGACCTCGAGCCGCCGATCCGTGCGCGATGGTGATCTTCGGCGCGACGGGCGACCTGACCAAGCGACTGGTGGTCCCCGCGCTGTACAACCTTTCCCGCACCGGAATGCTGCCGAAGAATTTCGCCTTGATCGGAGTGGCCCGAACGGAGGGAACCACCGAGAGTTGGCGCAATCAACTCCATGGCGCCCTGGAGAGCTTTGTCGGCGCCAAGGCCGCTGAATTTGATCCCGATCACATCGACGAGGCGGCGTGGGGGCGGTTGGCGCAAAACATGTCCTACGTCCAGGGTGACCTCGCCAAGCCGGAACTCTACGCAACGCTTCGTGTCGCGCTCGACACGGCTCAAGAGGCTCATGCCACGGAGGGCAACGCGATTTTCTACCTTGCTGTCGCTGACCGATTGTTCGGAGTCGTCGTGGACGAGCTAGGCAAGGCAAAGCTCACCGATGAGGACAAGGATCCAGAGGGTCGACCACGCTTCTGGCGCCGCGTGGTGGTTGAGAAGCCGTTTGGCCACAGCCTGGACTCCGCCCGCGCCTTGAACGCCCGCATCCTGCGCACTCTCACCGAGGATCAGATATTTCGGATCGATCATTTCCTGGGCAAGGACACCGTTCAGAGCATTATGGCGTTCCGCTTCGCCAACGGCCTGTTCGAGCCGATCTGGAACCGCGACCGGATTGATCATGTGCAGATCACCGTCGCCGAGACCGTCGGCGTCGAAGCGCGCGGCCAATTTTACGAGGCGACCGGGGCGTTGCGCGACATGGTGCCCAGCCACGTCCTGACCCTGATCTCGATGGTGGCGATGGAGCCGCCCACCGGCTTCGACGCCGCGGCGATCCGCAGCAAGAAGGCCGACGTGTTCGCCGCCATGCCGGCGGTCCTGCCGGCCGAAGCGGTGCGCGGTCAGTATGGGCCCGGCGGATCGGCGAAGGCCTATCGCGCGGAAGCCGACGTCGCGGCCGATTCCAACGTTGAGACCTTTGTCGCCATGCGCTTCACCATCGACAACTGGCGCTGGGCCGGCGTGCCGTTCTACATCCGCACCGGCAAGCACATGGCGGCGCGACTGACCGAGATCGCGATCTGCTTCAAACAAGCGCCCTATACGGCGTTTCAGGACACGCCTGTCGAGGCCCTGCGGCCGAACTGGCTGGTGCTCGGTATCTCGCCGGACGAGGGGATTTCCTTGCAGTTCGAGGTCAAGCGCCCCGGTCAGGGGGTCGATCTGGCCGCCGTGAAGATGGATTTCCGATATGATGACGCCTTTCCGAAGGAACCGAACGTCGGCTACGAAACCCTGCTTCTTGACGTCATGATCGGCGATCCGACGCTGTTCATGCGCGCCGACATGATCGAGCAGGGCTGGCGCATCGTGAAGCCGGTGCTCGACGCCTGGGCGGAAACCAAGGCCGAATTTCCCAACTACGCTTCCGGCGCCAACGGCCCGACGGCCGCCGACACCCTGCTCACGGACGACGGCGGGCGGGCCTGGCGACCGGTCCGCGTGAAGCCGGCCGCATGATCGCCGTCGTCATGGGGGTTTCGGGGTCGGGCAAGACCACCGTGGCGGCGCTGGCAGCCGCGAAGATGGACTGCCAATTTCAAGAGGGCGACGCGCTGCATCCACCGGCGAACGTGGCGAAGATGCGCGGCGGCCAGCCGCTGACCGACGCGGACCGGGCGCCGTGGCTGGCCAAGATCGCCGAGGAAATCGACCAATGGCGGGCGCACGGACAATGCGGCGTCATGGCCTGCTCGGCGCTGAAACGCCGTTACCGCGACATCGTCATCGGCGAACGACCCGATGTGGCCCTGGTCTATCTCAAGGGATCGCGGGAGTTGATCCACCAGCGCATGGCCGCGCGTCAGGGACATTTCATGCCTGTCGGCCTGCTGGACAGCCAGTTTGCGGATCTTGAAGAGCCTGCGGCCGACGAACACGCCATCACTGTCGACATCGGCGCCAAGCCCGCCGAAATCGCCGACAAAGTGGTGCGTCAACTGAGACGCCGCCCATGAGCGCCGCCGACGACGCCCCGCCCCAACCCGCCGCAACCACCGCCGATTTCCGGTGCGACCTGGCCGGCCCGACCGAGCCGTTCCCGCACTTTTGGGAACACACGGTCGGCAGCGACCACGCGCCCATGGCCCTGCGCGCCGACTGGCAGGCGCAGATGCGGCGCGCCCACGACGAACTCGGCTTTGGCCACGTGCGTTTCCACGGCCTGCTCAGCGACGATGTAGGCACCCTGATCGCCGAAGGCGAGACGCTGTTCTATTCGTTTTTCAACGCCGATCAGATTTTTGATTTTCTCCTGTCGATCGGCATGAAACCGTTTGTCGAATTGAGCTTCATGCCCACCGCCCTGGCGTCGGGCGACAAGACGGTGTTCCACTATCGCGCCAATGTCAGTCCGCCGAAGGACTATGCCAACTGGGCGCTGTTGATCCGCAAGCTCGTCGCCCATTGGGTCGAACGTTACGGCCTGGCGGAGGTGCGTCAGTGGTTTTTCGAGGTCTGGAACGAGCCCAATCTGGACGCCTTCGGCAGCGGGACGCAGGACAACTATTTCAAGCTCTATAAATCCACCGCCGACGCGATCAAATCGGTCGACGCGGAACTGAAGGTCGGCGGTCCGGCGACCGCGGCCAATGCGTGGGTCAGCGATTTCATCGCCTTCTGCGCCAGCAACGACGCGGCGGCGGACTTCATCAGCACCCATCACTATCCGACCGACGCCTTCGGGCTGCCCGGAGATGACACCGTCACGCAGTTATCAAAGAGCCGCCGCAGCGTATTGCGGGACGAGACGCGGGAGGTGCGCCGGCAGGCCGGCGACCGCCCGGTCTATTACACCGAGTGGTGCACCTCCTCGAATCCGCGCGATCCCCTGCATGATGAGCCTTACGCCGCCGTCTTCATCGTCAAAACGATCATGGAGGCGCGCAGCCTTGTCGAGGGCTACAGCTACTGGACCTTTTCCGACATCTTCGAAGAGAACTATTTACCGTCCATGCCGTTCCATGGCGGCTTTGGTCTGCTCAACATTCACGGCGTCGCCAAGCCCGCCTATCGCGCCTTTGAACTCCTGCACGCTCTGGGCGGCGACATCGCGTCGGTGAAGGGGACCCATCCCACCGTCGATGCGTGGGTCGCCCGCGGCGCGGAGTCCGCCACCGTACTCCTGACCAACTTCGCCCTGCCGCGTCATGCGATCGCGCCGGAGACCGTTTGCTTCACCCTGACCACACCCTCAACGCCCAGCGGGGTGACCATCCGACGGATCGACGCCGAGCACGCCAACGCCAAGGCGCGCTGGCTGCAACTGGGCTCGCCCGAGTACCCTAACGCGGCGGTGATTGCGGATCTCAACGCCGCCTCAATTTGCCACGCCGCCGCCCAGACGTTTGACGTCCGCGATGGGGCGATCCGCTTCGAGGTGACCTTGCCGCCGCTGTCGGTGGCCGCCATCACCTTGCAATTGGCGTCGGCCGACCATGGTTGAGGCGCCAGCCAAGTCCGACGACGACTTGCTGGATGGTTTCCAGCGCGCCGCCTTCAATTACTTTGTCGAACACTACAATCCGACGAACGGCCTGGTCGCCGACGTCAGCCGCGTCGGCGCGCCGGCCAGCATAGCCGTGGTAGGATTTGCGCTGACATCCTATCTGGTCGGAGTGGAGCGCGGCTGGATGACGCGGGCGGAAGCGGCGACCCGCGCGCTTACGACGCTTCGCTTTTTCGGCGACAGCGATCAGAGCCAAGCCCCGGACGCGACCGGATACAAAGGCTTTTTCTACCACTTCCTGGACATGACCAGCGGCCGGCGTGTCTGGCAATCGGAACTGTCTCTGATCGACACCACCCTGCTGCTCGCCGGAATGATGACGGCGGGCGTGTATTTTTCCGCGGACACTCTGGAGGAGATCGAAATTCGCGAGCGCGCCGACGCAATCTACCGGCGGGTCGACTGGCAATGGGCCAGCGCCGATGGGGGAACCGCGTGGCAGGGTTGGAAGCCGGAAGGCGGATTCCTGCACTATGGTTGGGAGGGCTATAGCGAGGGAACCATTCTCTATGCGCTGGGCCTTGGCTCGCCCTCCCGCCCGCTGAGCGCGGCCAGTTATGGCGCCTGGACCGCGACCTATCAGTGGGAAAACATTTATGACTGCGAATTTCTCTATGCGGGACCGTTATTTATTCATCAGTTCTCCCACGCCTGGATCGATTTTCGGGCCATTCGCGATCCGTTCATGCGCGAAAAGGGCAGCGACTATTTCGAGAACAGCGCGCGGGCGACTTACGTGCAGCGCGAATACGCCCGGCGCAATCCTTTCTCGTTCGTGGGTTATGGCGCCGATTGTTGGGGCGTCAGCGCCGGCGACGGACCGGGCTTCACAACGCTGGAGATCGACGGTCGCAAGCGCCGCTTTCAGGGCTATGCCGCGCGCGGCGCGCCCTACGGCCCCGATGACGGTACGATCAGCCCGAGTGCCGCGCTCGCGTCCTTGCCGTTCGCCCCGGAGCTTGCCCTGTCGTGCATGCGCCATATCGGCGCGTGCTACCCGGAGGTGATCCGCGAGGGTCGATTGCCGAACAGCTTCAACCCGACATGGCCGGCCGACGGGCCGGGCAGCTGGGTGTCGCAGGACGATTTTGGCCTCGATCAGGGCGTCCTGGTCCTGATGATTGAGAACTATCGTTCGGGCCTGATCTGGTCCCTGACGCGGCGATGCCCTTATATCGGCGCCGGGTTGCGACGGGCCGGGTTTACCGGGGGCTGGCTGTCATGACCGCGCCGCCCGTTGATCGGTTCCACCAGGCGCTGCTGGACAGTCTGCATCCGCCCACCTGGCGCAATCCCGCGTCGGCGCCGCGCTATGATCTGGTCGTCATCGGCGCGGGTCCCGCCGGTTTGACCGCCGCGCGCGGGGCCGCCGCGATGGGCGCGAAGGTCGCGCTGGTGGAGCGCGGACTGATCGGCGGCGTTTGCATCAATACCGGCTGCGCGCCCTCGAAGGCGATCATCCGCACCGCGCGGCTCTACGCCGACATGCGCGACGCCACCGATTTCGGCGGCCAATCGCCGGGCGAGATCACCATCGATTTTGCCGCGGTGATGCAGCGGATGCGCCGGGTTCAGGCTCGCCTCGCCCGGGGCGACTCGGTGCAGCGGCTAAACGAGGCCGGCGTCGAGGTGTTTTTCGGCGAGGCGCGGTTTGTGGGACCGGGCGCGATCGCGGTGGCCGGCGAGACCTTGCATTTTGGCAAGGCGATCGTCGCCACCGGCGCGCGGCCGATGACCCCGACGATCCCGGGCCTGGCCGAAGCGGGCTACCTTACCAATGAGACCGTGTTTGCGCTCACGGAATGCCCGCCCCGCCTGCTGGTGATCGGCGGCGGTCCGCTCGGTTGCGAGCTGGCGCAGGCGTTCTGCCGCTTTGGCGCGCATGTGATCCTCGTCCAGGACGAACCGATGTTTCTACCCAGGGAGGAGCGCGACGCCGCGCAGATACTTTCGGACGCTCTGGCGCGGGACGGGGTCGAGATTCATCTCAACACGCCGGCGGTCGCCGTGCGCACGGAGGGGGATAAAAGGATCGTCGATCTGGTGTCGCAGGGCGACAAATTCAGCGTTTCCGTCGACGTCATCCTGACCGGCATCGGCCGATCGCCCAACCTCGATGGTTTGAACCTCGAGGCCGCCGGGGTGCGCTATGACGCGGAGCGCGGCATCCACGTCGACGATTTCCTGCGCACCAGCAACCGACGAATCTATGCCGCCGGCGACGTATGCATGGAGCACAAATTCACCCACGCCGCCGCCGCGTCCGCGCGGATCGCGGTGCGCAACGCCTTGTTCGCGGGCCGCCGGCGGCTGAGCGCGCTGGTCATTCCGTGGTGCACCTACACCGATCCGGAGATCGCGCATGTCGGGATCTATGTTCGCGAGGCTCGGCGCGCCAACGTGCCGGTGCGCACGTTTACGGTTCTGATGCATGACGTCGACCGCGCGGTGACCGACGGCGAGGAAGACGGCTTTGTGAAGATCCATGTGCGCGACGGAACGGACCGGATTCTCGGCGCCACCGTCGTCGCGCGTCACGCCGGCGAAATGATCAACGGGCTCTCGCTGGCCATCACCTCGGGGCTTGGTTTGCCCGCCATCGCCCGGGTCATTCAAGCCTATCCGACACAGGCCAGCGCGATCAAGCTTGCGGCGGAAGCCTTCAGCCGCACGCGTCTGACGCCGTGGCGCAAAGCTCTGGCGGGGCTGTGGCTGGCCTGGCGACGCGGCTTGCCCGCAAAAGAGCGTGGCCGCCCACACTAAAGCGAAACCGCCAAGCCCTCCGCGAGCCTCAATCTATTCGGTTTTGGGAAACGCAAGCACAACGCGCGCCTGACCGTGTTCGGGGGATCTGATTGTGGCGCTGACCGGGGCGGCGGATCGACCGCCTTTGCTGCGTGGGATCGCCTTTGTTGGCGGCGCGACCGGCCCGATGCCGCCGGAACGATCAGCGGGTCGGTGCGTTCTGGGCTCAACGCCTATGCGCTAGGTCGACAATCCAAAGGGGTATGCTCAAATGTCCAACCTTGATCCTGACTCAAATCGCGTTGAAGTGACACGCGCCACCTACGCGCCGGGCGGGGCGACCGAGGTTCGCCGCATTGCGCGCAGCCCCAACAACACCGTATTGTGGGCTGTCGCCGCCATCGGCGCTATCACAATCGCCGCCGCCGCCTTCATCATGGTGGAGCAAAATAATGGGGCGACCGGCCAACAGATATCGACGGTCGCCGCGGAACAAAGCCGTGCCCAGGCCTTGAGCGCCGGGGCGGTGGCCGCGCAACAATCCGCATTGGCCACGCAGCAGTCGGCCGATCAATCGATGGCGCGGTCTCAGCAGGCCGGCGCCGATCTGGCCGCCCATGACCGCGCCGCCGCCGAAGACGCCGCCGCTCGAGCCTCCGCGAGTGCGGATCAGGCGAGGCGAGACGCCTCGACCGTCAGACAGGCCCCCGCCGGCGGCGACACCGCGCCCCAATAGTCGCGCGTCGGCTGAGAGATCGAGAGAGGTTCAGGCAGGATCGACCGGAACCTCCTTGATCGCCTCCAGGACGGCAACCGGGTCCGCAGGCGTGGACATCGTGATCGCTTGGCCATCGAGGCGGTCAGGAATGGCGGGGTTGTCGCGACGCTCCTCTTCGATCAGGGCGATGATCTTGGAGTTCTTCTGATCGTTAAGGATGGCAAGCTCAAGAATCATTAGCGCGCGATGGCTCGCGAGCTTGTCTTCGCGTCGCTGCGTCGACAAAATCAACGTCACGACCAGTAATGCGCCGACCGAAAGCGTCACCTGTAGGCCGGAAAACGGCGGCGGATCGATCGGGTTGATCCCGTAGTGGCGCGCCAGAAGATTGGCGCCGATCCAGACGCCCGTGGCCGCCGCGACGGCGATCGTAAACCCGGGCCAGCCGACCCAGGCGGTGATCCGGTCCAGCGTCGCCTGCAGCGCCGTGGTTTCGTCCCGGTGGGCGGCATGCAGTCGCACGGTCCCGTCGGTGACGTCGTGGGTCGCGCCGGTGTCCGAGGGTGGGGCCGGGGCGCGGACAGGTTCGCTCAACGCCGCCGGGACCAGCGGTTCCAGGCGAACGAAGGCCCGCCGGCTAAGCTGACATAAAAGCCGACGTCATAGGCTACCCCCGTGGCGCGCGCCTCGTAGAGGCGCACGTGCCATGGCAGGAGGTGCGGCGCGAAGCGCGTGATGATCTCCCCGATCAGGGTGAACGGCGCGATCACGCCGTGCCACAAGCCGAGCAGAAGTTGGGGGAGGAAGCCGCCGGACGCAGCGTGCGCGGCTTCTCCCGATCCCGCGACGCAGGCGCTCAACGTCGCGACCAGGATGGCCGCGCCGACGATTTTCGCAGTGTGTTTCAAGGGTTCTCTCCAGGAATTCCGTTGGTCCCTCATGCACCCATCGTAGCGAACATGCCAACAGCGGCGGCGGCCATCACCGCCGTGGCGAGCCAGCCGACCGCCTTCAACGGCCCTTGCAGGGCGAAGCGGCCCATCACCGCCGGACGGCTCGACATGATCATCATCATCGCCATCACCGGTACGGCGACGACACCATTGATCACCGCGCTCCAGAACAGGGCCTTGATCGGATCGATGTGGATAAAGTTGAGACCCGCGCCGACAACGAACGCCACGGCGATGACGGCATAGAACGCCGGCGCACGGCCGGGCTTGCGCGCCAGACCCACGTGCCAGCCGAACGTCTCGCCGACGGCGTAGGCGGCCGATCCGGCCAGCACCGGCACCGCGAGGAGGCCGGTCCCGATGATTCCGAGCGCGAAGATCAGAAACACAAACGGTCCGGCGATGGGCTTGAGCGCCGAAGCTGCCTGGGAGGACGTCTGGATGTCGGTGACGCCGTGTGCATGCAGAGTGGCCGCGGTGGTGATGACGATAAAGATTGCGACGAGGTTGGACAGCAGCATGCCAAAATAGGTGTCGATACGGATGCGGCGAAACTCGGACGGGGCCTGTTTCGGCGCGCGCCTGAGCGGTACGGCGCCGTCGCGTTCCTTGGCATCTTCCACTTCTTCTTCCGCCTGCCAGAAAAACAGGTAGGGGCTGATCGTCGTGC
>JANXUA010000012.1 GCA_025352085.1 Caulobacteraceae bacterium | reverse complement strand
TCGTGGGCGGCGGCCATTTCGCCATAGCCCTGACGCGCCCTGGCGAGGCCCGCCGCCAGGTCCCGCGACAGGGCGAGCGAGGCGGCCAGATCGGCGTCGGCGGCGACGCCGCGCGGATCTTTTTTCACCACCAAGTCGGCGTGCGCCTCGCGTCCGCCGGCGTGGAGGGTGAGGCGGTAGACGCCCGGCAAGGCGAGCGGTCCCTCCGGCGTGATCGGTGCGTCCGTCCCCGCCGCCGTGGCGATCGAATAGTTATATTCGATCGCCGACGGGCGCGCCCAGCGCAGGTTCCACTCCGTCCGGTGCAGACCGGGCGCGGAGGATAGCGGCGCCTGAGGGTGGACCCAGCGGTCGGCGAAATACCGGTCGGCGCCGGGCAATCGCGAAGGGTCGCTGGTCAGGGTCTGCACCAGGGCGCCGGCGGCGTCGCGGATGTCCAGAGTCACCGGGCCTTTGGCGGCGGCGCCCAGCCAATAGTCGACTGCCGCGCCGGCGGGCGGGTTCTCGCCGGCCGGCTCATCGGGGGGCATCGGCGTGTCGCGGTTGTTGTTGGCGCGAACGCGCGTGGCGGGCGCCGGGGTAAAGAGGTGGACCGGCGACCTGCCGATGGCCGGATCGGCCTGCCGCAGCAGGCTAAGATCGCCCAGCACCCAGATGGCCCGGCCTTGCGTGGCGGCGACCAGGTCATCGCCGTGAACCACCAGATCGCGCACCCAGGCGGTCGGCAGATTGCCCTGCAGCGGGCTCCAGTGAACGCCGTCGTCGTGGGAGATGTAGGCGCCGACCTCGGTTCCGGCGTAGAGCAGGCCCGCACGCACCGGATCGGCGCGCACCACGGCGACGAAATGATCGCGCGGCAGGTCGCCGCTCGCGTCGCGCCAGGTGACGCCGCCGTCCCTGGTGGCCCAGACACGGGGGGTCAGATCGCCCTGGCGCTGATTGTCCGCCACGACATAGGCCGCGCCGTCGGCCAGGGGCGAGACGTCGATGGCGGCGATCTTGGCCCATTCGGGGATCTTCGGCGGGGTGACGTTGGCCCAGTGCGCACCGCCGTCGCGGGTCACCTGCACCAGGCCGTCATCGGTTCCGACCCACAGTTCGCCGGCGTTGCGCGGCGAAGGCGCCAGGCTCCAGATGCCGCCATAGCCGCACGGCTTGGCGTCGGCGATCTTCACGTCGCCGTCGCATTGGTTCGCTTTGGGCGTCGGGCCGACGATCTTGCCGGTGAGATCGGGACTGATGACCGACCAGTGCCCGCCTTCATCGGTGGAGGCGAACACCACGTCCGAGCCGAGATAGAGCGTTTTCGGCCCGACTTTGGATAAAGCCAGCGGCGTCACCCAGACGAAGTGATGCGCGGTCGTGGTTTGCCGCTGTCCGTAGTTGGGCAGGGGAAAGGGGGTGATGTTGGCCGACTCGCCGGTGCGAGCGTCGAAGCGGCTGACGTGGCCGCCGAGCCCCGATCCGTAGACGATATTGGCGTCATCGGGGTCGGGAAGATCATAGTCGCGCTCGTCGCCGCCGACCGGGCGCCAGTCGCGCGCGTCGATGGCCCCGAAGTCGCCCCGGCTGGTGATCCCCACCGTGCCGCTGTCCTGCTGGCCCGAATAAATGTGGTAGGGAAACCGATCGTCCGTGGCCAGATGATAGAACTGGCCGGTCGGCTGGTTGTACCAGCTCGACCAGGTCTTGCCGGCGTCGACGCTGATCACGACGCCCTGATCGCTGGCGGTGGCCATGTGGTCGGGCCGGGCGGGGTTGATCCAGACGTGGTGATAGTCGTCGCCGCCCGGCGCGCCCAGAAAGATCGAGCAGGTCTTGCCGCCCGCCGTGCAGCGTCGGATCGACTGGCCGACGAGATAGACGACGTCCGGATCGGCCGGGTCGACCGTGACGTGGCTGGCGTAATAGCCGGCGACATCGCTATTGTCGTTCGCCCTGATCCAAGACACGCCGCCGTCGTCCGAGCGATAAAGTCCGTCGACGCCCTCGCCGGAGACCATGGCGTAGAGGCGCAAGGCCCCCGCCGCCGTCCGCGTCGTCGCCAGACTGATGCGTCCCAGCGGCACAGTCGGCCAGCCCTTGCCGCCGAGCACGCTCCACGTCGCCCCGCCGTCGCCCGAACGATAGATGGCGCTGCCCAGGCCAGCGACCGGCGTGAAATAGCTCTGCCAGGGATATTGGCGCGCCTGCCAGGCGGCGGCGAAGACGACGTTCGGGTCCTTGGGATCGGCGGCCAGATCAACGGCGCCGGTGTCGTCATTGATCGCCAGAGCATGGGTCCAGGTCTTGCCGCCGTCGGTGGTGCGAAACACACCGCGATCGGGGCCGGGCTTGAAGAAATTACCCACGGCGGCGACCAGAACCTCGTCGGGATTGGTCGGGTTGATCAAAATGCGCCCGATGTGGCGGGTCTTCTCCAGGCCGAGCGCCTGCCAGCTCTTGCCGCCGTTGATGGTCTTGAACACGCCCGTGCCGCCGGCCACGTCATAGCGCGGTTCCGGCTGGCCGGCGCCGATATAGACGGTGTCGGGATTGGACGGGGCCACGGCGACGGCGCCGATCGGCGCGGTCGGCCCCTTGTCGAACAGGGAGGTCCAGGTCCGCCCGGCGTTGTCGGTCCGCCACACGCCGCCGCCCGCCGCGCCGAATACGAAGCTATCGGGCCGAGAGGCCATACCCTCGACCATTTCGCCCCACCCGCCGCGGAACGGACCGATCAGACGCCAGTGAGGGGGGAGCTCGACGGTCGTGGCCGGGGTCGGCGCCGCCCGGGCGCCCCCGACCAGACACGCGGCGGCGGCGAACAACAACCGACTGCGAAACATGCGCGAACCCTGCGTGAACCTTCGCCGCGCGTTGTGCGGCGATTGCCCGGCCTTCGCAAGAGATGCATCGATCCCATCCGCCCCAACACGCTCCGTCATGGCCGACCGTCAGTGTCGGCCATCCATTGGGCGAGCGGATGGGGGCAGCCGCGCGCGCGCGCGGCCATGGAGGGGACTCGCAATATGGATCGCCGGGACTTCCGCCCGGCGATGATGGAGGTGGTGGTGGGGGCGACGAATTCTCAAACAGTCCGGTCAGGTCGGCGGCGGCGCGCTCGCCGGGGCCGCGCTTTGGCCTTCAGCCGCCTTGCGGGCGCGATGGGCCGCGCGCTGCGCCATCACCGCCGACTTGCAGCCGTCCGACACCTGATCGATGCGGCCCTTGAGACACTGCATGATGCGGCCCCCGCCCGGCGTAACATCGGGGCAGAGACGCTGCAGATCGGCCGCGCAGGCCAGGCGTGGCCTGGCCGGAGGCGTGGTTTCGGCAACGGCGGATCCGCCGACGAAGAGGGCGAGGGCCAGCATGGACCAGGCGAGGCGTTTGGATGTCATCGAGAAACTCCGGGCGGCGGGATGATCGGCCTTTAACGAACCGGGCGTTTCAATCCGTCGCGACGCCCTGGAATCGCGCCTATACTCGGCGCCATGACCATCCGCCGCCTGCCGCCGGACCTGATCAACCGCATCGCCGCCGGAGAGGTGGTGGAGCGGCCGGCGAGCGCCGTGAAGGAATTGCTGGAAAACGCCATCGACGCCGGGGCGGGCAGGATCGAAGTTCAGGCTGACGGCGGCGGCCTTGGGCGAATTCTGGTCGCCGACGACGGCCGGGGCCTGACGCGTGACGAACTGGCCCTGGCGGTGGAGCGCCACGCCACCTCCAAACTCGCCCCCGACGGCGACGGCGTCTACGATCTGCTGCGCATCGCCACTTTGGGGTTTCGCGGCGAGGCCCTGCCGTCGATCGGCTCGGTGTCGCGCCTTACCATCACCGCGCGCGCGGGAGGCGAGACGGACGCCTTCGCCATCGCGGTTGACGCCGGAGCGACATCGCCGGTCTCTCCGGCCGCCTTCGCC
>JANXUA010000041.1 GCA_025352085.1 Caulobacteraceae bacterium | reverse complement strand
CGCCGGTCTCGGCGGATCGGTGCACTATCTCAAAACCGAAGCGCGCGGCGCGATCTATCACGGCTTTAACAAGGATCTCATCTTGAGCCTGACCGGGTCGAGCGGTTATGTCGACGGCTGGAACGGCAATGGCGTGCGTATCACCGATCGCTTTTACAAGGGCGGCGATGATTTCCGCGGATTCCAGATCGCCGGCATCGGCCCGCGTGACACCAGATTCGGCGACTCGCTGGGCGGCAAGCTTTACGCGGTGGGCACGGCGGAACTTACTTTGCCCACCAGACTACCCGAACAATACGGCATCCACGCCGCGCTGTTTACCGATTTCGGCACGCTCGGGATCCTGGACCGGGCGAACAAGATCAATCCCGACACCGGCGGACCGTTGATCGGGGTGCAGGACGATCTCGGCTTCCGGGCGTCAGCCGGGATCAGCATCTTCTGGAAGTCTCCTCTGGGTCCTCTTCGCTTCGATTTCAGTAAAATTATCAAAAAAGACCCGTACGATAGAACGGAATTGTTCCGTTTTTCCACCTCAACAAGGTTCCAATAGGCTCATGACTACAAACTATTCCAAATTGATCGGTCTCAGCGCCATGGCGCTGATCGCCGCCGCAACGACAGTCAATGCGCAGACGCGGCCCGCCGCGGCGGCGCCCGCTAGGCCCGCGATTGCGCAGGGTCCGGCGATTCCCGGCGTGTGCGTGTTTTCGGTCAATCAGACGATCGGCGCCTCGGCGGTCGGCCAGTATATCCACACTCGTCTCGATCAAATCGTCGCCCAGGTGAAGGCCGAGCTTAATCCGGAAGACACGGCGATCGCCACGGACGTCAAGGCGCTCGAAGCCCAGCGCGCGTCGCTGGACGCCGCCGTCTATCAAACGCGGGGTCAGGCTCTCCAGGGCCGGATCAACGCCCTGCGTGAAAAAGCCGACCTGCGCCAGCGCGAGGTCAAAGCCACAGAGGACAAGGCTCTCAATCGAGTCGCCCAGGAGCTCGAGCCGATCGCCCAGTCGCTCTATCAGTCACACCGTTGCTCGATCCTGTTGGACCGGGGATCGGTGATGATGGCCAATAACGAAATGGATCTGACGTCTGGCGCCGTGGCGGCCCTCAACGCCAAAATTCAACAGTTCCCGTTCGATCGCGAACACCTCGACACCGGGACGGCTCCGGCGCGCTAAGTCGCGGGCCGTCCGATTGCCGGCTGGAGCACGATGACGTGAGACGGAACCAACTCGTGTCTGAATCGTGTTTCAGAGTCAAAAGCGGAGAGCTTGATTCAGACGTCGATAAGACGTCAACAAGTTTTATGACGCCGGATCCGCGTTTCTTCGACCTGGGCGGCGCGCTCGATTTGGGCGCGCTGGCCCGGCTCGCTGGCGCTGTCGTTTTGGATGACGCACGTGCGGGTCGAAAGATCAATCATGTCGCGATCCTGAGCGCCGCCGATGGCGCCGGCGTTTCATTCTACGCCGATCGCAAACACCTGGAGATACTGGCGACGACGCGAGCGGGGGCCTGTTTCGTCAACGAGGCGGATGCGGCGTCCGTGCCGGAGGGCTGCGCGGCCCTGATCACGGCTTGGCCGCAGGCTGGTTACGCCGCGGCGGCAGACCATTTTCATCGCCCGCGCCGGCACGAAGGTGGCAACGCCCGCGCGCACCCCTCGGCCGAGATTGAAGACGGCGTCGATATCGCGCCGGGTGCGACGGTTGGCGCGGGCGCGCGCATCGGGCGGGGAACCTATATCGCGCCGGGCGCCGTGATCGGCCCGGGTGTCGCGATCGGTCGGGACGGCTATGTCGGCGCGGGCGCCCGTGTTGGTTTCGCGCTCATCGGCGACAAGGTGAAGATTTACGCCGGCGCCGTGATCGGCGAGGCGGGATTTGGCGCCGCCGTGGGAGCGCGCGGCGTGGTCGACCTGCCGCAGTTAGGGCGAGTCATCCTGCAGGATGGGGTGACGATCGGCGCCAACACGTGCGTCGACCGCGGCGCCTGGGACGATACGGTCATTGGCGAAAACACCAAGATCGACAATCTGGTGCAGATTGCCCACAACGTTGTCATTGGTCGCAACTGCGTGTTGGCCGCCCAGACCGGCATTTCGGGAGGTGTCACCATCGGCGACGGCTGTCAGATGGGCGGACGAGTCGGCGTGGCCGATCACTTGGCCATCGGTGCCGGCGCTCGCCTGGCGGCGGCGGCCGGGGTGATGAAGGACGTGCCGGCGGGCGAGTCCTGGGGCGGATTTCCGGCCCGCCCGGTCAGAAGTTGGATGCGGCAAACCGCATGGCTGGCGCGCGCCGCGCACGCCAAGAACGAAATTGAAGGGGAACCATGACCCAAGCCGCGATACAGGCGCCGCCGACGACCGAGATTGACGTTCAGGAGATCATGCGGCGCATTCCGCACCGTCCGCCCTTCCTGCTGATCGATCGCGCGACGGAGTTCGTGCCGAACAAATCCCTCGTCGGCATCAAATGCGTCACCATCAACGAACCGTTCTTCGCCGGCCATTTTCCCGGCAATCCGGTCATGCCCGGCGTGCTGATCATTGAAGCCATGGCCCAGACCGGCGGCCTCCTGATGTCCAAATCCTGGGACACCGATCCCGAAGGCAAGATCATTCTGTTCATGTCGGTTGACAATTGCCGGTTCCGCAAGCCCGTCGTGCCCGGCGACATCGTGCGCCTGGAGGTCGAGGTGGCGCGCGCGCGCGGCGACGTGGTCAAGTTTCACGGCCGCGCCATGGTGGATGGCAAACTCGCCGCCGAGGCTGAATTCGCGGCCATGCTATACGACACCCGCAAATGACGCTCGTCCACCCCACCGCGATCGTCGACGCAAAGGCGCGGATTGCCGGCGACGTCGAAATCGGCCCCTATTGCGTGGTCGGCCCGGACGTCGATCTCGCCGCTGGCGTGAAACTCCTCTCCCACGTGGTCGTCGAAGGTCACACCGAAGTCGGCGAAGGTTGCGTCATTCACCCCTTCGCCAACATCGGCGCACCGCCACAATACGCCGGCCATCGCGGCGAGCCGACGCGGCTCGTGGTCGGCCCGCGCAACATCATCCGCGAGCAGGTCACCATGCACTGCGGTTCGGCGGCCGGGCGCGGTGTCACGATCGTCGGCGCGGACGGCTTTTTCATGGTAGGCGTGCATATCGGCCATGACTGTATCGTCGGCGATCAGGTGACCATGGCCAACAGCGCTACGCTCGGCGGACACGTGGTGTTGGAGGATCACGTGATCATGGGGGGGCTTTCGGCGGCGCATCAATACATCCGCATCGGTCGCCACGCCTTCGTTGGCGGCATGGCCGGGGTCAACCACGACGTCATTCCGTTTGGCAATGTGTGGGGCAATCACGCTCACCTCGAGGGACTCAATCTGGTGGGCCTCAAGCGCCGCGGGTTTTCGCGCGACGCGATCAACACCCTGCGCGCCGCCTACCGCATGCTGTTCGCCGAAGAAGGCACGTTCCAGGAGCGTCTGGAGGATACCGCCGAGGTCTACGCCGGCTCGCCAGAAGTCATGGAGATCGTCAACTTCATCCGCGCCGACTCCAATCGGCCGCTCACCACGCCGCAGCGGGAAGTGTAGGGTTTGTGCGCAAGATCGGCCTCATCGCCGGCGGCGGGGAGCTTCCGCTCAGCCTGGTGCGGCATTGCCAAAGCGTCGGGCGTCCGTTCTTCGTCATTCGACTGAAGGGGTTCGCCGCGTCGGAGCTTGCCGCGTTTGACGGCGCCGATCTTGGCGTCGCCGAACTTGGCAAGGGCTTTGCCGCCCTGCGCGCGGCGGGTTGCGAAAACGTCTGTTTCGCCGGCGGCATCGACCGACCTAGTCTCGCCGACCTCAGGCCGGACGCGCGCGGACTTATCGCCCTGCCGGGCGCGCTCAAGGCCGCGCGCGGCGGCGACGACGCCCTTTTGACCTTCCTCTTGCGCGAATTCGAGAAGGAGGGGTTCGCCGTGGAGGGCGCGCACCAAGTGCGCGGCGACCTGGTTTTGGGGGAAGGGACTCTGGGGCGCCATACGCCGGGTCCGGCTCATCAGAACGACATCGCCCGCGCGCTGGAGGCGGCCCGCGCAATCGGCCGTCTCGACGCCGGTCAGGGCGCGGCCGTCTGCAATGGCCTGATCCTGGCGCTGGAGGCGCAGGAGGGCACCGACGCCATGCTGGCCCGTGTCGCCGGCCTGCCGACGGCGATCCGGGGCACGGTGGAGGCGCGGCGCGGCGTACTCGCCAAAGCCTGCAAGCCCGGACAAGAAAAGAGGATCGACATGCCGACCATCGGACCCTCGACCGTTCGCCTCGCCGCCGAGGCGGGTCTGGCCGGCATCGTCGGCGAGGTCGGACGCCTCTTGGTGCTGGAGCGGGACGAAGTGGGCGCCTTGGCCGACACGCTGGGCCTGTTTGTGTTTGGCGTCTCGGAGACGTCGTGAAACCAAAGTGCATCATGCTGGTCGCCACCGAAGCCTCCGGCGACCTTCTGGGCGCGAACCTGATCGCCGCCCTGCGCGCACGGCTGGGCGCGGGGGTGCGGTTCGTCGGCGTGGGCGGGCCGCGCATGGCCGCCGAGGGGATTGCATCGCGGTTCGATCCGACCTCGCTCGCTCTCATCGGCCTGTTCAACGCCGTGGCGGCCTATCCGCGCGTGCTCCGCCGGGTGCGCGAGACCGCCGACCTTGCCCGCCGTGAGGCGCCGGATACGGCGATCCTGATTGACGCCTGGGGCTTCAACGTGCGCGTCGCCCATGCCCTTCGCCGGGTCGATCCGCATATGAAATTGATCAAATACGTCGCGCCCCAGGTCTGGGCGACCAGGCCCGGGCGGGCGCGGACCCTGGCGCGCGCGGTGGACCACCTCTTAACCATCCACGCCTTCGACGCCCCGTATTTCGAGGCTCATGGCTTGGCGACGACTTTTGTGGGCAATCCGGCGCTCGCCCGCGATCTTGCCGGCGCCGATCCCGCGCGTCTTCGCGCCCAGATCGGCGCAGCGAAGGACGACCCCATTCTCCTGGTTCTCCCGGGCAGTCGGCAGGGCGAGATCGAGCGACTCATGCCACCGTTTCAGGAGGCCATCGCCACTCTGATGGTCGAGCGGCCCGGGCTGAAGGTCGTCATTGCCGCCGCTCCATCCGTCGCCGATGAAATTAAAGCGCGGGTCGCCGCGCGGCCCTCACCGGTCCGCGTGATCGAGGGCGAGACCGCGCACAGGGACGCCATGCTCGCGGCGACCGTATCGATGGCCTGCAGCGGCACAGTGACTACCGAACTGGCCTTGGCCGGATGTCCAATGGTGGTTGCCTATCGACTGGGGCCGCTGACCGCCGCCGTCGCTAAACGCTTGATCCGCACACCCTACATCACCCTGATCAATGTCGCCGCCCAGGCCTTTGTCGCGCCCGAACTGGTTCAGAGCGCCTGCACCGGGCCTGCCCTGGCGACGCGGGTCGGTCGGCTGCTGGGTGATCCAAAGGCGCGCACCGCGCAGATCGCCGCCCAGAGCGCCGCTCTGGCGATTATGCGCGGCGATGTCGCCGATCCGATCGCCGCGGCGGCGGACGCGGTGGTAAGGATCTTGCGGCGCGAACCGCATAGAAAGTGAGTTTTGGTCCCGTGGGCGGACCAGAGTCTATTCGGGGCGCAGAAGGTCGTAGCCGCGATGAACCGGCGTGCGCGGCGGGGCGTGGAAGTATTTGCGGCCCGGCATGTCGCGGTGCCGCGTTTCCAGCGAGACATAGTCGTAGTAGAGCCAGCCTTGCTCGTCGATTTGCGTACGCACGCGGTGGCGGCTGATGTGATGCCTTTGCCCTTCCTGGCCCCATTCGACCATGGTGAGCACGTCACCCTGAAATCCCTCGGTCAGGGCAATGTGTTCGCCGACCCGCCGGCCGTTGATCACCACGGTCGGGACGACGATGTCGCCCGAACTAACCTCGCTGGCCGTGCGCCGACGCGCCGACCGTTGATAGGTCGGAATTTCCGTCTCCGGATTGAGCCCGTAATAGTTGCCGACAAAGGCGTTACAATCGAGGCCCAGAAAGTCGGTGACATATTGTTCAACGGTTCGGGTGGGCGGCGGCCGCGGGTGCGCCGGGTTCGCGATCAGGCCATAACGGTGCGCCAGCCAGATCACGTCCGCTAATTCGTCCGGCGATGCCTTGCCCATGAAGGCGCGCAGGACGCCCATTTGGGTCAAGGTCGCGTCCTCGATGGTGAAACTTGCCGGCAACGCCCAAGCGCTTACGTGGCTATAACCGGGCTGGTGGTTGAGGTCCCGCGCTATGCCTTGAAGGATGGGCCCGCGGGCGTTCCAGCACGGCCCGAAATCCCCGCTTTGATACCGACTAAGATGGGCGACGCCCGTCGAGTCATCATCAAGCGTGTAGGCGAGGTTGTGATAGCGGTCGAGGTATTGGCTGGGCGTCATCGGCGAACATCCCCCTAGTCGCGCGCCGCATGGTCGCGCGTTAGAAAGCGCGCGTAAAGCCGGCGCGTCGAAATCCGCTGTCCGGCCCCGGTTACTCCGCCCGAAAGCGAATGGCGGGAAAGGGCGCGCCTAGCCCCGCGTCTCGATCATCGCGTAGTCGCGTTTCAAAGGTCCGGTGTAGAGCTGACGGGGGCGGCCGATCTTGCGCTGGGGGTCCTCGAACATTTCCTTCCATTGACTGATCCAGCCGACCGTGCGCGCCAGGGCGAACAGGACAGTGAACATGGTCATCGGAAAGCCCATCGCCTTCAAGGTGATGCCCGAATAGAAATCGACGTTGGGAAACAGTTTGCGATCGACGAAGTAGGGATCGTTGAGGGCAATCTTCTCCAGTTCAAGGGCGACCTTCAGCAAGGGGTCGTCAAGGTCGCCGACTTCGGCTAGCACCGCGTGACAGGTCTTTTGCATTACCGTCGCGCGCGGATCGTAGTTTTTGTACACGCGATGGCCAAAGCCCATCAGGCGGTATTTCCGATCCTTGACGCCCTGAATGTATTTAGGGATGCGATCGACCGTGCCGATTTCGTGCAGCATCATCAGGGCTTCTTCATTGGCCCCGCCGTGGCTGGGCCCCCACAGGCAGGCGATGCCGGCGGCGATGCACGCGAAAGGATTGGCGCCGGACGACCCGGCCAGCCGCACCGTCGAGGTCGAAGCGTTCTGCTCGTGGTCGGCGTGCAGGATGAAGATGCGATCCATCGCCTGGGTCAACACCGGATTGGGCTTCCAATCCTCGGCCGGTACGGAAAAAGCCATGCGCAGGAAGTTTTCCGCATAGGACATGTCGTTGCGTGGCGTGACGAACGGCTGGCCGATGGAATATTTGAACGCGCGAGCGGCGATCGTCGGCATCTTGGCGATCAGGCGATGGGCGGAAATCTTGCGCTGCTCGGGATCGTCGACGTTGATGCTGTCGTGGTAAAAGGCCGACAGCGCGCCGACCGCGCCGGTCATGATCGCCATCGGGTGCGCGTCGGAGCGAAAACCGGTGAAGAACCGGTCAAATTGCGCATGGATCATGGTGTGGTGGGTGATGGTGCTCTCGAATTCGACGAATTGCGCCGCGTTGGGCAACTCGCCGTTGAGGAGGAGGTAGCAGACCTCCAGAAAGCTGGAGTGTTCAGCAAGCTGTTCGATCGGATAACCGCGGTGCAGCAAAATGCCTGCGTCGCCGTCAATATAGGTGATTTTGCTCTCGCAGCTGGCCGTGGAGGTGAATCCCGGATCAAAAGTGAAGACGTCAGCGTCGGCGTAAAGTTTGCGCACATCGACAACATCCGGCCCGGTCGTGCCCTTCAGCACCGCGACGTCATAGCTCTTGTCACCCAAAGTCAGCGTCGCTTTATCGGCCATGCCCCAATCTCCTTCACAGTCCCGCGCACGTTGGTAAACGATTGTTCGGTTCGCCTTATAGCGGCTTATTGCGACTGCGAAAGAGCGTCGTTGATACGCGCCAAGCTCTCGATTTTGCCAAGGGCGGCGAGCGCGCTGGCCAGATCGGGACCGGGCGCGACGCCGGCCAGCACGGCGCGCAAGGCCGGGCCGAACTTGCCAAAGCCGATGTTCTCATTTTCTGCGAACGCGCGCAGAGTTGCGGTCAGTCCGGCCACCGTCCAATCGTCTGCGCAGACGAGTGACTGCGCCAGACGCGCCAACCGCCCCCGCGTCTCTTGCGTGAGCAGGGCGAGGCCCTTTTCCGTGAGCGCCAGGGGCCGCTTGAGGAGGGCGAACCGACAAAGCTCGGCCAGTTCCAACGTCGTTTTGGCGCCGTCCCTGACCAGGGGAATGGTCGCCATCAGTCGCGCCCGCGTGTCCTCGCCGCCTGCTTCGCCATTTGCCGCTATGGCGACCGTCACCAGATCGGCCAGCCTTCCTTCGTCGGCCAGCCGGATATAGTGATTGTTGACGTGGGCGATCTTGGCCCAGTCCAACCGCGCCGGCGAACGGATGCAATCCTTGACGTCAAACCAGGTAATCGCCTGGGAGTCGGTGAAGAGCTCTTCGTCGCCGTGCCCCCAGCCGAGGCGCGCCAGATAGTTGCGCATGGCTTCGGGCAGATAGCCCATATCGGCGAACTCTCCGACCGCCTGGGCGCCGTGGCGCTTGGAAAGCTTGGCGCCGTCCTCGCCGTGAATCATCGGCAAGTGGCCAAAGGCCGGCAGATCGTAGCCCATCGCCTGATAGATCAAGGTCTGGCGCGCGGTGTTGCTAAGGTGGTCGTCGCCGCGGATGACATGAGTGATGGCCATGTCGTGGTCATCGACCACCACCGCCAGATTATAGGTCGGCGCGCCGTCCGTGCGCAGCAGAACCAGATCATCGAGTTCCTTGTTGGCGAAGGTGACCGTTCCCTTGATCAGGTCGTCGACCACGGTTTCGCCCTCCAGCGGCCCTTTGAAGCGCACCACGAAGGGGTCGTTCGAGCTCACCGGCGCGTCGCGGTCCCGCCACGGCGAGCGAATGGTCCGGCCTTCGGCGCGGGCGCGCTCGCGTTCGGCGGCAAGTTCCTCAACGCTCATGAAACAGCGATAGGCGCGGCCTTCGTCCAGCAAGCGCAGGACTTCGGCCTTGTGCCGGTCGGCGCGGGCGTGCTGGAACACCGGTGGCGCGTCCGCCTCCAGGCCCAGCCACTTCAATCCCTCCAGGATCACTCCGACCGCCGCCTCGGTGGAGCGCTCGCGGTCGGTGTCTTCGATGCGCAAGAGGTAGGTCCCACCGGTGTGGCGGGCATAAAGCCAGTTGAACAAAGCCGTGCGGGCTGTGCCTATGTGCATGGAGCCGGTCGGCGAAGGGGCGATACGGGTGACAACGGGGCGATTTGAGGCGGACATTGCGGTTCCGGATGAAGCGCTCGGCGCGGCGCCGGGCGGCAAATGGCGGGCGCGGTGGGCGCAAGCGGCGGGTCATATCACGCGCCGACGCGCCCTTCCTAGCGCTGAGGCCACCAAGGCGTGGTGGGCCGCCGCCGTCGCCGCCCAGGCCGACCGGGTGCTGTTGTGGGTTCCGGTGGCGTTCGGGATCGGCTCGGCGAGCTATTTGGGCCTTAAGAGCGAGCCGGCGGCGTGGATCGTCTGGCTGGTCGCCGCCGCTCTCGCTATTCCCGCGATCGCCGCCGCGCGCTTCACCCGTCATCGCGGCGTCCTCGCCATCGCCGGTTTGGCGGCCATGGCCGGCGCGGGCTTTCTGGTCGCCAAGCTGCACAGCGACCGTATCGCCGCGCCGATTGCGCGGGCGAATCTCGGCATGGTCAACGTCGACGGCTGGGTCGTCGATATCGCCTCGCCGAGCGAGCGGGGCGAGCGACTGCTGATCGCGCCGGTGCGTGTGTCGCGCCTCTCGCCGGAGGAGACTCCGACCCGTATCCGCGTTGTCATTGCCGCGCCGGGCGGCCCGGAAGGCGCGCCGCCGCCGGGAACGCCGATTCATCTGCTGACCCTGCTCGATCCGCCGCCCGGCCCCGCCGCGCCGGGCGCCTATGATTTCGCCCGCGACGCCTGGTTCGAGGGGATCGGTGGCGTCGGCATCGCCTTGCGTCAACCGGACTGGGTCGCCCTGCCCACGCCGCCCTGGCGCCTGCGCGCGGAAATGGCGGTCAACGCCATGCGCTGGAAGGTGGCCAAGCGGTTGGCGCATGATATCGCGGCCGTCATGGGGTCCGATGACGGCGGCGCGACGGGCCTCGCCGTCGCGGTCACCACCAGCCACCAGGACTGGCTGAGCGCCGATCACCGCGACGACCTGCGCGGCTCGGGCCTGGCGCACATGCTGGCCATCGCCGGCCTGCACACCGCCGCGGTGTGCGGTTTCGCCTTCTTCGCCGTCCGGCTGGCCATCGCCGCCTGGCCGTGGCTGGCCCTGCGCGTCTCCGGCAAGAAGGTCGCCGGGGCCGTCGCCCTCGTTGCCGTCGCCGGCTATCTGGTGTTGTCGGGCGCGCACCCCCCGGCAAGGCGGGCGGCGATCACCGCCAGCGTCGCTTTCTTCGCCATCCTGGTCGACCGCCGGGCGGTCAGCCTGCATTCCCTGGCTGTCGCCGCTTTCATCATCCTCCTGATCGAGCCAGACGTGTTGCTGGCGCCGGGCTTCGAAATGTCGTTTTGCGCCACCGCCTCGCTCGTCGCCTTGGCCGAGATCTGGCCGCACCATCCGAGGACGCCCGGCCTCGCCTGGCCTCTGGCGGCGCTGCAGAAGACCCGCGATTGGGTCGTCGCCCTGGCCATGGTCAGTTTTGTCGCCGGCGCGGCCACCGGACCTTTCGCCATCCAGCACTTCAACCGCGTCGCCAACTATGGCGTCTTCGCCAACCTCACCGCTGATTTCGTTGCCAGCGCGGTGATGATGCCGGCCTTGGCTCTTTGCCTACTGGCCCAGGGTATCGGCGTCAGCCATTCCATCGGTGTTCCGGTCCTTTACGTCGCCGGCTGGGCGGCCCGGACCATCAACAGCCTCGGCCACGTCTTCGCCACCGCCCCCGGCGCGGCCATCACCATGCCGAGCGCGCCGCAAATCGCCCTGGCCATCTCCTACCTCGGCATAATCTTCGCATGCCTGTGGCGCGGATCCCTGCGCTGGATTGGGCTCCCCATGGCCATGGCCGTGGCCGTGTGGCCAAGACCTTTGGCCCCCGTTGCCTGGATCGCGTCGGACGGCAATGACGCGGCGGTGGTCATCGATGGGCGCGAAGTCACCCTCAAGCCCGACAAGCGCGCCTACGCCACACAGTTGTGGGCCCAGCGGCGCGATCTTGTCCTCCCGGCCAATGCGCAGATCGCTCAGGAGGCGGCCTTCGACTGTGACCGCAACGGCTGCACGCCCACCGGCGGCGCCCGCCCGGCCATCGCGGCCTGGTGGACCAAGCGCCATCCCAGCGGCGATCGGCTCAAAGCCATGTGCGAGCGCGCCGACGTTCTTATCCTGCGCGCGCCGGTCGATCCGCCGGCGTCGTGCAAGGAGGTGATCGTCCTGCGGCGTCTCGATTTCGACATTGGCGGCGCGGCGGAAGTCTATCCCGCCCCGCACGGCTGGCGCATCGTCTGGTCGCAACCGATGCGGGGCAAGAGGCCGTGGACGGGGGCAGGGGGGTGACGACGGCGTGGCCCGTATCCGTGGAGCAGATACGAATGCGGCGACAGGTTTGACGTTCACTCCTACACAGTTGAGAGCGAGACAAGCCTAAGGCCGTCGTCGCATTGGCGCGCCTTTGTCCGGATGCTGACGCGCGTGTGGCGCCGGAGCCGGTCGCGTAACCGGGCGCCTCCCAAAAACTTGTTTTGTTTCTTGTCTCGCTCTCCGCCGTAATAGCGAAACGGAGAAACGAACATGACCGCCGCCACAGTGGGATACATGAACGGGTACACCTATGGCGTTGGCGTGGACAGCGCCAGCGGCGACGCCCGCAACATGGCCGCCAGCGGAGCGCCCGCTACCGTGCCGCAGGCGGGTGGCGACGTCGTGACCTACCAGATGACCGAGATCGAATCCTTCTCGCAGATGACCACGTCCCTGGGCATCTCCGCCTCTGCGAGTGGGGGCGTCGGGCTCTTTAGCGCATCGGCGCGCATGGATTTCGCCAAGAGCACGAATGTGAATGACAGCTCGCTGTATCTTTTGGTGACCGTCAAGGTGACCAAGGCGTTCGAGTCCATTCCTCAACCGGGTATCAGCGTCGCGGCGGCCAATTTGCTGGCCAATGGCCAAACAACGCAGTTCCAGGATCAATTCGGCGACATGTTTGTCCGCGGGATGCTGACGGGCGGTTTTTTCTACGGCCTCGTCGAAGTCACGACACACGATCAGACCGACAAGACCTCGCTGTCGATCTCGCTCAAGGGATCATATGCGGCGTTCAGCGCTTCGGGTGAGTTCAGTTCCGACCTTAAGCAATCCCTTTCAACCCGGCAGACCAACGTTAAGTGCTATGCCGAGGGGGGCGCCTTGGGAACATTGCCGCATACGATCCCCGAACTCATGGCCGCCGCGCAGAAATTCTACGAGACGGTCGACGCCAATCCGGTCCCGTACACCGTATTGCTCGATTCCTATAGCATCCTTCCGCTGCCGGCGCCTCCCAACTACATCGACCTGCAGCACCAGAAAGATGTTCTTGAACAGTGCGCCACCGCGCGAGATGACGATATTCAAGCCTTGAACAACGTGGACTATATTCTGGCCAATCCGGCGCAGTTCATCGGTCCCGACGCGGCAGCGCTGACGGTCTTGCGCGGCAAGCTGCAAAGCGACCTCGACCAGATCGCGGCGGCGGCCTCGCATGCCTTGAATTTTCCGAAGGACGCCGCTTTTCCCGTTCTGGACGTCGGCACGATCCAATTGCCGGGTCGGATCGCCGGATCGCCGGCGCCCCCTCCGCCCGTCTTCGTGACCATCCCGAACTGGGGAGACATGGAAACCGTTGACCGGGGCGACGGCGGGCAGATCAAATCAGCCGACGATCTTGGACTAATAATCAAGTCCGTCGAGGACGATACGGTCGCCGTCACGAACGACGGCGACATCGTGTCAATGAAGCCGCCGCCGGGTTCGGTGGTGCCGAGCGGCACGGTCGTAACGGTCACATTCTCCCGAACTTCCGCGCGTCAGTAGCTTCCGGCATACGATAGCCTGTGTCGGAAATGGGAGGAGCGCGCCGGCTCGATAGACTAGGCCGCCGGCGCCCCTCCCCCAAATTCCAGCCCCTTACATCCGGTGCAGGGCGCAGAGCTTGTTGCCGTCCGGGTCGCGCAGATAGGCGAGATACAGCTTGCCCATTTGGCCTTCCCGCACACCGGGAGGGTCTTCGCAAGTCGTTCCACCGGCGGCCAGGCCGGCGGCATGCCAAGCGTCCGCCTGTTGCGTCGTTTTGGCGGCAAAGCCAATGGTGCCGCCATTGGCGTGGGTCGCCGGCTCGCCATTGATCGGCTGGGAGACCGAAAAGACGCCGGTCGGGGTCATATAGAAAATGCGATGGCCGTCCACGCTCGCCGCCGGAACGTCGAGCGTGCCCAGCAGGGCGTCGTAGAAGGTTTTGGCGCGCTCGAGGTCGTTCGTGCCGATCATGATGTGCGAGAACATGGAGGGTCCTTCTTGTTCGTTACGGGCTGAGCCCAAGGGGCGTCGAGGCATAGCCTAACCGGCGCCGGGGTCAACGGCGCCGTAGCGTTAGATCATAGCGTCCAGCCGCACGTAGCTCGCCTCCATCCCGAATTCCATGCCGCTGGCCAGCATGACGGCGCGGGTTTCGGGATTGGGGAGGGTCATGCGCATGGTCATCAGAGTGCCAGCGCCATCAGACTCGAAGCGGGTTTCGACGTGGTTGTCCGGCGTCGCGTCGGGCATATGCATGCGCTCGACGTGCACGATCTTGCTGAACGGCGTGAGTTCAACAAATTCACCGGTCAGGTAAAAGCGGTGGCCGGCGCCGTCGGCCCATTCATAACGAATCTTGCCGCCCGGCCGCGCCTCGTTGACGCACACCGGCATGGTCCAACCCTCTGGGCCCAGCATCCAGCGCTGGATCAACGCCGGCTCGAGGTGCGCGCGATAGACCGCTTGGGGCGGGGTGGCGAAGCGCCGGGTCACGATGAAGTTGTGATCGCCTTCAACCGTCATGGTAAGTTTGGTCATGTCGGATCCTTACCTAGGTTAGGGGTCATGGCGGCCAGAACACCGTCCAGCCGGTCGTAGTTTTTCGTCAGGGCCGCGCGCAGCATGTCGAGCCACGGCTCGATCGTCGCCAGGCCGTCGGGCGCGAGGCGGCAAGGGTGTTTGGCGCCCTCGACACGGCGCACGATCAATCCGCTGCCTTCAAGCACCTTCAGGTGGCGGGAGATCGCCGGCTGGGTCATCGAAAACGGCTTGGCGATATCCAACACCGTCGCTTCGCCGATCGCCAGACGGGCGAGGATCGCCCGGCGGGTCGGGTCGGCCAGGCTGGCGAACACGGCGTCGAGATCGGGCATCGGGCGTTTCTCAAAAAAATAGTAACAAAATAGTTATATAATAAAATAGTTATATAATAAAATAGTTCTGTCAATCAAAATCGGCGACCGACAAGATTGTGGCGGCTATGGAACAAAATGAACTTCAGTTAAGTTATGTCAGATGGTCGGGGGCGGCCGGAGAGCAATTGATGCAAAGAACGCGAATTTCCATGATCGCCGTCACCGCGCTTGCGGTCGGCGCCCTGAGCCTTGGCGGGTGCGCAACCAAGGGCTTCGTTCAGAAGCTAGTGGGCAGTGAGGACGCAAAGGTGCAACCGCGCCTTACTCACCTCGATCAGGCCACGCAGGACGCGATGGATCGCGCCACAGCCGCCGGCAAGCTGGCCGAGGGCAAGTTCCTCTATTCCATGGTGCTGTCGGACGATTCGGTGAAGTTCCCGGTCAACCGGTCGGAGCTCTCGCCCGAGGCGCAGACCCGGCTCACCGACTTCGCGACCAAGTTGAAGGGCGACAACAAGAACGTCTATCTTGAAATCCAGGGCCACACCGACAATACCGGCTCCAAGGATCTCAACATGCGGCTGGGTGAATCGCGGGCCGAGGCGGTGCGCCTGTTCATGAACCAGCAAGGCGTTGCGCTCAACCGGATGTCGACCATTTCCTATGGCGACTCCGCGCCGGTCGCCGCCAACACCACACCCGACGGCCGCGCGCAGAACCGCCGCGTCGTGGTGATCGTGATGGACTAACCATTTTTTTATTTCGGGCTCTCCCTCCCCTTTATGGGGAGGGTCGAGTCGCGTCAGCGACCGGGGGAGAGCCTAAGCAGCCTCACCCGTCTTGTCGCTCCGCTCCAAGCCACCGTCCCCATTAAGGGGAGGGAAAGCGTACGCCTCGCCTAATAGCCCCGGCGCGGGTGAAGCAGATCCGCCCAGCGCCATTCGCCCGATCCGATGCCGAGCCGGACGGGCCCTCCGGCGCCGTTCAGCGAGATTAACACCAGGCCGTGCACCGGCTGTTTGCGGCACTCCGCGGGCGCGAAGGCGACTTCCCACAGGATAGCCTCGCGGACGGCGGCAAGGCCCTTGCCGTCCTCGCCATTGCCCCGCACCCAATCCCCGTCCCAGACCATCAGGGCCTTGCCCGAAGAACTGGATACGGCATTACGGACCAGGGAATCGCGGCGCAGGGCGCTCTGCACCTTGCGCGCCATGTCGCAGCCCGCCCCCGCGCCGCCGCCATCGGCGGTGCCCGCGCCGGCGATCTGCGAGTCGCTGATGCCGTTTCCCGAAGGGCCGGGCGCGACGGCCGCCACCGCCACTGGGGCCTTCGCCGCCGGCAAGGGTTTGACGTCGGTGTGTGTGGCCGGCTTGGGCTTGACCAGGGTCGTGCGTGGCGGCGGCGGCTTGGCGTGCGCCGGCGCTTCCGTTTCGACGGGCGGCGGCGGGGGAGGGGGCGGCTTTGGCATCTCGATCATGGTCACCACGATCGGGACTTGTTCTATGTGCTTCGGCGCCGCCTCGCCGTGCGCGGTGAGCAGGGCGGCGACGATCAAAAAGTGACAGCCGACGCTCCACGCCGCGCCGACTACATAACTTTGCTTGATCGGCCGACGGCGGTCAGGAGTCATGAGTCGGCGCAACCGCGCACAGCCTGGCAGTCCGGATTTCGTTGCTTCAGTCGCCGACCCATCGAATCACTAAACGTTGACCTGTGAATTTGCCTCCAACCAAAATCACCGGTCCGCGTCAGGATCGTGGCGCCCGCTTAGTGGTATCGCCGGATCAGCCCTGTCAGCTTGCCCTGCACCTGCACTTGGTCGGGGCCGAAAATGCGGGTTTCGTAGGCCGGATTGGCGGCTTCCAGAGCGATCGAGGCGCCCTTGCGACGCAGGCGTTTGAGGGTGGCTTCCTCGCCCATGATCAGGGCGACGACGATCTCGCCGGAGTTGGCGGTGCTGGTCTTACGAATGACCACGAAGTCGCCGTCGAGAATGCCGGCGTGGATCATCGAATCCCCCTGCACCTCCAGTACATAGTGCTCGCCTGAACCCAGGATCGATTCCGGCACGTGCATGCGGTCGCGCTCATGCTGAATCGCCTCGATCGGCGTGCCGGCGGCGATCTTGCCGAGGATCGAGAGTTCGCGGGTATCGTTGGCCGCCATCGGCATGGCGCGATAGGCCTCGACGAGTTGCGGCTGGAAGGCGGTGCGTCCCTGAGCGGGAGCGGCAGTGGTGGCCTGCTCGGGCATCTTCACCACTTCCAGCGCGCGAGCGCGGTGGGCGAGGCGGCGCAGGAAGCCACGTTCCTCAAGCGCGGTGATCAGGCGATGGATCCCGGACTTGGAGGCCAGATCAAGCGCCTCCTTCATTTCGTCAAAAGAGGGCGAAACACCCGTTTCCTTGATGCGTTCGTGGATGAACATCAAAAGTTCATGTTGCTTGCGCGTGAGCATGGTCGCCTCGCTTAAATATTCCGAATCTCGTCGGAACAAATCAAAAACGTCGAGGCGTGTTCTCGGAGTGTTCTCTTGATCTGTCAAGAAGGCGGATTGGCGCCGCCCAGAAGCGCCCGCGTGGCGACTTCGATGTCGGCCTGGCGCATCAGGCTTTCACCCACCAGCATGGCCCCGGCGCCGGCGCGTTCGAGGCGGGCCGCGTCGTCTGGAGTAAAGATACCACTTTCCGTGACCAGGAGCGCCTTTACGGGCATATCTTTAGCCAGTCGCTCGGTCACCGCGAGGTCGGTCGTGAAGGTACGCAGATCCCGGTTATTGACCCCGATCAGGTCCGCGCCGAGACGCACGGCGCGAGCGACTTCGTCTGCGTCGTGGGTCTCCACGAGCACGTCCATGCCCAGGCGCGTGGCCTCCCTCATCAAGGCGGCAGCGAGCGAGTCATCAACCATGGCCAGAATCACCAAAATGGCGTCGGCGCCCAGGGCCCTTGATTGGTCGACTTGCCAGGGATCGACCATGAATTCCTTGCGCAGACAGGGGAGGTCGCAGGCCTCCCGCGCCGCGGTCAGAAACCCGTCCGCGCCCTGAAAACTGGGTCCGTCGGTGAGGACCGACAGGCAGGCGGCGCCGCCCGCCTTATAGGCGCGCGCCAGATGCGGCGGATCGAAATCGGCGCGGATCAAGCCCTTGGACGGCGAGGCCTTCTTGATCTCGGCGATCAAGGCCAGGCGGCCGGGCGCGCGGGCGCGCTCTAGGGCGGCGCGAAAACCGCGCGGCGGACCGGCTTTTTGGATCGCTTCGTTGATGGCATGCT
The DNA here is from genome assembly GCA_025352085.1 of Caulobacteraceae bacterium. Taxonomy (GTDB): domain Bacteria; phylum Pseudomonadota; class Alphaproteobacteria; order Caulobacterales; family Caulobacteraceae; genus Acaudatibacter. The sequence continues at coordinate 14,014 of JANXUA010000041.1, read as the reverse complement.
GGGGGATGACGGCGCGCCGGGCGGCGACTTCGCCGCGCTTATAGGCGGCGATCCTGGTGAGGATGTCGCTCATGGCGCGTTCGTCGCGGCGATCAGGCGCTCGAGCGCCTGGTTCGCGGCGCCGCTGTCGATGGCGCTCGCCGCCCTCGCGACGCCTTCGCGCAGGGTCTCGACCGCGTCCGCGACGAGGAAGGCGGCGGCGGCGTTAAGGAGGACGACGTCGCGGTAAGGCCCCTTGGCCCCGGCGAGGAGCTCCTGCATGGCGGCGGCGTTGTGGTCGGGCGGGCCGCCGCGCAGGTCGGCGAGGGTTGCGCGTGGCAAGCCGACGGCTTCGGGGGTGATGGTGAAGAGGCGCACGGCGCCATCGCGCCATTCGGCGACTTCAGTCTCGCCGGCGGTGGTCAATTCGTCCAGGCCCTCGCCGTGTACGACCCAGGCGCGGGCAGCGCCCAGCGCGCCCAGCACTTTGGCCAGAGGCTCGACCCAGCGGACGCTGAACACGCCGAGCAACTGGCGCTTGGCGCGGGCCGGATTGGCGAGGGGGCCGAGGATATTGAAGATGGTGCGAAAGCCCAGCTCCTGGCGGATCGGCTGCACATGGCTCATGGCGCCGTGGTGGGCCGGCGCGAACATGAAACAGATGCCGGCGTGATCGAGCGATCGGCGCTGCTGTTCGGCCGACGCGGCAATGTTCACGCCCAGCGCGGCAAGGACATCCGACGATCCCGATCGCGAGGTCACCGCCCGCGTGCCGTGCTTGGCGACCTTCAACCCGCCGCCGGCGACGACGAAGGCCACCGCGGTTGAGATGTTGAAGGTGTCCGAGCCGTCGCCGCCGGTGCCGCAGACGTCGATCACGTCATAGGGATGGTCGAGAATGCGCGCCTGACGCCGTAGGGCCCGCACGCCGGCGGTGATCTCGCCGACCGTCTCGCCACGTAGACGCATGGCCGTGACCGCGGCGGCAACCTGCGCGGGGGTGGGCTCGCCGCGCAGACAGGCGTCGAAAAAGGCCTCGGCGTCGTCGCCGACCAGATCGGCGCCGTCGGCAAGGCGCGCCAGCAGAGGTTTGAAGGCGTCGGACATCAGCCGGGAGCGCCGACGTCTCGCCGGGGCTCATCATCAACGTCGCCGGCGGGACGCCGATGCTCCGGCGTTACCCCGGCCATCTTTAGGAAGTTGGCGAGGATCGCGTGGCCGTGTTCGCTGGCGATAGATTCGGGGTGGAACTGCACGCCGTGCAGCGGGCGCCGCTTGTGCGAAAGGCCCATGATCTCGCCGTCTTCGGTCCAGGCGGTGATCTCAAGAGCGGTCGGCAGCGTGGCGCGCTGAACGCTCAACGAGTGATAGCGCGTGCCGCGAAAGCCGTCCGGCACACCGGCGAACAAGCCCTCGCCGCCGTGATGGATGATGCTGACCTTGCCGTGCATCAGGGTCTGGGCGCGGATCACCACCCCGCCCATCGCCTGGCCGATCGCCTGATGACCCAGACACACGCCGAGAAACGGTAAGCCGGCCGGCGCGGTCTTGATCAGATTAAGGCAGATCCCCGCATCGTCGGGGGTGCACGGTCCCGGCGAAAGGACCACGGCGTCTGATTTGAGCGCCAGAGCCTCGGCGACGGTCAGGGCGTCATTGCGATAGACACGTGTTTCGGCGCCCAATTCATTGAGATAATGAACCAGGTTGTAGGTGAAGCTGTCGTAGTTATCGATGACGAGGATCATGACATGCTTCTAGAGCATTGGCGGGTTGAGCAGAAGCGCTGAACGCGGCGCCAACGGAACCCCCAATCCCAACGGGAGAGGGTGATTTTATCCAAAGCGCCAAGCTTCTTCCGCCGCCCGGCGAAGGGCGTTGGACTTGTGCACCGTCTCTTCATATTCCGCCACCGGGTCGCTGTCAGCCACGACGCCGCCGCCGGCTTGCACGTAAAGGACGCCGTCTTTCACCAGGCCGGTGCGCAGGACGATGCAGGTGTCGACTGAGCCGTCGGCGCCGAAATAGCCGACCGCGCCGGCATAGGCGATGCCGCGCTTTGCGACCTCGAGCTCATCAATGATTTGCATGGCGCGGACCTTGGGCGCGCCCGAGAGCGTGCCGGCGGGCAGGGCGGCCATCAGCACTTCGACGGGATCGAGACCGTCGGGCGCATCGCCTTCGACATTGGAGACGATGTGCATGACGTGGCTGTAGCGCTCGACCTTGAAGCTTTCGGTGACCCGCACATTGGGGCCGTTGGTCTGGCCCGGCGGCGCATTGCGCCCGGCGTCGCGCAGAGTGGCGACGCGACCGACGTCGTTGCGTCCGAGATCGAGCAGCATCAGGTGCTCGGCGATCTCCTTTTGGTCGGCCAGAAGGTCCTTTTCCAGAGCCAGATCCTCGGCCGGCGTCGCGCCGCGCGGGCGGGTGCCGGCGATGGGCCGGATGGTGATTTTGCCGTCGCGCAGGCGCACCAGAATCTCCGGCGACGAGCCGATGATCTGGAAGCCCGGAAAATTGAGATAGAACAGGAAGGGCGATGGATTGGTCCGCCGCAAAGATCGATAAAGGGCGAAGGGCGGCTTGCCGAAAGGCGCGCTGAACCGGTGGCTTGGCACCACCTGGAAGATGTCGCCGGCGCGAATATAGGTCTTGGCCCGCTCGACCAGCTCGCCATAGCCTTCGCGGCTGACGGCCGACGAAAAGGGCGCGGGCGTGGGCGCGCTTGCGCCGCCGGAGTCTGGCAAGGGCCTGGCGAGATCGGCGATAACCGCATCGATCCGCGCGCGCGCCGCCGCATAGGCCTCCTGCGCGGCCGCCGCCGATGGTCGGACGGTCGTGACGAGGATGATCTCCTGGGCGATGGCGTCGAAGATCGCTACGATGGCGGGGCGGATCAGAATGCCGTCGGGCAGGCCGAGGTTATCGGGATTGATGTGGGGAAGCCGCTCGATCAGCCGCACCATGTCGTAGCCCAGCACGCCGAACAGGCCGCCGGCCATGGGCGGCAGTCCAGGCGGAATGTCGAGCTGGTTTGCCGCGACCAGATCGCGCAGAGATTCCAGCGCGCCCGCCCGCTCGGGCGCGAACGGCGCATCGACGCCCCGCGCAATTTCGGCTGTTTCGCCGTGGCACCGCCAGATCAGATCAGGGTTCATGGCGATGATCGAATAGCGCCCCCGCCAGGCGCCGCCCTCGACCGATTCGAACAGGAAGGCGTAGGGTCGCTGACGCGCGATCTTCAGATAGGCCGAAACCGGCGTCTCCAGATCGTCGATCAGCCGCGTCCAGACCAGTTGGGGCCCTTGAGCGTCATAGACCTCGGCGAAGGCGGGAAAGGCCGGCTCGATGCTCACTTGGCCTTGGCCGGGCTCTTCGCCCCCGTCTTTCCGGTATTTGACGTTCCGAAGTTGGGGTCGACGCCGATGGCCTGGCGGGCCAGGGGCAGGTTGAGCGTCACCTTGATTTGATCGTGCGCGGCGGTCTCGCTGGCGGCGAAGATATCGCGCACGAAATCCTGCGATACCCGGCCGCGGATGCCGTCGAGCACCTTGGCGGTCGTGGTCGGATCACCGGAGCGCACGGCGTCGAGCCTGGCGACATAGACCCCGCCCGGCGCGCCGGCGGCGAAGGCCTCGCCCGGCTTGACCCCGAACACGCCCTGCAGAAATTCCTTGCCCATAGCCTGGTATTGCTGGGCTTTCAGGCGTTGCAGACCTTGCTGATGGACAACATGTCCGCCAACGGACGCCGCCACCTGATCGATGGTCTCGCCCTTTTTCATCCGTGCGGTCAGGCCATCCACCTTGGCGCGCAGCGCGGTCATGAAGGTTTGGCTTATATAGGCCTGGACCATTTGCGGCCGCACGTCGGCCAGGGCGGGCAGGGCTGAAGCGATCACCTTGTCGACGTGGAGGGCGAAATATTCACCGGCGCCGGCGTCCTGCAGGTCGGGCTCATCGGTGGGCGCCTGGGTGAAGGCGGCCTTGACGATCTTGTCGCTGAGCAGGGGATTGGGCTTGTGGTCCAGGCCCGCGCCGTTGGCGTCGAACGGTCCGATGCTGACAGTCGGCACGCCGGCCTTCTGCGCGGCCTGGGCGAGGTTGCTCCCGGCCTGACGGGCGTCGTCGAAGGCCTGGCTCTCCTTGTAGGCCTGATCGCGCGCCGCCTTCTGGCGAAGGTCGGCTTCAATTTTCGGACGGGCGGATTCAAGCGTCGCCGGCGAACCGGCGGTGATCTTAAGAACCATCAGCGCCGCTATGCCCAGGTCGCCCTGAACCGGACCCAGTGTCTGGCCGGCGGACATGGCGAAGGCCGCCGCCGCGACCTTGCGGTCGGCGATGGCCGATCGGGGGCTGTCGGCATAGCTTATTGGTTCCTCGCCGAAGGATTTGGCGATCGCCGCGGGGTCTTCGCCCTTGGCGAGGCGCGCCGACGCCTGAGCGGCCTGATCGGCGGTCTTGACCGGGATTTCGATCACCGAGCGCTTTTCCGGGGTCGAGAGGGAATCCTTGCGGAAGTCGAATTCTTTCTGCACCGCCGCCGGATCGACAGTGATGGTCGGCGAGAGCGCTGCGGCCGAAAACTTCACCAGGGTCACCGTGCGCATTTCAGGGCGCTTCAGCTGAGCCGCATGCTCCTGCATGAAGGCCGTCAACTGAGCGTCGGTGGGCGGCGCGGGCTGCGGAACCGTACGCGGATCGAGAATGAAATAGCTGACATCGCGGTTTTCCAACGCGGCGACCGCCGTCATGGCGGCGTAGATACGCGGCAATTTAAGACCCGCCTCCATCGCCGTGCCGAAATGGCGTTGAGCCAGCTCGTCGGTGATCTGGGATTGGGCCTGGGCCAGGGTGAGCCCCCTTTGCGCGAGCATGTCCTTGAACTGAAGTGCGCTGAATTTGCCGGTCACCCTGTCGAAGGCGGCGGGCATGATTTTTTGAATCTGCTCCTCGAGCAGGGTCCGTCCGGGCGCAACGCCGGCGCGGGTCAGCATTTCTGAAAATGCCTGGTCGAGCCCCAACTGGCCGAGAATCTGCTGGTCGACATTATTCTGAACCAGGAGTTCGGTGGTCAGCGGCTGTTTGTTCTGCTCTTCGAGTTTTTGCTTCTGCTGCTCGAAGATGCGTTTGTAATCGTTGGCCGAAACCGCATGGGCGCCGGCGGTGACCACCGAATCGGCGCGGGTGGTTCCAAACGCGTCCGGGAACTTTCCGCCGCCCACGCCGAGGATCAGGAAGGCCAGAATGAGCAGGCCCATCAGGGCGGCGCCGAACGGACTGCGCGCGGTGGAACGAAGAGAGCCGGTCATGTTTTAAGTGTCGCGCCAATGTCTAAGCGCGGGCCCGATGGCGCCCGCAGTCGGTGCGGTATAGTGGAGGCGCCTCATATCCCGCAAGCGAGGCGCGCGGCGCGTGTTTCGCCGCCGAGTCGCACAACGCCGTTTTAGCCTTTGGAAACCGCCCTCGTGACCCCACCGCGCCCCTTGATCGCCGGCAATTGGAAAATGCACGGCCTCGCCGCCGCCCTTGAGGAAGCCCGGGCTCTGGCCGGGCTCCTGAAGGCGCAGCCGGCGGCCGCCCGCGTGGCGCTCTGCCCGCCGGCGACCCTGATCGACCAGATGGCCTGGGCGCTGAAAGGATCGGATATCGCCATCGGCGGCCAGGATTGCCGGGCCGAGGCGTCGGGCGCCTTCACCGGCGATGTTTCGGCGGAAATGCTCAAGGACGCCGGCGCGGCCCTGGTCATTCTCGGCCATTCCGAGCGACGCGCGGGCCATGGCGAAAGCGACGCCGATGTCGCCGCCAAGGTGGTCGGGGCCCTGCGCGCGGGCCTGGAGCCAATCGTCTGCGTCGGTGAAAGCCTGGCGGAGCGACGGGCCGGCCACGCTATCGACGTCGTCCAGGGTCAGGTGCGCGGCGCGCTTCCCGCCGATCTGGCCGGACGCACCTTCGCGGTGGCCTATGAGCCGGTGTGGGCGATAGGGTCGGGGCTGACCCCCAGGCTCGCCGATATCGAAGCGATGCACGCGGCGATCCGCGCCGATTTGATCGAAGCCTTTGGCCCGACCGGCGCCGCCACCCCAATCCTCTACGGCGGCTCGGTCAAGCCCGCCAACGCCCGCGAAATCCTCGCCGTCGCCGACGTCAACGGCGCCCTAGTCGGCGGCGCCTCGCTCAAAGCGACCGACTTCATCGAGATTATTCGCGCGATTTGACGGCGCGGGCCGCCCCTCTGGCTTCCGCGGCGCCTTGGTGATACACCGCGCGGCGCTCGCGTCGGCGGCTCTGTCGATGGAACTGGATACTTTGATCTTCCCATGCTGAACGGCCTGCTTCTCACCCTCAATATCATTGTCTGCATCCTCTTGATCATCGTGGTCTTGATGCAGCGCTCCGAAGGCGGCGCATTGGGCCAGGGCGGCAGCCCGACGGGTCTGGTGACCGCGCGTGGCGCCGGCGACCTGTTGACCCGTATCACCTGGATCCTGTTCGCGCTCTTTTTGATGCTCAGCCTCGCACAGACCGTGGTTGGTGGCCGCGAACGCTCGTCGCTTGGACTGCTGAAGAGCCTCAAAGGCACGTCGCTCAACCTGAACGCCACGACCGCGCCGACACCGACGACGGCGCCGGGCCAGACGCCCCCGCCGAATCTGCAGGTTCCGGCGACCAATGCGACGCGGCCGCTCGATCTCTCCGCGCCCAAGCCGACGGTCAATCTGCCGCCGGCGCCCGCGCCGAGACACTCAGTTGCGCCCGTTACCGCCGCGACCAAGACGCCTGGTCGAACGCCGGCACCCTATCTGGATATTCCGGAGCCCAAGCCGGCGCAACCGCTCGACCTTTCGCCCAAGCCGACAATCAATCCGCCGCCCGTCGCGCGCGCGCCGGAGCCGACCAAGCCGCCTACGCCGTAAGAGATTCTGGGGCCCCCCGCGCGATTGGCGGCGACCTTGCCGGCGAATCGGTGCTAGTCTGGGCTCCCATGGCCCGGTACATTTTCATCACCGGCGGCGTGGTCTCCTCATTAGGTAAGGGTCTCGCCTCCGCAGCGCTCGGCGCTCTGTTGCAGGCGCGCGGTTACAAGGTTCGCCTGCGCAAGCTCGATCCCTATCTCAACGTCGATCCCGGGACGATGAGTCCCTATCAACACGGTGAAGTGTTCGTCACCGACGACGGGGCTGAAACCGACCTTGATCTGGGCCATTACGAACGCTTTACCGGCGTTTCGGCGACGAGAGCCGACAACATTACCACCGGCCAGATCTATAAGACCATCCTGGATAAGGAGCGGCGCGGGGACTATCTGGGCGCCACGGTGCAGGTGATTCCGCATGTCACCGACGAGATCAAACGCTTCGTCCTGGCCGATCCGGGCGAAGGGGTAGATTTCGTGCTGGTGGAGATCGGCGGCACGGTCGGCGATATCGAAGGCCTGCCGTTCTTCGAGGCCATCCGCCAGCTGGGCCAGGAGTTGCCGCGCGGCCGTGCATGCTTCGTGCACCTGACCCTGCTGCCGTTCATCAAGACCGCCGGCGAGATGAAGACCAAGCCGACCCAGCACTCGGTCAAGGAATTGCGTTCGATCGGCATTCAGCCGGACATTCTGCTGTGCCGCTGCGAACAGCCCATTCCGCCCGAGGAAAAGCGCAAGATCGGCCTGTTCTGCAATGTCCGCCCCTCGGCGGTGATCGAGGCCATGGACGCCGACAACATCTATTCGGTGCCGCTCGACTATCACGCCCAGGGCCTCGACGCCGAAGTGCTGGCGGTGTTCGGCCTGACGGACGCGCCCGCGCCGGACCTCACCCGCTGGCGGCAGGTGTCCGACCGCGCCATCCACCCCGACGGTGAGGTCACCATCGCCATCGTCGGCAAGTACACTGTCTTAAAAGACGCCTATAAATCATTGATCGAAGCGTTGATTCATGGCGGAATGGCCAACCGGGTCAAGGTCATTTTCGACTGGGTCGAGAGCGAAGCGTTCGAGGGCGACGATGGCGCCGCCGCCGCCCGGCTGGAGGGTGTGCACGGCATATTGGTGCCCGGCGGCTTTGGCGAACGCGGATCGGAGGGCAAGATTCGCGCCGCCCAGTTCGCGCGCATCCGTCAGGTGCCGTACTTCGGGGTGTGCTTTGGCATGCAGATGGCGGTCATCGAGGCGGTGCGCAATGTCGTCGGTGTCGCCGCCGCGTCATCCTCCGAGTTCGGCCCGACGTCCGAACCGGTCGTCGGCCTGATGACCGAATGGACTCAAGGCAATCGGCGCGAAGTGCGCGGAGAAGGGGATGATCTAGGTGGCACCATGCGGCTGGGGGCCTACGAGGCGAATCTGACCGCCGGCTCGAAAATCGCTGACATCTATGGCGGGACGGCGGTCAGCGAGCGCCATCGCCACCGCTATGAGGTCAATATCGGCTATCGTGAGGCGTTCGAAAGCGCCGGCCTGATCATGACGGGGGTCTCCCCCGATGGCTTGCTGCCGGAAATCGTCGAGCGCACCGACCATCCCTGGTTCATCGGCGTGCAGTTCCATCCCGAGCTCAAGAGCCGCCCGTTCGCGCCCCACCCCCTGTTCGCCAGCTTCATCGCCGCGGCCGTGGATCAAAGCCGGTTGGTGTAAGGGTAGCGCTTCCCGCTCCTGTAACTTCCATGTCCCCCGCGGAGGCGGGGTTCCAGGTTTTCTTTCTTATCGGAGGGTGTTCGGTGCGATCGTTGGAGAGACTGGGTCCCCGCCTCCGCGGGTAAAAAGGAATTTGGGATTGCGGGATAAAATCAACTCGTTGAATGATCTCCCGGTCGTCTCGGCCGCTGCTTGGCGGATATCGATTTGATGACCAGACCACCCGGCGCCGCCGGGTCGATCGGGGTTTCGGCGAGGGTCAGCCCCTGATCCATCACGGCGATCACGTCGGGATCGTCGAGGCTCTGAGGTCCGGCCAAAGCGATATGCCGCACGGTCGAGCCTTGGCCCTTGAGCAGGCTCTTGGGGTCATCCAATTTCGGCCCACCGACGAGAAACAGGCTGACCCATCGCGGAAACACCGCGATCGAGAAGATCACGTCCGACACCCGGTCGCTTGAGCCGAAGCCGACCGCCAGGTCGTTGTAGCTGTCATAGACCGAAATGGCGGCGCCGAGCAGACGCTGTCGCATGCGGGCTATGATAGCGTGGGCCCGCGCCTCGATTTCGGGCGTGAATTTTGCAGGGAAGCCCACCAGTTGACGTGTTGCGTCGTTGTCGCTCAGGGTCGGCATGACGTTGATCCTCGACGTCGCGGCGGCAGGGTCCCCATGGCGAGCTTCGAATCAATCCGCGCAATGGCCCTGGCGTTTCCCGACGCGGTGGAAGTCGATCACCATGGGTTCCCCTCGGGCCGGGTGCGCGGCAAGATATACTGCACCTGGCGCGCCGCGCCAGCGCGGCTGATGGTCAAGCTCGATCCAGAAGACCAGCGCAACTTTTGCGAGGGGTATCCCGAACTCATCGATCCGGTCCCGGGCTATTGGGGGCGAAAGGGATCGACTTTCGTCGACTACGCGATGGCCAACGACGCCTTGCTCGCCACTTTGCTGAAACTCGCGTGGACGGGCGTGGCGCCCAAAAGCCTTCGCGATGCGAATTGACGCGAAAGACTTGAAGCTTTGGGGCTTTTGCGTCATAGACGCCGCTCCCTGAAATCCAAGCCGTTAGAAGTCTCCCCCCATGGCCGTCCCTAAACGCAAAGTCTCGCCGTCGCGCCGCAACATGCGCCGTTCGCACCATGCACTGCCGGCCAACAGCTTCATCGAAGACAAGGACACCGGCGAAATGCGCCGACCCCACCACGTCGACCTTAAGACCGGCATGTACAAGGGCCGTCAGGTCCTGGCCGTGAAGGAAGACTAGCGTTCCGCTTGCGAGGCTCTATAGGGTCGCCCTAGTCTGGAGGCGCCCCCAATGTCTGAAACACCCGAAGTCCTTTATGCTGTGGCCGACCACGTCGCCACCATAACGCTCAATCGCCCTGAGCGGATGAACACCATTTCGCGCGCCATGCTGGACGCGCTGACCGCGTACCTCATCGCCGCCGACGCCGATCCGGACGTTCGGGTGGTGGTGCTCACTGGGACCGGGCGGGCGTTCTGTGCGGGATTGGATCTGGGCGAAGTCACCAAGGCCGCAAACCCGAACGGCGGCGGCATAACGTCGGGGGCCGAAAACGCTACCGACCTCGATCTGCGCAACACCCCGCCGACGGTCCTGTTCAACATGGGCAAGCCGACCATTTGCGCCTTGAATGGCTCGGCGGCGGGCTATGGCATGGATACCGCCCTCGGCTGCGACATGCGCATCATGGCGAAAGGCGCGAAGATGGCCGCCGCCTTCACCAAGCGTGGCATTGTACCCGAATCAGGCGGCACCTGGTTCCTGCCGCGCCTGATCGGCTGGTCGAAGGCGGCCGAACTCATCTTCACCGGCCGCACATTGAGCGCCGAGGACTGTCTGGAGATGGGATTGGTGTCGCGGGTGGTTGAGCCGTCAGAGCTTGTCGACGTCGCGCGCGCTCTGGCCCTGGAGATCGCCGCCAATGCGCCCCTGGCCGTGCAGGCGGCCAAGCGGATGATGCGCATGGGCCTGAGCGAAACCTTCGGCGACCACGTGCATCACGTTTTTCTGCAACTCCTGCCGCTACTGAAATCCCACGACGCCCTCGAAGGCATGCGCGCCTTCATGGAAAAGCGCCCGGCAGTGTTCGAGGGGCGGTAGCGCCGCCTTACTGCGTCCGGCCACGGGCCTGGATGGCGGCGCGGCGGGCTTCGACCATTTCGGGGGTGACGGTGGCGTTGTAGGCGCTGGAGACCCTGTGCTCGTAGGCCAAGGCCTCGCCGAGCGTCCGGTCATAGCCCGCGTCGATGATCGCCTTGTATTGGCTCAGCGTTTCGGCCAGGATCGAGGCCATGTCGGCGGCCAGCTTCAACGCCGTCGGCATCAGGGCGTCGGGCTCGACGACCTGGCTGACCAGACCCCAGTCGTAAGCGGTTCGCGCGTCGAGAAAATTACCGGTGAGGGACAAGGTCTTGGCGCGATAGACGCCGATGGTGCGCGGCAGGCGCTGCGACAGGCCCCAGCCGGGCATGATGCCCACTCGCGCGTGGGTGTCGGCGAAGCGCGCGGCCGTCGAAGCGATCAGGACATCGCAGGCCAGGGCCACCTCGAACCCGCCGGTGATAGCCACGCCGTTGATCGCGCCGATCACCGGCTTCTTGCACTGGCGGATGGCCAAGACCGGATTTTCCGCCGCGCCGGTCGAATTGGCGGCGCTCATGCCGAGCGGATCGGCGCCCAGTTCCTTCAGATCAAGGCCGGCAGTGAAGGCTCTACCTGCGCCGGTCAGCACCACCACGCTGACGTCCGGATCGGCGTCCAGATCGACCATCGCCGCGTGCAGCGCCGACCTCAGCGCTCGTGAAAGGGCGTTCATCGCCTCGGGCCGGTTTAGGGTGACGACGGCCACCTTGTCGGATTTTTCGATCAGCAGCATGGCGTGGTCCCTCGGATCAGAATTTGAAAATGTGCATGGCAGACTTGCAGCCGCCAGGGCAAGGCACGGTTCCCTTGGGCCGATGCGTGGGCTAAGCGTCGCCCCGCCAAACGGATCCTACAAGAAAGCCCGCCATGACCGAGATCGTCGACATCCTCGCCCGTGAAATTCTCGACAGCCGCGGCAATCCCACCGTGGAAGTCGACGTAACTCTCGAGGACGGCGCGTTTGGCCGCGTCGCCGTGCCGTCGGGCGCCTCGACCGGCGCGCACGAGGCGGTGGAGCGCCGGGACGGCGACAAGAAACGCTATGGTGGCAAGGGGGTCCTCGGCGCCGTCGCCGCCGTCAACGGCGACATCTATGACACCCTGGCCGGATCCGACGCCGAGGACCAAAGGCGGATCGATTCCCTTCTGATCGAGCTCGACGGCACAGAAAACAAGAGCCGGTTGGGAGCCAACGCCATTTTGGGCGTCAGCCTCGCGACAGCCAAGGCGGCGGCGAAATCGTCCGGCCTGCCGCTCTATAAATATGTCGGCGGGGTCGGCGCGCGAGTGCTGCCCGTGCCGATGATGAACATCATCAATGGGGGCGCCCACGCCGACAATCCCATCGACATTCAGGAATTCATGGTCCTGCCCACCGGCGCGGAGTCATTTTCCGAGGCGCTGCGCATGGGCGCGGAGATTTTTCACGCGCTGAAAGGCGCGCTAAAGGCCGCCGGGCACAACACCAACGTCGGCGACGAGGGCGGTTTCGCGCCCAACCTGGCCGGGGCCGAAGAGGCCCTGGCCTTCATCGTCAAGGCGGGCGAGGAGGCGGGCTATCGGGCCGGCAAGGATTTTCACCTTGGTCTCGACGTCGCCGCCAGCGAGTTTTTCAAGAACGGCAAGTATGAGATGACCGGCGAGGGTAAAAGCCTCGACGCCCACGGCATGGCCAAGTACCTGGCCGGTCTGGTCGATAAATTCCCTATAGCCTCGATCGAGGACGGGTGCGCCGAGGACGATATGGCCGGCTGGGCCGAACTCACCAAGCTTTTGGGCGCCCGCATCCAACTGGTCGGCGATGATCTATTCGCCACCAACCCCAAGCGCCTGGCCCAGGGGATCAAGGATGGCCTCGCGAATTCTATTTTGGTGAAGGTAAATCAAATCGGAACCTTGTCGGAAACTCTTGCTGCCGTCGATATGGCCCATCGCAACGCCTACACCGCCGTCATGAGCCACCGCTCGGGCGAAACCGAGGACGCCACCATCGCCGATCTGGCGGTCGCGACAAACTGCGGCCAGATCAAAGCCGGCTCCCTCTCGCGCACCGACCGATTGGCGAAATACAACCAACTGCTGCGCATCGAGGAACTGTTGGGCGATCAGGCGATCTACGCCGGCGCCGCGGCGATCAAGCGGTTGGCGTAGAGGCCTCGTTAGGCTTCCGTTAAGCGACGCCGGGGATATTCAGGTTTTCGACCTCAAGGGCTTGAGTCACCAAGTGTTCTTTCGACTTCAGACCTATCTGCCGACCGCCGCCATGGCGATCCTGATCTTCTATTTCGGCTTTCACGCCCTGACTGGCGATCGCGGGCTGTTGCTGGCCCATCAGCGCCGCGAAATGCTGGTCGAAAAGCAAGCGGAACTGACCCAACTGCGCGCCGAGCGGGCCGATCTGGAGGCCCGGGCGCGTTATCTGCGCGACGAGAGCCTTTCGGCCGATCTCCTTGAGGAGCGCGCGCACGTCTTGCTGGGCTTTGCCGATCCGAGGGACTATGTCATCCGCATTGCGCCCGAACGCGGTTGAGGTTACCTCCCCGCGCGGTCGATTGATTTGCGGTGGAGACGCCCATGGCGCGCCAAAGCGCCTCGAAAACCAAGGCGGCGACTAAAGGGGCGGCGGGCGCGGATAAGGCCACCCTGCTCGACTATTATCGCTCGATGCTGCTTATCCGGCGGTTCGAGGAGCGCGCCGGACAGCTGTACGGCATGGGCCTGATCGGCGGGTTCTGTCACCTCTACATCGGTCAGGAAGCCATCGCCGTGGGCATGGAGGCGGCCAAGCGGCCTGGCGATCAGGTGATCACCGGCTATCGCGAACACGGCCATATGCTCGCCTGCGGCATAGACCCCAACGCGGTGATGGCCGAACTGACCGGCCGCGCCGCCGGCGTCTCGCGCGGCAAGGGCGGCTCGATGCACATGTTCTCCACCGAGAGGGGTTTTTACGGTGGGCACGGCATTGTCGGCGCTCAGGTGAGCCTGGGCACGGGCCTGGCGCTGGCCAACCACTATCGCGACGACGGTAAGGTGGCGTTCGTCTATTTCGGCGATGGCGCAGCCAACCAGGGCCAGGTCTATGAGAGTTTCAACATGGCCGAGCTGTGGGGCCTGCCGGCGGTATATGTGATCGAGAACAATCAATATGCCATGGGCACCAGCGTCGAGCGGTCCTCATCGCAGACCCATCTGCACAAGCGCGGCATCAGCTTCAATATTCCGGGCGTCGAGGTCGACG
>JANXUA010000133.1 GCA_025352085.1 Caulobacteraceae bacterium | reverse complement strand
GGCCATAGAGCCGGTGCGCGGCGAAAAAGACGCCGTCCTGGAGCACCCGGTTCAGTTCGAAATACGGCTTCACCTGCCCATCATCGAGGCTGTATTTCGCCTTGCGCACCTGATCGGCGTAGAATTCCCAATCGTGGGCGGCCAGGGTGAAGCCGCCCTTTTGGGTGTCGATCAAGGCTTGGATTTCGGCGGCCTCGCTGTGGGCTTTGGCCGTGGCTGCCGGAACCAGATCGGTCAAAAGCTTTTTGGCCGCTTCCGGGTTCTTGGCCATCTGGTCGACCATCACATAGCCGCCATAGCTTGAGAATCCCATCAACTGCGCCTTCTGCGCCCGCAGTTGGGCCAGGGTGGCGATCAGATCGCGCAAGTCCGTCGCCCCGGCTTGGTCGCCGCGCATTTCCGAGGCCGCCAGAACGCGCGCGCGCAAGTCACGGTTCTTCAACGAGGCGAGGATCGGCTGCTGCGTCGTGTTGGTGAGCACGATCAGATATTGCCCGTCCAGTTTGCGCGACTTGGCCGCGGCGGCGGCCGCCGTGATCTGGGCGTCGCTCAGGCCGTCCAGCTGGGCCTTGTCGGTCACCATAACCGCACCGGCGTTGCCCGCCGCCAGCAGTTTGGATTGATATTGCGCCTGCAGGCTGGCGATCTTGCCGTTGATGTTGGTCAGCTTGGCCTTGTCGGCGTCGGAAAGCAGGGCCCCGGCGTGAACGAAACGCTTGTAGTAGAGTTGCAACAGGAATTTCTGGTTGGCGGTCAGGCCAGACGTTTCGCGCGCGTGGTAAAGGGTCTTCACCCTGGCGAACAATTTGGGATTGAGCAGTATCGCGTCGTTGGCCGCCTGCAGCCTGGGCGCTTCTGCCTCATTGACCTTGTCGAGGGTGTCGGACGTGTTGGACGACACCAAATTCTGAAACAGGCCGTTGGCGCGGGCCAGGAGCTGGCCGGACTCCTCCATTGCGGTGATGGTGTTGGCGAAGGTTGGCGCGGCGGAATTATTGGCGATCTTTTCGGACTCGGCCTGAAGCCGGGTTATGCCCGCTTCGATGGCCGGCTGGAAGTCGGTGTCCTTGATGGCGTTGAACCGCGGCGCCCCAAAGGGGAGCGACGAGGCGTTGGCCAAGGGGTTGCTGGACGACAGGGCCGCGACCGGCGCGGCAAAGGCGGCCGGCGCGGTCATCAGGGCCGACGGAATGACGAGGAGGGCCGCGAGCGTCGCGGTTTGGGTGGGGGAGGGACGCATTGGAGACCTTTTCGGGTTTGACGGGGTCTGATCATCGACCGACCTCCGATCATGATTTCGCGCCCCCAAATGTCGGCGCGCTTGCTGGAAAGCGTTATGAGCGGCGCGCACGGGGGTTGTCCAGAGGCGCGCGCGGAGCTCGCCACCGCGCCATATTCGTCAATTCAGCGGCTTGCGGCGCAGGGGGGCATCCGACTATGGTCCGCGCCGCTCCAAGGCAGCGCCATTGGGGGCCGGTAGCTCAGTGGTAGAGCCCTCGACTTTTAATCGAGTGGTCGTGGGTTCGAGTCCCACCCGGCCTACCACCCTTCAGTCGAGGCCACGGCGCCGCGTCCGTGTCCGTACGGGCTGGCCGGGGCCGGGCAGGCGCGGGATTCTCCCAGGCCCTTCAGATATGCGCGCCTGGCGGCGCCGGCGTTGATCGCGCTCATAACCAACTGATCGTGTTTCTGCGCGCCCGACAGGAGGCGCACGAAACCGTCGTAGGGAATCAGTGCCTGGATGCCGCTGTGCATCAACTTGAGGCCGGCGCCGCTGGGGCGGGTCATATTGGGGTCCGTCGGCGGCGGAGGATCATCGAAATCGTGTCCCAGGGCCTCGTACAGCCGACCAATCTCGGCGGCCAGCGTCCGGCAGTTCAGGCGAGGGAGCGGAGCATAGGGGTCGTTCATCGCCGCCAGGAGGATGGGCGGAATCTTCTGACGCATCAGGTTCAGGTCACTGAGCGGCGCCTCGGCGACCGAGGTCATGCTGCGCGAACTGTGGTCCGAGGGCGAGACGATCTGGTCCAATGGCGCGGACGCGTCAGGCGGCGGCGCCGTCTGGCTCACGCCCGGCCCGGCGGCGAGGACGACGAGGATCGCGGCCAGGGCGGGCGCCGCGACGGCGTGACGCATGCAACATCTCCAAAAACGCGGCGGGCTCTTTTACACGCAAGACCGCGGCGGACCCAAGGCGGCTTTGCGCCAAATCTGAAACGTCCAACCTAGAGGTGGCTCTTCAGAAAGGTTCCCGCCTCGGCGAGGGCGCGACGTCCTGCGCCCAGCATGAAAGCGAACAAATGCCAGTCGTGGATCATCTCCGGCCACACCTCGAGCCTGACCGCGACTCCCGCCGCACCGGCGACACCCGCGAGGCGTATGGCGTCATCGAGCAGGATCTCCGCCGATCCGACATGAATCAAGAGGGGCGGCAGGCCGGTCAGGTCGGCGTGGATCGGCGAGGCCAGCGGCGCGGTCGCCGACTGGCCGCCCAGATATTGCGCCGCGGCTTTCTTCAGACCGTCTTCGGTGAGCGACGGATCGGCGGCGGCCTTGGTTTTCATACTGGCGCCGGCGCAGGCCAGATCCGCCCACGGCGATATGATAAAGGCGGCGGCCGGCATGGGCAGGCCCGCGTCGCGCGCCGCAACCAGGGTGGCGAGGGTCAGGCCGCCGCCGGCCGAATCGCCGGCGATGACGATCCGCGACGCCTTGAGGCCCTGGTCCAGCAGCGCGCGGTAGGCGGCGACGCCGTCGTCGACCGCCGCGGGGCACCGGTGTTCGGGAGCGAGGCGGTAGTCGATCACATAGGCGGTGACGCCGACGGCCCGGCCCAATTCGCCGGCTTGACCGCGATACGACTGCGAACCGCCGACGACATAGGCCCCGCCGTGAAGATAGAGGAGGGCGGCGTCATCGGCGACGCCGACGCTCACCGCCTTCAAGCCGGCGACTCCGCCAAGGGCGGCAGGCGAAAACACCAGATCGGCAGCCACCGGAAACGCCCCCGTCAGCTCGTCGAACATCGCGCGGGTCACCGCCGGGTCGGCGGCGAAATCGAGCTCACCCGCCCGCATCATGCCGATTAACACCTCGAGTTCAGG
>JANXUA010000131.1 GCA_025352085.1 Caulobacteraceae bacterium | reverse complement strand
CGGCCCATCGGCGTATCCAGGCCCGCGTCGATGATCGAAGTGCGGCGCGGACCGTCCCAGATCATCTCCGAGGTCGGAAAGGTCGCCGTGCCGTGCACAAATTTGAAATGCGCTGTGTCGACGGCGTTCTCGGCCATGTTCTGCAGACTTCCGTATACGGACCATTCGTAAATTTCGTAGTCGGTCCAGTCGCGGTCAGTCGCCTCGGGAAAATGCTCCACCTCCCATTCCGGCGCCGCGCCGAAGGGGTGATACCAGAACCAGATCATTCGATTGGCTTCGGTGACGGGCCATTGACGATCGCACGGCTTCTTCAGGCGCGGTGGGATCGTCTTGGCGTAGGGCACGTCGTGCACCACGCCCTCGCCGTCATAGCGCCAGGCGTGAAAAGGGCATTCCAGATGGTTGCCGGAGACCCGCCCGCCGTGGCCCATGTGGGCGCCCAGATGCCGGCAATAGGCGTCCAGCAGGCGCGCCTGGCCGTCCTCGCCGCGCCAGATGACCAGATCGGTCCCGAAATAGCGCAAGGGCCTGACCTCGCCGGCCTTCAGCTCGGCCGACAGCAGGGCCGGATACCAGCCGTAGGGAAACGGGATGTCGAGATTGCGCTCGGCGACCGACGGGCGGCCGGGGACCTCGGCGGTGCGCCAGCGCGCCCGCTCGTCGGGGCTCAGATCGGCCAGAGCCGTCGTCACGGCGACGGTCGAGGTGAAGGCGTCGGTCGTCGCGTCATCGGCCATGGCGGTTCCTCAAAAGAGAGTCGCTGAAAGGAACGATCTACGCCGCCAGCATGCCTTCGAGGCGGTCGCGGATCAGCACCTCGGCGTCGGCCATGATCCGGTCGATCAACTCCCTGCAGGTCGGGATGTCGTTGATCAGGCCCGCGACCATGCCGCACGACCAGGCGCCGATATCCATCTGGCCCTCAAGCATGATGCGCGGATAGAGGCCGGCGACTTCCGGGGCGATGTCGGCGAAGGTGATCGCCGAACCCAGCGTGCGCTCCTTTTCCAGCAGGCGCTCGACGCCGGCGTTGGTCAGGACGCGCTCGGTGTTGCGCAGGGGCCGCATGACCAGGCGGGTATCGAGCTCGGACGCCGCGACGATGGCTTGTTTGACGTTGTCGTGGATGGGCGCTTCCTTGGTGGCCATGAAGCGAGTGCCCATGTTCATGCCCTCGGCGCCCATGGCCAGGGCGGCGACCAGCGAACGGGCGTCGGCCATGCCGCCGGAGGCGACGAACGGCACCTTCAGGGTCTCCTGCGCGCGCGGCAGCAGGATCATGTTGGGCACGTCATCCTCGCCCGGATGGCCGCCGCACTCGAAGCCGTCGATGCTCATGGCGTCGACACCGATGGTTTCGGCCTTCAGGGCGTGGCGCACCGAGGTGCATTTGTGAATGACCTTGATGCCCGCTTCCTGCAGGGGCGGTAGCCATTTTTGCGGATTGTTGCCGGCCGTCTCGACCACTTTCACCCCGCCGTCGATGATCGCCTTGACGTAGCCTGGATAGTCCGGCGCGGCGACCACCGGCAGGAAGGTCAAATTCACGCCGAAGGGCTTTTCGGTCATGTCGTTGCAGCGGGCGATTTCCTTGGCCAGGTCCTCGGGCGTGCGCTGGGTGAGGCCGGTGATGATGCCCAGCCCGCCGGCGTTCGACACCGCCGCCGCCAGTTCGGCGAAGCCGACAAAGTGCATGCCGCCCTGAATGATCGGGTGCTGGATGCCGAAGAGTTCGGTGATGCGGGTCTTCATGGTCGGCGTGTCCTCGGCGCGTTTCGTTACGTGAATGCGGTTCACCCGCCTCTATGCCGATCCCTTGGGCGCGGGGCAATATCCGCAGGGTCAAGCGGCAAGGCGATCACCTGCAGACAGGATTTAACCACGAACGGCACGAACCTCACGAACGCCCCGATGAATTTTGCGCTAAGCATGCGATCTGACGGCCGGATTGACCCGGTTCGTGAAGTTCGTGCCGTTCGTGGTTCTCTCTCGTTCGCGGCGGACGCCACCCCTCCACCTACCGTCATCCCCGGGCGTCAGTCCCGGGGATCCATTCGGCGAGGTTTCGCCATGGCCGTGCGGCCGCACGGCCACCCCCGGCGTGTCGTCCAATGGATGGCCGGGACTTACGCCCGGCCATGACGGTAGAAGAGAGGGTGATTGACTCTCGAAACGCAGGATCAGCCGCCGCCTCGCGGCAGCAGGCGATGAGCATGGGCCTGCCGCTCGAGGTCCTCGCGGAAATCGGGATGGGCCAGATCGATCAGCGCCCGCGCCCGCTCCGGCACGGACTTGCCCTTCAGATTGACCATGCCGTATTCGGTGACGACATACATTACGTCCGAGCGCGGCGTGGTGACGATGTTGCCGGGGGTCAGATCCAGCACGATGCGGCTCTTGCGCACGCCTTTCTTCTCATAGGCGGACGAAAGGCAGATGAACGACTTGCCGCCCCTGGAGGCATAGGCACCGCGCACGAACTGCAATTGGCCGCCGGTGCCGCTGATATGGCGCCGGCCATCGGACTCCGAAGCCGCCTGGCCTTGCAGATCGATCTGGGTGGTGTTGTTGACCGACACCACACGCTCATTTTGCATGATGATGTGCGGGGCGTTGGTGTAGTCCACCGGGCAGCAGAGCATGTCGGCGTTGCGGTCGATGGCGTCGTACAGATATTGCGAGCCGGCCGCGAAGGTGAACACCACCTTGCCGGGATTGAGCTGTTTGCGCGCGCCGGTGACTTTTCCGGACGCATAAAGATCGATCATGCCGTCGGTGAGCATTTCGGTATGGATGCTTAAGTTCCGCACGCCGCTTTCCAGCAACAGCGAGCACACCGCGTTGGGCATGCCGCCGATGCCGATCTGCAGGCAGGCGCCGTCCTCGACCTCGCCGGCGATCCGCCGCGCCACGGCCCGGTCGATGTCGGTCGGCGCGGGGTTCTTCAACTCGCTCGCCGGGGCGTCATCGCCGTCGATGACATAGTCGACCTCGCTGACATGCACGCCATTGCCTTCGCCGAACACATAGGGAAGGCCACGGGTCACCTCGACGATCACCAGTTTGGCGCGCTCGATGATCGCCGGCAGCCAGACTTGCGTGGGCCCGAAGTTGAAGTAACCCGCCTCGTCCATCGGGCAGGTCTTGAGGATGACGATGTCCATCGGATCGATGAACCGGCGATAGTAGTCCGGCACCTCGCCCAGATTGAGCGGCACGTGGTGGCACAGGCCGGCGTCGCCCTTTTGCCGGTCCCAGCCGCTGAAATGCCAGCTGAGCGATGCGATGCGCTCCCCGGTCGGATCCGCCTCGACCGCGGCGCGCGGCTTCATCGACAGGCACGAGCGCAGCTTGACCCCGGTCAGCTCGGGGATGCGTCGCGCCAGGGCGGCGTCGAATACGTCCGGTTGACCGAGCGACACGCCGTAATCGATCCACATGCCGCTCTTGACCAGGCCGGCGGCCTCGTCCGCGGTGATGTGGACCCCGGGCTTGGCGGCGGTTCGCTGGATCACGGGTCGATATTCTCCACCTTGCCCGCCGGCAATTTGAGTTCGAAGGTCGTGCCTTCCGGACCGGTCGAGACCAGAATCACATCACCGCCGTGACCCTGCGCCAGCTCGCGGGCGATGGCGAGGCCGAGGCCCGTGCCGCCGCGGCGGGCCGAGGCCGCGAACGGCTGGAAGAGATTGGCGCGGGCCCGTTCGGGCAGGCCCGGGCCGTCGTCGGTCAGGCGAATCGTATCGATATCCTCGTCGCGAGCGGCGCTGGCGGTCACCACGCCGACGCCCTTGCGCGCCGGCTCGTCGTCGATGGCCTGGCGGGCGTTGCGCAGCAGATTGACCAGGATGCGATGCAGTTGATCGGCGTCGGCCTGTACGCCGACCTTGGCGTCGATATTATTCTGCAGGCGCACGCCGTCGGGCGTCAGGCGGGCGTCTTCGGCGGCCGTCTCCAGCGCCGCGCGCAGGGGCGTGCGCGCCTTGACCGGCGCCGGCTCGGCGCTGTTGCCGACGCTGAGCACATTGGAGGCCAGGGTGATGGCGCGGTCCAGGGCGCGCGCCAGCCGCGGCAGGGCCTGCGCGACTTTGGGGTCGCCCGATCCGGCCAGGCGTTCGGAGGCCATCTGGGCGCTGGTGAGCATGTTGCGCAGGTCATGATTGATCTTGGCCACCGCTTCGCCGAGCGCCGCCAAACGGGCGCGGGAGGCCAGGGCGGCGCGCAGATCGACCTGCATGCGGTCCAGCTCGCGCTCGGCGCGGCCGATCTCGTCGCGACGACGAGACGGCGTAACCGCGGCGCCCGGATCTTCCGGATCGGCGCGGAAACGCTCCATCGCGCGGGTGATCTTCTGCATAGGTCGCACAAGGAAAAGCGTGAGCGACAGATAGACCACGGCGCCGGCCATGACCGAGGTGAAGGCGGCGATGGCCATCAGCCGTCCCAACTGGGTCAAGAGTTCGCGCTTGAGCGGCCCGTCGGGCGCAACGATCTCGACAAAGTCGCCGGCGCTGAAGCGCGGTTTGGCCATCACCCGCACCATGCGGTCGCCGCCGTTGGTCAGGGTCTCGAACGGTTCGATCCACGACATCGGATTGGCGCGGCGCAGATCGACCAGATAGGGCGTGCGTTGCAGGCGCGGGGCCTGCAGGATCAGGCGCCGCTCGCCGTCCACCTGCAGGGCGACCGACACCACTTCGGCGTTGGCCAGCAGCTTGTTGCGCACCCGGTCGGTGACGACGCCGCCCGGCGCGGTCTGTTCGACCAGAATGGCCAGCTCGGCCGCGCGCAGGCGGTCGTACAGCCACTGTTCTTCGAAGGCGGCCAGGGTCGGCGGCAGGATCAGCACATTGGCCAGGACCACGATCAGAATCGTCAGCAGCAACAGCCGCGCCGACAGACCGGCAAGCCAGGGCGCGCGGCCTTCCTGGGGCGGTTTGGACGCTTGCGGGGCCGGGGTTTCCGCCATGAGGATGTCGTAACGCCCCTGTCGCTGCGGAGCAATCAAGCCGGTCAGCCGGAGAGATCGAGTGAGCGAGCCCAATCAGCGCGCGAATCTAGGCTCGCCCCCCTGACACCTCCGTCATCCCCGGGCGTAAGTCCCGGGGATCCATTTGGCGAGATATGGCC
>JANXUA010000104.1 GCA_025352085.1 Caulobacteraceae bacterium | reverse complement strand
CGGGGGGCCGCCTTCATCGACGTGCTCTCGCCCTGCGTGCAGTTCAACAACCACGCCGGCTCGACCAAGAGTTTCGACTATGTGCGCGAGCACAACGCGGCGGTGAATCGCCTGGACGTCATTCTCGATCGTGAACAAATCGTGGTCGACTATGCGCCTGGCTCGGTCGAATTGGTCACCCAGCACGACGGTTCGATTCTGCGTCTGAGCAAGCTGCCCGACGACTATGATCCGACCGACAGGATGGCTGCAACGCAGAGAATGCAGGCGCATCAATCCCGCGGAGAAATCCTCACCGGCCTGATTTACGTCGATCCCGACGCCGAGGATCTGCACCATCACCTGGGCACGGTCGAGACGCCGCTCAACGCCCTGCGCGACGAGGACCTGATCCCCGGCGCTGCCGCGCTCGAATCGCTGAACGCATCCCTGCGATAATTGCCGAGGCGGCTTCACAACTCGCGGCCAATCGCCTAACCGATGGCGCATACCTATGCAAAAGCGAGTTACGAATGCCTGAGGGAGACATGTCCGCGGTCGCCGCGCCAATCGCCGGTCTTGAACCGGCGCCGACGCGACACGCGGGACTTGTGGCCTGGGTCAGGCGAATCGCCGCCCTGACCAAACCGGATAAAGTGCATTGGTGCGACGGCTCCGAGCGGGAATGGAACGCCCTGACCGCCGAAATGGTGGCCGCCGGAACGCTGAAGGCCCTCAATCCCGCCAAGCGTCCGAACAGTTTTTACGCCGCCTCCGACCCCAAGGACGTCGCGCGGGTCGAAAGCCGCACATTCATCTGCGCCGAGCGCGAGGTGGACGCCGGTCCCACCAACAACTGGCGCGAACCAGCCGGCATGCGCGCCGAGTTGACGGACCTGTTCGACGGCTGCATGCGGGGGCGTACGCTTTATGTCGTGCCGTTCTGCATGGGGCCGTTGGGGTCGAAGATCAGCGCGCTGGGCGTGGAGATCACCGACAGCCCGTATGTCGTCGCGTCGATGCGCATCATGACCCGCATGGGCAAGGGGGCGCTGGACGAGCTTGGCGACGACGGGTTTTTCGTGCCCGCCGTGCACTCGGTCGGCAAGCCGCTCAGCCCCGGCGAAGCGGACGTCGCCTGGCCCTGCAGCGACACCAAATACATCGTCCACTTTCCCGAATCCCGGGAGATCTGGTCCTATGGCTCGGGTTACGGCGGCAACGCCCTTTTGGGCAAGAAATGCTACGCCTTGCGTATCGCTTCGGTGATGGCCCGCGATGAAGGCTGGTTGGCCGAGCATATGCTGATCCTCAAGCTCACCTCGCCGGTCGGCAAGGCGCACTTCATCGCCGCTGCCTTTCCCAGCGCTTGCGGCAAGACCAATCTAGCCATGTTGCAGCCCACGCTCGCGGGCTGGAAGGCCGAGACCGTTGGCGATGATATCTGCTGGATGCGGTTCGGCGACGACGGGCGGCTTTACGCGATCAATCCGGAAGCGGGATTCTTCGGCGTCGCGCCCGGAACGGGCGAGGCGACCAACGCCAACGCCGTCGCCTCGCTGGAGCGCAATTGCGTCTTCACCAACGTCGCTCTGACCGCCGACGATGACGTGTGGTGGGAAGGTTTGACCGAGACGCCGCCCGAAGGGTTGATCGACTGGATGGGCCGCGCCTGGTCTTCGGCGACGGGCGAGCCCGCCGCCCATCCCAACGCCCGCTTCGCCGCCCCCGCCGGCCAATGCCCGTCGATCGCGCCTGAATGGGAAGATCCCGCCGGCGTGCCGATTTCCGCCATCCTGTTCGGCGGCCGCCGCGCGAGCGCCGTTCCGCTGGTGACCGAGGCCTTTGATTGGCGCCATGGCGTATTTCTGGCGTCGAACATCGCGTCGGAAGGCACGGCGGCGGCGGAGAACGCCGTGGGCAAGTTGCGCCGTGATCCCTTCGCCATGTTGCCGTTCTGCGGCTACAACATGGGCGACTATTTCGGGCACTGGCTGAAGCTGGGCGAGGCCGCCGATCCGGCCAAGGTCCCGCGCATCTACTTCGTCAACTGGTTCCGCAAGGACAAGGCCGGTAAGTTTGTCTGGCCGGGCTATGGCGACAATAGCCGCGTCCTCAAATGGATCGTTGAGCGCCTGGAAGGCGAGGCCGCCGCCAGCGACACCCCCATCGGTCGCGTGCCCGCGCCCGGCGCTTTGGATGTTTCAGGTCTGGACCTGACGCAGGCGCAACTCGATCTGCTGCTCACGGTCGATCCGGTGGTCTGGCGCGAGGAGGCGGCTTTGATCCCGCCGGACTATGAACGGTTCGGCGATCGTTTGCCGGAAGCTCTGTGGGCCGAACATAGCGCGCTGGTGGAGCGTCTGGGTTAGCGCGTTTTTAGGCTAGCCACGCCCGCCCACTGGGCTACAGTTTCAGCTGAACGACAATCACTTAAGGGAGATTCACGACCATGCGCGAAGCCGTCATCGTTTCCTACGCCCGTACGGGCTTGGCCAAGGCCGGTCGCGGCGGCTTCAATATTACGCCGACCGTGTCCATGGCGGCGCACGCCGTAAAGCACGCCGTCGCCAAGGCCGGCGTGGATCCGGCGGCGGTCGAAGACTGCTTCATGGGCAACTGCGCCCACGGCGCCGGCAATATGGGACGCAATGCGGCTCTGTTGGCCGGGCTCCCGGTCACAACGTCCGGCGTGACGGTCAATCGCTTCTGTTCGTCGGGCCTGCAGACCATCGCCATGGCGGCGCGCTATGTGATCGACGACGGGGCCGAATGCGTGGTGGCCGGCGGGGTCGAGTCGATCAGCCAGCAGGGCAGCCGGGATATCGGCGGGCACGATCCGCGCCTGACCGACATGTACCCGGCCATCTTCATGCCGATGATCGACACCGCCGATATCGTGGCTGAACGATATAAAGTCTCGCGCGAATATCAGGACGAATATTCCCTGGAGTCTCAGCGCCGCATGGCGTCCGCCCAGCAGGCTGGCAAGTTCGCCGACGAGATCGTGCCGATGCAGACCAAGATGAAAGTGGTCAACAAGGAAACCAAGGAAGAAAGCGTCGTCGACTACACGGTTGATCGCGACGAGTGCAATCGCCCAGACACCACCCTTGAAGGGCTGCAAAAGCTTCAGCCCGTACGCGGTCCGGGACACTTCGTCACCGCCGGCAACGCCTCGCAGCTCTCCGATGGCGCGGCGATGGTGGTGATCATGGAAGCCAAGGAGGCCGAGCGCCGCAACCTCAAGCCCATGGGCCGGTTCATGGGTTGGGCGGTGGCCGGGTGCCAGCCCGACGAGATGGGCATCGGTCCAGTGTTCGCCGTGCCGCGCCTGCTCGAACGGCATGGCCTGAGGGTCGACGATATTGATCTTTGGGAGCTGAACGAAGCTTTCGCCAGCCAATGCCTCTATTCGCGCGATTTCCTCGGCATTGACCCGGAAAAATACAACGTCAACGGCGGCTCGATCGCCATCGGCCACCCCTTCGGCATGACCGGCGCCCGGCTTTCGGGGCATGTTCTGCAGGAGGGTCGCCGCCGCGGTGCGAAACACGCGGTCGTCTCCATGTGCATCGGCGGCGGCATGGGCGGCGCGGGCTTGTTTGAAGTCTACTAGGGTTCGATCTGAATTCCTACGCGCGCCGGCGAATACTATCGGACCTTGTATTGGGGCCGCGTCAATTTTGCGCTATGAGTGATCGTCAACCGGTTCACGCAACGGTAGGGGCGTTCCATGGCTCTCACACTGGCGCAGAAAGAACTTGCCTGGGCGCTAGGGCAACTCGGGAAGAAGGTCGGGGCCGGCGAATGCTGGGATCTCGCCGAGCAGGCCCTCGCCCAGGCCGCCGCGCAGACGTCAACGGATTTGGGGCCGGTCGGAGACGACATCGACTACATCTGGGGCGATTTGCGCAACGACGCCAAGGACATCCAGGCTGGCGACATCCTGCAGCTTCGCGACTGGGTGGTCACGACGACCACGACGACGGACTACACCTATCCCGATGGTTCCACCGACGAAGATGTGGACACCCAGACGTTGACGCGACCCCATCACACCGCCATCGCCAAGGGTCAGATAGACGCCAACGGGTTGCTGAGGACGTTCGAACAAAATGTCGATCCGTTGGGGAAAGTGGTTCAGAACCAAAGTCTTGCCACACGCGATTCCACGACCGCGTTTCCGATCGTGGTTAGAAACCATTTGAACAGTAATTCCGGCAAGGTCGAGTTGGCCAAGGTTCAAAAGACCGTTGATATCTCCACATCCGGAACCATGTGGATTTATAAACCGCTGGCCAAATAGTCGTTCGACGCAGCCCGTCTGTCCGGTCGAGGAACCCGGCTGTTAGGCCGTCGCTTCGGCGATCAACCCCGATAGCGGCGGCAGGTTCCACGTCGTCGCGCCGTTGACCGCGGCGAGCACGCGCCATTGATCCGGTTGCGCCGGCGCCCAGGCGGCGGGCGTCGTCCCCAGATTGAAGACGCACAACAACCGCTCGCGACCGGCGGTCCGCTCCAACACCAGGCGTTGATTATCGGCCACGATCATCTTGGCCGCGCCGATCGACAGGGCGTCATGGTGCGCCCGCATTTTTAGGAGAGATCGCGTGAGGGTCAGTTGCGACGCATCGTCATCATTTTGGCGGTCGACCGCCAGCGCGCGATGATCCTCCGGGATAGGTAGCCAAGGCGCGGCGGTGGAAAATCCAGCGTGCGGCGCCGTCGAATTCCATGGCATCGGCGTTCGCGCACCGTCGCGGCCAAGGGTCAAGGGCCAGTTGGCGATGGCTTCGGGATCCCGCAGGTCGTTGAACGCGATGTGCGCCTGGGTCAGGCCCAGTTCTTCGCCTTGATAAACAAATATATTGCCGCGCAGCGAAATCAGGAGAAGTAGGTTCAGGCGCGCCACCGCGGTATGGTCCGCTTCGCTCGCCCAACGCGACGCGGCTCGGGGTGCATCGTGGTTGGAAAAGGCCCAGCTCGGCCACCCGAGTTCCGGGCGATCGGGCCAATCGCCGAGCACCTTCTCGATCAGTTTGGGGTAGATCTTCGGCGCGTAGAGAAAATCAAACCCGTACACACTGTTGAGGCCGCCCGGTTGGGCGGTGAACCGGTGCATCTCCTCGATCGGGTCGGCTCCGCCGACTTCGGCGACGGTGAACACCTCGCCATACTCATCGGTAAGGGCCCGCACCCGCTCAACGAACCGGGCGATGATCGGGTGCGATTGATTGTAAATGTGCTGCTGAAAATCGAACGGGCGCGTGCGCACCGCGCCGGAGTTGGCCGCCGGCGGATTGTCGCGCAGCATCGGGTCATGCGCGGCAAAGTTGATCGCATCGAGCCGAAAGCCGTCGACGCCGCGGTCGAGCCAGAAGCGCGCGACGCCCAGGAGCGCCGCGTCGACCCGAGGATTGTGCAGATTGACGTTGGGCTGGCTGCTCAGGAAGTTGTGCAGATAGTACTGACCGCGCCGCGCATCCCACGTCCAGGCCGCGCCGCCAAACACCGATTGCCAGTTGGTCGGCGGCGAGCCGTCGGGCTTGGCGTCGGCCCAGACATACCAGTCCGCCTTGGGATTGGTCCGGTCGGCCCGGCTCTGGCGGAACCAGGCATGGTCGTCGGAGGTGTGGGAATATACCTGATCAATGATCACGCGTAGACCCAGCGCATGCGCCCGCGCGACCAGGGCGTCGAAATCCGCCAACGTGCCGAATAGAGGATCGACCGTGAGATAGTCGGACACATCGTAGCCGAAGTCCTTCATCGGCGACTTGAAAAATGGCGAGAGCCAGATGGCGCCGACGCCGAGGGCGGCCACATGATCCAGATGCGCGGTGATCCCGGGAAGATCGCCGACGCCGTTGCCGTTGGTGTCGGCGAAGCTGCGGGGATAGATCTGATAGATCGCCGCGCCGCGCCACCACTTGCGCGCCGGGTCCGATCGCGGATGGGGCCGCAACTGCGTATTCATGAATGCTCCTCACCAGCACCGGTGATGTGGTCCAACGTGGCGTGGGTCACGGTAAGGCCGTATCCTACTGCTGTTGCTGGTGGTGTTGATTGAGGATCGCGGCGGCGCCGGCGCGGCGGCGCGCGGCGGCGATGGCGCGCGCGCCCAGGCGCAGAAATTCCGGTTCGCCGGACGTTGCCGTCGCCTGACGCACCGAAACCCCGACCCTGAGCCGGCTTTCGGCGGCGCCTTTGAAGACGCCGCGAGACGGGGGGACGTCGCCGTAGTCACGTCCGATGGCCACGGTAATGTGTCGCTCGCCTGCGATGGTGTTGTTGGTCGGATCAATGCCGACCCAGCGCAGGGTCGGCAGGAAAACCTCAACCCAGGCGTGGGTGGCGTCGGGGTCGGAGCGGTCGCCGGCGTCCTGGTTGGTGTGCAGATAGCCCGACACGTACCGCGCCGGAATGTTCCAGTTTCGGCAAATCGCGATCATGATGTGCGCGAAATCCTGGCACACGCCTCGCGCGCCCAGCAGGGCGTGGTCGATCGGACTGTCGGCCCCGGTGACTCCGGCCTCGTAATCGAAGTTGCGATAAAGCAAACCACTTAGCTTCAGCACCGCCGTCAGCGGGTCCAATGCGGTGAGGTCATCAACGCGATTGGCCTCGCAGAAGGAGCGCAGCGCATCGGTCTGAATGGCGAAACCGTGCGGATGGAGAAAATCCCAACACTCTCCGCGCACGCTTTCCCCGCGCAGTAATTCCCACGCCGCCATGTCGAGGGCTGTCGGAAGCGTCGGCGGCGCGTCGGTCTCGACCATGGAGCGGAGCGTGGTGGTCAGCCGTTCGTGGGGGTGGGGCACATCGAAATGGTGCACCGTGTTTCCCCAACAATCGGCGTAGGAGAACACTTGAGCCTGCGGTTCAACGTCTATTTCGAAGGAAAGCAGGCGTTGGCGGTCAGTTGCGCGTGGCTGCATCCACAGTTCCATGACGCTCTCGCGGACCGGTGCGTCATAGCTGTATTCGGTGACGTGGCGAACCTCGAACAACATCAGGCGGGCAATCTCGATTCCAGGGGATAGGCGATGAAGGTGTCGTACAGGGTCTGATCGATCGCCGAACACTCCCGATCAACCGTCGTCAGCAGAACATCCGCGCCTGTCGCCTCGACATCCTCAACGACCGCGAAGGCCAGTCGCGCATTGAGCCGACCGGCGAGGCGGGCGGGCTCTGCGCCTTGCCCTCCGCGCCCGCGGGCGAGGTGGTTGAGGTGCTCTTCGATCCGCGCCGTGGAAAAGCGGATCGAGCGGGGAAAGTCTTCGTTGAACAGAAGAAACTCCAGGATGTGCCGCGCGGTCACATCGGCGGTGTAAACGCGCAGATACGGTTCCAGGGCGCAGGCCATGCGCAGCAGGCACACCAGCGCCAAATGGTCGTCAAGGATTGGGGCGGGTGTCTGGTTGAACCGCACTTTCAGCAGGTGCGCGATCAGTTTAGCGCGCTCGATGTGAACGCCGGCCTGCATGAAGCGCCAGCCTTCGCCATGACTCATGGTCGCATCAGCCGCCCCGGTGACGAGATGAAGGTCGGCGATCACGCCGTGCAGGAAGCCGGGGGCGTCGACGTTGAACGCACGCTTGGCTTTGGCGTCGGTGACCCGCAAATAGAGGAGGTTGAGCCGTTCCCAAACCTCGGTGGTGATCTGGTCGCGCACCTGCCGGGCGTTTTCACGCGCGCTGGCCAGCGAGGTCACCACCGATCCCTCGTTTTCGCGGTCCAACACCAAAGCGCGGGCGGAATCCACCGGTAGGACTGCTCGCTCCGGCTCGGCGTCGCCGAGCGCCGCCAGCGCCAACTGCGCAGCTTGCGCGGCCAGGTCGGCGCGATCAAGCGTGGCGTTGAGCATGACCGTCGAAATGCGGGAAATGTGCTCGGCTCGCTCCAGGTGGCGAC
The DNA here is from genome assembly GCA_025352085.1 of Caulobacteraceae bacterium. GTDB lineage: Bacteria > Pseudomonadota > Alphaproteobacteria > Caulobacterales > Caulobacteraceae > Acaudatibacter. The sequence goes on along the minus strand of JANXUA010000104.1, from coordinate 19,206 downwards.
CGATCCAATACAGGCTGTCGGCGACCCGGGCGAGCATCATAGCGTGGTCTCCGCCAACTGCGCGTCTCCATCGGCCAGCACCCAGGTGTCTTTCGAGCCTCCGCCCTGGCTGGAATTCACCACCAGGGACCCGCGCTTGAGGGCGACGCGGGTCAGTGCGCCGGGGGTCACCACGACTTTTTCGCCCGACAGGATAAAGGGGCGTAAATCGACATGGCGCGGCTCCATCCGGCCGTCGACCAGGCACGGCGCTGTCGAGAGTTGAATCGTCGGTTGGGCGATGTAGTTTTCAGGGTCTGCCTTGAGGGCGAGAGCGAATTCGGCCCGTTCCTCGGCACTGGCGTGCGGACCCACCAACATGCCGTAGCCGCCGGACGCGCCCACCGCCTTGACCACGAACTTGTCCAAATTGGCCAGCACGTGATCCAGTTGCGTCGGTTCGCGGCACAGGAAGGTCTCGACATTGGGCAGGATAGTGTCCTCGCCAAGGTAGTAGCGAATGATCGCCGGCACATAAGCATAGACGGCCTTGTCGTCCGCGATGCCGGTGCCGGGCGCGTTGCAGATGGCGACATGGCCGGAGCGATAGGCGTTGAACAGGCCGGCGACGCCCAGCGAGGAGTCTCTGCGAAAAATCAAAGGGTCAACGAAATCGTCGTCTACGCGTCGATAGATAACGTCCACGGGCCGCACGCCGTCGGTGGTGCGCATGAAAACGCGATTGTCGTGCACCGCCAAATCGCGCCCCTCGACGAGGGGAACCCCCATCAGTCGGGCCAGATAAGCGTGCTCGTAGTAGGCTGAATTGTGCACCCCGGGAGTGAGGACGACGACCTGCGGATTGCCGCGACGGTCACCGGCCATGCTCTTGAGGGTGGCGAGGAGGAGGTCGGGGTACCGTTCCACGCCACGGACGCCGGCCTGGCGGAACGTGCCAGGAAAGGTGCGCCGCGACGCCTCGCGATTGGCGAGCATGTACGACACGCCGGACGGCACCCGCAGATTGTCCTCCAAGACATAGAAATCGCCATCCTCGCCTCGGATGAGATCGCTGCCGCAGACGTTCACATATGCCGAATGCGGAACGAACAGATGCTGCATCTGCCGGCGGTAGGACGGCGCTCCGAGCACGAGATCGCGGGGAACCACACCGTCGGAGAGTATGCTTTGCGCGCCGTAGATGTCGGCGAGGAACAGATTGAGGGCCAGCAGGCGCTGCGTGAGACCGCTCTCGATCTTCGCCCAATCCGGCGCGGCGATGATTCGTGGGAATAGATCGGTCGGGATGATCTGTTCGGTCGCGCTTTCGGCCCCGTAGACGGTGAAGGTGATGCCTTGGAGCAGAAACGATCGCTCAAGCGTCTGTTGACGATCGGCGAGTTCCTCGCGGCTGAGCGTGCGGATTCGTTCGCGCAGAAGCTGGTAGTTAGGTCGCGTCGCACCATCGGGCGAGAACATTTCGTCATAGGCCGCGCCCAGGGAGTAGCCTTCCAGCCGACCACTACGTTTGTTCGTATCGCGCGTCGCCTTGATCCCCGACATGAGCGCCTTTGTGAATTCAATCTCTCGCGTCCGCCATTTGTCCACGATGAGGCGGCGACCGCAACCCACCGTCGGGCCCCAAAGACGCCGCGAGCGACGACGCCCGGAATTTAGGCATGAAGACATAGCGGAACCGCGAACGTCGAGTGACAGCCGCCTCAAGGACCATTAGACCAGATTTGCGAGGGGGCGAATGGAAAGTAGCGCGTGAGACGGTTGAGATGCGCCATGGTCGCCTGCGGTGCGGCGCTGCTCGGACTGGGTTCGCCGTCCGCCCAAGCGGCGGAATTCAAGGCGACCGTCGAAGGTCCGATTGACCGCGCCCTTCGCGAGGAAATCGAGCAAACTATTGGCGAAACAAAGGGGGCGCCGCAAAACGCCCTGGATGCGCGGCGCAGGGCCCGCGGAGCCGCCGACGACGCGACACAGTTGCTTCGCTCCGAGGGCTACTACGAGGGCCGAGCCGATCCGGATATTTCTACGTCCGAACCGCCCAAGGCGATCGTTCGCATAACGCCGGGGCGTCGGTTCCGCCTCGCTGGTGGAGATATTGCCTGGAGCGGTGTCGCCCCGGCGCCGACCGTCGCCGCGGCGGTGACGGCGGCCCTCAAACTGACCCCGGGTGGCCCAGGCCGCGCCGCCGACGTGATCGCCGCCGAAGGCCGTGCGGTCGCGGCCTTGCAGGCGCACGGTTACGCCGATGCCCAACCCCAACCGCGGGAAGTCGTTGTAGACTATGCCGATCAGTCAGTGACCCCGACCTACCGCCTCGCCGCCGGTGCGCCGGTGCGCATGGGGCGGGTGGAAATCACCGGAACAAGCCGCAGCCGATTGCGGTTTGTACGAAACCTCGCGCCATGGCGGCCGGGAGACATCTATAGCCCCGCGAAGCTCGCGAAACTCGAGCAACGCCTGCTCGATCCGGGTGTTTTCGAATCGGCGACCGTGACCCTCGCGCCGATTGCGCAAACCCGGGACGGCCTGCGACCAGTGCTCGTGGTCCTGTCAGACCGCAAGGCGAGCACCTTGGAGCTAGGCGCCGGCTATTCGACCAACAACGGGTCGGGCTTCGACGCCAAATACATCCTCTACAATCGCCTGGGTCGCGCCGACTCCGAGACCTTTCTCATGCGCGGCTATGACATTCAGCAGAAGCTGGATGCGGAACTGGCCCTGCCGCATTGGCTACGCGCCGATCAGATCTTGAAGGTGGGCGGCGGCCTTCTGGGCGATCGCACCGCCGCCTATACCGACATCGGCGGCGGCGTGCGTCTGGACGTCGAGCGGCATTTCACCAAGACGACCTACATCACCCTGGGCGCCGCCTTCGACTACGCGTCGACCCGTGAAAAGACAGCGGTTAATCTGCTGGCGACGCCGGTCGGACAGGATCTGAAGCTTGTGATCACCACCGGGCTCGCGGCGTTCGCCCTGGATCGATCCAACGACCCCCTCAATCCGACCCGAGGGTGGCGGCTGGAGGCGCGCGTCGAACCGACCTGGATCACCGGAGACCGCACCATTGCCTATCTGCGCGCGCAGACCCAGGCGAGTGCTTATCTGCCCCTGACGGTGGGCGCCGGCACGGTGCTCGCGGCGCGGTTCAAGATTGGGTCGATCTTGGGCGGCAAGATCCCCGACGTTCCGGCGGATCGGCGGTTCTTCGTGGGCGGCGGCGGGTCGGTGCGCGGCTATGGCTATCAGGGTGTCGGGCCACGCCTCTCTGACAATACCCCGCAAGGCGGCCTGTCGGCGGTCGAGGCGTCGGTTGAGGTTCGCCAGCACGTTATCCAGGACTGGGGCGTGGTCGCCTTTGTCGACACCGGCACGGTCGGGACCGGGCCGACTCCCGCGTTCACCGGATACGGCGTGGGAGCCGGTGTGGGCGTGCGCTACAATCTGGGCTTCGCGCCCCTGCGCGTCGATATCGCCACCCCGCTCAAGCCGCGCGCCGGCGATAGCCGGATCCACGTCTACGTCAGCATTGGTCAGAGCTTTTGACTGACCCGCCGCCCAAAGCGTCGTCGCCAATCCGATCGCGCGCCGGGCCGATGGTCATTGCGATCCTGGCGCTGGCGGCCGTGGTCGTCGCGACGGTTCGCTACGCGCCGCTTACCGATTGGGGGCGGACCTTAATCGAGCGGCGGCTGGATGGTCTGGAGTTGGGTCGCTTCGGCCGCCTGCACGTGGAAGGCTTGCGGGGCGACATCTGGAGCGCCTTCGCGGTCAAGCGGGCCACCATAACCGACCCGGAGGGCGTCTGGCTTGAGGCGCGCGATTTGCATGTGACCTGGCGACCATCGGCATTGTGGGGCCGGCGGGTGGAGATCACGTCGGCCTCGTCGCCGGACGTAACAGCCTGGCGAGATCCGGATTTGTCATCGTCGCCGCCGTCGTCTTCGACCCGGCTTCCGGTCTCCGTGCAAGTGGACCGGGCCACGGTGCGGTTGACCTTGGCGCCGGCTCTGGCGGTGCAGCGCGGTGTCTATGACGTCGGTGGGACGCTTGTGGTGGATCGGTCGGGCGCCCTGCGCGGAGCGCTTTACGCACTCAGCCGGCTGCATGCGGGCGATTTTCTGAGCACACGGTTCGACGTGGGGCGCAAGAGTCGCCTGATTTTCGACGCACGCGCCCGCGAGGCGCAGGGCGGGGCGCTGGCAGGCGCGCTGGGTCTGGCCGCTTACCAGCCCTTCACCGTTGAGGCGCACGCGAGGGGACACGGTGAGGTTGGTCAATTCACCCTTTTGGCCCAAGTCGGCGCGACACGCCCCGCCGAGGCGAACGGATCTTGGAACGCAACCGGTGGACGAGCTTCGGGCCGGATCAGCCTGGCGGCGTCGACACGGCTTGCGCCCTATCAATCCAGGATCGGCCCGGAGGCCCGATTCACCCTGGTCGGTGAAGCCGCGCGGGGCGGGCTCTATGCAATCGCACTGGATGCGGCGAGCGAAAACGTCGTCCTGACCGCGCGCGGCGACCTTGACCTGGATCATGGCCTCGTCGGGCCCCATGGGGTCGCGGTGGACGCACGGATTGCCGACACCGGGAAATTGGCGACCTGGCCAGGGCTGGGCGCCGGGCGTCTGCGAGGCGGTCTGGGGGGCGATACCGATCATTGGGTGCTGAGTGGCGTCGCCGGCGTGGAGCGCCTTGCGTGGAGCGACTACACCCTGGCGCGGCTCACCGGGCCGATCAAACTGGAAGCCCGCAACGGCGCTCTAACGCTGCAAACGACCGCGCGCGGCGCGGGCGGCGCCGGGGGCGGCCTGACCGCCGCCCTGTTGGGGGCGAGCCCGGGCGCCGCCGCCGAAATCGCGTGGCTGGCCAACGGTCACACTCTGATCCGCAAGCTATCGGTCGACGGCATCGGCGTTAGGGTTAACGCTCAGGGCGATCAGGGGCTGCTCGGCGGATTGTCGTTCAAGGGTGACGCCGCCTTCAGCCGGCTTGGCGCGGCGTCGCCCGGCGCCCACGGCGTGGTGACGGCGACCTGGAACGCGAACGAAGGCCGGGGCGCCGACCGTTGGATGTTCGGTTTCGACGCCAAGGGCCAGGCCTTGTCGACCGGGTTGGCGGAGGTCGATCGTTATCTGGGCCCGACGCCACATTTGAGCGCACAGGGTCAGTACGCCCACGGCGTACTATCGATCGCTCAGTCCAACCTGGTCGGGGCCGCCGGCGCCCTGTCGGCGATCGGGCTGGTCGGGCCCGCCGAAGCGTTGAAACTGAGCCTCGACTGGCGGGCCGAGGGACCCCTCAGCCTAGGTCCGATGGATATTACCGGCTCGGCCAGGGGGACCGGCGCTCTGACCGGCACGCTGACGGCGCCGCGGGCCGATCTGGCGGCGGACTTCAAAGGGATCGATGCGCCATATCTGCCCCTGCGGAACGCTCATATGACCTTGAGTTTTCTGAGCGCGGCGCAGGGGCCGAACGGCCACATCACCTTGACCGGGGCGAGCGACTACGGCCCGGCCAGGGCGGCGGCGGGCTTTCGGTTCGTCGAACGCGGCATTGATGTCAGCGCGTTGGACGTCAATGCCGGCGGCGTCATCGCAAGCGGATCGGTGGCTTTGCGCGACGGCGCGGCGTCGGCCGCAGACCTCACCGTCCTGGTGAGCGTGGGTGCGTTTCTCGAACAGGGCCACGCCAACGCTCAAATCCACATCATCGATGCGCCTGGCGGCGCACATACGAGCTTTATGGCGACCGCCACGGACGCGGTCCCGCGCAATAGCGTAAGTGTTATCAGGTCCCTGACCCTCTCCGCAGACGGTCCACTCAAGCGGTTCGGCTATTCGGTCAAGGGCGTGGGAACGACAGGCGACAACCCCTGGCGGATCGCGGGTACGGGGCTTTACGAACAGGGACCGAAGGATGACACGCTCAGCTTCGTCGGTGGCGGCCGGCTCTTGCGCGCCGACGTCAAGACCATCGCTCCGGCTGAAATAACGTTGAACGACCACGGGATGGTTGGCAATTTGCACTTGTCTCTGGGTGGTGGGCGCGCCGATATCACGCTCAATCAAGAGGCTGGAGCATTCAAGGCCGCCGCGGCTCTTTCCAACCTTAGCCTCGCCCTGTTCGACCCCGACTACATTGGGCGGCTGGACGGAACCTTGACCCTCGCCGGGCGCGACGCGGCCCTAGGTGGAACGCTGGACGCGCGGCTGACCGGCGTCGGCGGTCGCGACCTGAAGGGCTCGCCGCCTCTTGATGGGAGTTTCAAGGCGAACCTAGCGGGGTCAGCGATCACCGTCGCGGCGGATATGGCCAATAGTCAGGGATCAAAAGCGCATGTTGATCTGATACTTCCGGCGGAATCCTCGGCGTCGCCGTTCCGCATCGCGGTCAATCGCCAGCGGTCGATGAGCGGTCATTTCGTAATCGATGGGGAGGTCCGTCCGCTGTGGGATTTAACCATGGGCGGCGGACGGTCGCTCGCTGGACATCTGCGCGCGGCCGGGACGCTGGCGGGAACACTTGCCGACCCCCGGGCGCTTGGAACCGCGTCGCTTGAGAATGGCCGTTTCCAGGACAGCGACACGGGCCTCAGGCTCGAAGCGGTGTCTCTGGCCGCGACGCTGCAGGACAACAGCATCGACGTCACCCAATTCACTGGGTGCGACACCGGCCGTGGGACCCTCAACGGCTCGGGGCGGGTCAATCTGGCTCGCGAAGGCGCCTCGAGTTTCCGACTAGATCTGCGTGGTTTTCGCCTGATCGACAACGACGTGGGTCAGGCGACGGCGAGCGGCTTGATCTCCGTCAACCGCGCCGCCGACGGCAAGGTGCAGCTGAGCGGCGACCTTAAGATTGATCGCGCCCAGCTGGCGCCCAACCCGCCCGTCCCCTCCGGGGTCGTGCCGATGGAGGTGATCGAAGTCCATCGGCCGATTGACCTGGACGCGCCGTCGTCTGCGCCAGTGGCCCACGAGGCGCCCATTGATCTGAATATCCACCTTTCGGCGCCCGGAGGTGTGTTCATCAAGGGCAGGGGGCTCAACGTGGAAGTGTCCCTGGACGCAAAGGTGACTGGGCGAACCAATGATCCCCAGCTCTCGGGCGTCGCGCGGGTGGTGCGCGGCGACTATGACTTCGCCGGTCGACGGTTCCAATTTGACGATCGCGGCGTCGTTTATCTGGGCTCGACGCCCGAAACCATTCGTCTCGACCTGATCGCCACGCGGGATGATCCCACGCTGACCGCCATGATCAAAATTACCGGTACCGCGGCCAAGCCGATTGTGACCCTATCGTCGACGCCGGTCCTGCCCAAAGATGAGGTGCTCAGTCAGGTGTTGTTTGGAGCCTCGGCGGCGCAACTTTCCGGCTTGCAGGCGGCGCAACTGGCGTCGGCCCTGTCGGGCCTGGCCGGCGGCGGTGGGTTCGACATCATCGGCGGCCTGCGCAGTTTCGCCCATCTCGATCGGCTTGCAGTCAGCGGCGACGCGGTGACCGGAACGTCGGTTGCAGGCGGTAAATATCTGACCGACAAAGTTTATCTAGAGATTTCCGGCGGCGGTCGTGAGGGCCCAGGCGCGCAGGTGGAATGGCGGGTGCGGCGGCATCTGGCGATTATTTCCAAGGTCACCAGCCAAGGCGATTCGCAGATTTCCGTCCGTTGGCGAAAGAACTAGGCCGCTAGCGCAAGATCATCCTAGATTGCGACGTCAAGGATTTGAGTCTTCCTCTATAGTCAAAATTCTAGAGCTTAATTCAGACGTCGATTCGCCGCCATCAAGCTCTCGACGATTGGCCGCGAACTTGGGATCGTCGGCCAGAACAACGCCGATTGGAATGTCCGTGCTGTCCGCCAGGCGATCATACAGCGGCGCAAAGTCCTGCAATGTGGCGCCCAGCAGTGCGTCGAGCGAGGGGATGACGAAATAGGTCGGTTGCAGATCGTCGATACGATAGGGCGTGCGCATCAGGCGCTCTAGGTTGAACCCCAGCCGATGCGGCGCGGGGTCCTCCAAAGAAAACAGAGTCTCCTTTTTTGAAGACACAATCCCCGCGCCATAGATGCGCAGGCCCGCCGGCGTTTCCAGCAGGCCGAACTCCACCGTGTGCCAATAAAGCCGCGCCAAGTGGTGCAATTGCGCGAAACGTCCCGCGCGCAGGCCGCCTTCGCCATAGGCTTGCATATAGTCGGCGAACACCGGTTCGGCGAGCATCGGGGCGTGGCCGAAAACGTCGTGAAACACGTCTGGTTCCTGCAAATAGTCGAGTTGGTGCGCCTCGCGGATAAAACGACCGGCGGGAAAGCGACGATGCGCGAGATGATCGAAGAACACCGCGTCGGGCACCAGCCCCGGCACGGCGACGATCGACCAGCCGGTCAGCTGACCGAGGTCCTCATTCAGCCGTGCGAAATCGGGAATTCCGCCTTGGTGAAGGTTAAGTTTGTCCAGGCCGTCCAGAAAGGCGTCGCAGGCCCGGCCAGGCAAAAGCCGCGCCTGTCGATCGTAAAGGGTGGTCCACACCTGATGTTCGGCGTCGGTATAGGCGGACCAGTCTTGATCGATCGTCCAATCGTGGGTCGGTGCGGTCATGGATTGATTATGCCCCACGTTTTGCGAAAAGATCGACCTGTTCCTGCGGCGACGGCGTTATCGGGAGGCAGAATTTGCCGCCTCGGACCGTTCTGGCTCAGTGGGTTATGCGGGGCCGTAGATGATAACGTCCCGCCTGGAACTCATCAAAGATCAGGGCGGTGTGCGGGTGACCGACGGGTTGGTCGGTTTCGTCGGGCAGGAGGTTTTGCTCGGAGACATAGGCGACGTAGCTGGATTGGTCGTTTTCGGCCAACAGATGGTAGAACGGCTGGTCCTTGCGCGGGCGAACCTCCTCGGGGATCGCTTCCCACCATGCGTCGGTGTTGGCGAATACGGGATCGACGTCGAAGATCACGCCGCGGAACGGGAAGATCCGATGCTTGACCACCTGGCCGATTGCAAACTTGGCGACTCGCGCGCTCATAACCGAAATTTATACCGTCAGGGTCCTGAATGAAGGCTGAACCTACAGCCTTCAGCCATCCTATCAAGAGACCGTCGCCTATCGTCTCGTCAACGTCCTTGCTAAAGGTCATGCGAACCCCGGGCGTGACATGCCGTCGCGACGGGCGATTTTTGATCGTTTGGATGTATTTATGGGCGAAGCCTTGAGTGCGCCCGTCAGCCACGGTGGGTGGCCGGCCGCGCGGGACGGAGCGTCGGTCTTCGCCGCGCTTGACCTTGGCACGAACAATTGCCGCCTGCTGGTCGCCACGCCGGCGACGCGGGGCTTCCGCATTATTGATTCCTTCTCACGCATCGTCCGTCTGGGCGAGGGGATGGGCGAGAGCGGTCGGCTGGGCGAGGCGGCGATGGAGCGAGCGATCGGCGCCCTGTCCGTCTGCGCCGACAAGATCGCCCGTCACGCCGGCGCCCGAGTACGGGCGGTCGCCACCCAGGCCTGTCGTTCGGCGACCAACGGCGCGGAGTTCGTCGCCCGCGTCGCGGCGCGCACCGGCATTCATTTGAGCATTATCGCGCCGCTCGAAGAGGCGCAGCTGTCCGTCGCCGGGTGCCTCGACCTTCTGGACCGGAACATGAGGGCGGCGCTGGTCCTCGACGTCGGCGGCGGGTCGACGGAGTTGTCGTGGATCGATCTGACCGCCCCAGGGCTGACGGTGGAGCCACGCCGCCTGGCGCATTGGCGCCTGCCGATCAGCGCCTGGCTTTCGGCGCCGATCGGCGTCGTGACCCTGGCTGAACGCTTTCCTCAGGGTGTGGGCTCGGACATGGCCGGCTATCGTCTGATGGTCGACGCGGTGAAGGCCAAGCTTGCGAACTTCTCGCGGGCGCAATCGTTCCGAGCCATTTTCGACGCCGGCGAAGCGCACATGGTGGGAACTTCGGGCGCCATAACCAGCTTGGCGGGCCTGCATCTGGGCCTATCGCGCTATGATCGCGCGCGGGTCGACGGCCTTTGGATGTCGAGGGGTGAGTGTGAGGGTATCGCCGAACGGCTGGTCGGCCTGACGGTGCCTGAACGGGCTGCCTTGCCGTGTATCGGCCCCGATCGCGCCGATCTGGTACTGGCCGGCGCGGCGATTCTGCAGGCGGTGCAGGAATTGTGGCCGTGCGATCGGGTGCGGGTCGCCGATCGGGGCTTGCGCGAGGGCCTGCTGCTTTCGCTGATGTCCGATCAACGGCGCGGCCGCGCACGCCGTCGTCGCGGCGGCGTCGCCTCGAGGCGCGCGTAGTGGAGCCGCCCCGCAAACGCATGGTGCGCTCCCCCACGGGTGGCACGGACGCCGGGCGTGCCGGCGCCAAGCGCCTAAAGACGGCCAAGGAGCGCACGCCGTCGTCGCAGGCCTGGCTTGAACGCCAGATCAATGACCCCTTCGTGGCCGAGGCCAAGGCCAAGGGCTATCGCTCGCGCGCGGCGTTCAAGCTGCGCGAGATGGATGACCGGTTCCGCTTCATCCGGCGCGGCGCGCGGGTCGTTGACCTGGGTTGCGCGCCCGGTGGTTGGGTGCAGATCGCCGTGCAGCGCGGCGCCGCCGCGGTCGTCGGCATCGATCTGCTGGAGATGGAGCCCGTGCCGCCGGCAACGATCCTGGTCGGCGATTTCACCGATCCCGATTGCGGCGAGCGGCTGATCGCCCATCTTGGCGGTGCGCCGGATGTGATCCTGTCGGACATGGCGCCCAACACTACCGGTCACCGCCAGACCGATCACTTGCGCATCGTCGGCCTGATCGAGTCGGCGGTCGATTTCACCATCGCCTATCTGAAACCGGGCGGGACGTTCATCACCAAAGCCTTCCAGGGCGGCGAGACGGCGAACCTGCTCAATCTGCTCAAGGCTAATTTCAAGAACGTGCGGCACATCAAGCCCAAGGCGAGCCGGGCTGAAAGTTCGGAACTCTATCTGCTGGCGACAGGATTTCGGGGCAAAGCGGTCCGCTGATCGATCGGGGCCGTTCCAGCGCCTGATGCGTTTGCGCGGAACAGACGCGGGCACTCAAATCGGGCTCTATCCTTTTGAATCCCGAGCAAATTATTCCCGTTCAGTCGATTCCATTTAAACGGGGTTTGCTCTAGCCGCGCGCGCCGACTATACCCGGCCCGCAAAACGGAGAGTCTCATGGAGATTCGTGAAGGTCTTACCTTCGACGATGTTTTGCTCGAACCCGGTCCGTCCGACGTGATGCCCACCCAGGTGGACACGCGGACGCGGTTTACGCGTGAAATCAGTCTTAATATTCCGTTGGTGTCGGCGGCGATGGACACGGTAACCGACAGCCGTCTAGCCATCGCCATGGCCCAGGCCGGCGGCATGGGTATTCTTCACCGTAATTTCTCGGTCGAGGAACACGCCGATCAGGTGCGCGAGGTCAAACGCTACGAGAGCGGCATGGTGATCAACCCGCTCACCATCCATCCCGATACGACGCTGAAGGAAATCCGTGAGATCAAGGCGAGCCGGCATATCTCCGGTTTCCCGGTCGTCGAACGTGGAACAGGCAAGCTCGTTGGCATTCTGACTAATCGCGACATGCGTTTCGAGAAGTCCGACAAGGGCACCGCCGCGTCGCTGATGACACACGAGGGGTTGGTCACGGTGCGCGAGGGAGTCAGTCAGACCAAGGCGCGCGATCTCCTGCGCAAGCACAAGATCGAACGGCTGATCGTGGTCGATGATGATTTCCGCGCCGTTGGGCTGATCACCGTCAAGGACATGGAAAAGGCCGAGGCCTACCCTCTGGCCGCCAAGGATTCCAAAGGCCGCCTTCTGGTCGGCGGGGCCTCGACAGTGGGCGACGCGGGCTTCGAGCGCTCCCTGGCCCTGATCGACGCTGGGGTCGACGTGGTGGTGATCGACACCGCGCACGGCCATTCCATTCAGGTGGCCGCTGCGGTCAAGCGTCTGGCGCGAGAAAGCAACCGTGTACAGATCATTGCCGGGAATGTCGCCACCTACGACGGAGCACGGTCGCTGATCGATGCGGGCGCCGACGCGGTCAAGGTCGGCATCGGGCCAGGCTCAATCTGCACAACCCGCGTGGTCAGTGGCGTGGGCGTGCCGCAGTTCACCGCCATCGCCGAAGCGGTGCGGGCGGCCCGGGACGCCAACGTCCCGGTGATCGCCGATGGCGGCATCCGTTTTTCCGGCGATCTGGCCAAGGCCATTGGCGTGGGCGCCTCCAGCGCTATGATGGGGTCGATGTTCGCCGGCACCGACGAAGCGCCCGGCGAGGTCTTTCTCTATCAAGGCCGGACTTACAAATCCTATCGCGGCATGGGGTCGCTCGGCGCCATGGCGCGGGGCTCGGCCGATCGTTATTTTCAGAAGGAAGTCTCCGACGCCCTGAAATTGGTGCCGGAAGGCATCGAGGGGCAGACCCCCTACAAAGGTCCGATCGCGCCGGTGATCCATCAACTGGTCGGCGGTCTGCGCGCGGCCATGGGCTATGTCGGTGCGGGCGATATACCCAGCTTCCAACAAAGGGCGCGGTTCGTGCGCATAACCGGGGCCGGGCACCGTGAAAGCCACGTGCACGACGTGATGATCACCCGCGAAGCGCCCAACTACCCCAGTCAGGTCTAGAGACGTGCGCGACGGCGGGCGGATGGCCGCGGCCTTGGCGGTGCTGGCGGATATGGACGCACGCCACAAGCCGGCGCGGCTGGCCTTGAAGGCTTGGGCCGACGGCGCCCGCTACGCCGGGGCCAAGGATCGCGCCTTTGTCTCCGGGCTCGTGCTCGATGTCTTGCGCCGGAGGCGCTCCCTGGCTTGGCGCATCGGCGAAGAGAGCGATCGGGCGCGGGTGCTGGGCGCGCTCGGCCTGGTCTGGGATTGGCCGCTGGATCGGATCGCCACGGCGGCGGGCGATGCGCACGGTCCGGGCGCCCTGACACCGGTTGAGCTGGCCGCCCTGGCGGCGCCGATTTCGCTCGACACCGCGCCCGACGCCGTTCGCGGCGACTATCCGGATTGGCTCGAGCCGCACATGGCTCGCGCTTTTGGCGAGCGTCGCGCCGAGGAGGGTGAGGCCCTGGCCGCGCGCGCGCCCGTAGATCTGCGCGTCAACACGCTCAAGACAGATATCATTCGTACACTGAGAGTCCTCGAACCGTTCGCGCCGCGTCCTTTAGATCGTCTCGCCGGGGTCATCCGCATCGATCCTCCCGCCGCCAGCGACCGCGCCGCGCCCGTCGAGGCCGCGCCGGAATTCGAGCGCGGATGGTTCGAGATCCAGGATCTCGGATCCCAGATCGCAGCGTCAATGGCGGGCGAGATCAAGGGTCGGCAGGTGCTGGATTTCTGCGCCGGTGGTGGCGGCAAGACCCTCAGCCTGGCCGCTACGATGGGCAATACCGGCCAACTCTACGCCTATGATTCCGATGCGCGGCGTCTCAGCGACACCGTCCGCCGCAGCCAGCGGGCGGGGGTACGCAATCTCCAGATCCGCTCGCCGATCCACGACAACGCCTTGGCTGGCCTAGAGGGGCGGATGGACCTGGTTTTCGTCGATGCTCCGTGTACGGGTTCGGGAACCTGGCGGCGCCACCCGGACGCGAAATGGCGCCTGACGCCGGAGCAACTCGTCCGCCGAATGGCGGAACAGGATGCCGTGCTCGCCGCCGCAGCGCCGTATGTAAAGCCCGGCGGCCGCCTGATCTACGTCACCTGCTCCCTGTTCGCCGAGGAAAATGAAGATCGCGTGGCGGCGTTTCTTAGGTGTTCGGGTTCGTTTGGCGCGACCGACGCAACGCTGCGGTTGACGCCGCTCGCGGACGGCGCCGATGGCTTTTTCATTGCGACTTTATCGCGGGACGATAAGTAGAAGCGCGCTGCGCCGTCCGAATTATGGGCGGGCAGTCGCGCGTCCGTCTTACTCGCTCGCTGATCCGGCGGTGAATCGGATCGGAATTTGCACCGATCCACCGTCTACCGGCCGGCCGTCCTCGGTCTTGGGCCTCATGCGGTAGTATTTGGTGAGCCCGAGGGCCGCCCTTGCGAAATTGCTCCCCCCCGATACGCTGGCCACGGTGCAACGGTTCACGGCGCCAGACGCGGCGACCTGGCAGTTGAGGGTGGCAGAGCCGGAGATCCCCAGGTTTTGCTCGTGTTCGGGATAGGCCACGGCCATCTGCTCGGCGTTCGGGCGCCGAACTAAGGTCGGGTTGGAGACCACGTGTTGGACCGGGGCAGGGGCAGGGGCAGCGGCTGTCGGCATCGGCGCCGGCGGGGCCACGGCGACCTGGACGTTTTGGGCGGGAGCTTGCGGTGTCGGCTTGGCGGCCTGCGCGGTTTTGGGCGCCGGCGGTGCGACCACCGCTTTGTTCGGCAGCACCGGTTTGACTTGTTGCGACGCGGCGCCCCTGACGGTTGTTGGCACAACGAGTGGTGCGAGCGTCGTCTGGCCGGTCATCTGGGCCATCGGCGCCGCCAGCGTCGGGGCGACCGCGGCCGCACCCGCCGACGGTGTCACAGCCGCCGCGCCGGGGGCGGCGTCGTGGCGCCCACCTTGAAACAGAAAAATGCTCGCGACGACGACGCCGACGCCGCCGGCGATGGCCATGTCACGTTTGCTGAGCGGCAGAGAGCTGAGGCGGCTCCGCACCGCGTCCCAGGCGGGAATTCCTAACGCCGCGACGGATTGAGGAACGCCCCGGGCCGACGAAGCCGCCGGCCGCAATTTGGACGCCGCTTCGAAGACCGCAGCCGACTTCGCGACGGGAGCGGGCTCCACGACGGGCGCGAACTTCGCGGCCGGATGCGGCTCCGTGACGGAAATGGCCTTCGCCGCCGGCGCGGGCTCCACGATCGAAGCGGGTTCCACGACCGAGTCGACTTTCGCCACCGGCGCGGGTTCCATGACGGGAGTGGCTTTCGCTTCCGCGGCGGGTTCCACGGCAGGAGTGGTTTTTGCGATCGGCGCGGGTTCCACGACGGGAGCGGATTTCGCTTCCGTGACGGGTTCCGCAACCGGCGCGACTTTTGCAACCGGGGCGGGTTCCGCAACGGACGCGGCTTTCGTTTCTGGAATGGGTTCTGCGGTCGGGACGGCTTTGGCTTCCAGAATGGGCGCCACGAGGGATGCGGCGCTCACGACCAGCGCTGCCTCCACAACGGGCGCGGTTTTCGCGACCGGAGCGGCCTCAACCGCGGGAACGGCCTTTGCTTCCGGCGCGGGCTCTACGACGGGCGTGGGCTCAATGACGGGGGCTGACTTCGCAACCGGGGCGGGCTCGACTTCAGGCGTCTGTTCGACGATCGGATCGGTTTTCGCGACCGGAGCGGCCTCAACCGCGGGAACGGCCTTTGCTGCCGGAGCGGGCTCTACGACAGGTGTGGGCTCAACAACCGGCGCGACTTTTGCAACCGGGGCGGGCTCGACAACAGGCGCCGATTCAACGATCGGCGTGGCTTTCGCGACCGGGGCGGATTCCGCAACTTGCGCCGTTTTGGCGTCCGACGTCGGCGCGAACCGCCGCGTAAGAGATTGAAGGTAGGACGTGACTGGCGCCGATTTTGGGGCCGGAGCGGGGTCTTCAATCGGCGCGGCTTTTGCGACCGAGGCGGATTTCGGGGCCGGAGCGGGTTCGTCTACCGGTGCGGCTTTCACGACCGGCGCGGCTTTCGCGACCGGGGCCAGCGCTTTAACCGGAGCGGGCTCATCGGCGCGCGCCGTTTCGTCGTCCTCCATTACGAAGGCGGTCGGCGTAAAATAGGGGGCGAGTTCTTCGATATCGCGCGCATCGACCACTTCGGTGATGCTGCCTCTTTCGACCACCAGCTTGGCGCTCTGAGAAATGTCGCCAATCCGTACGGCGCGTTCCCAGGCTGCTGAACTCGTCAGTCGAACAAGTTTGTCGCCTGAGCGAAAGCTGATGCTGGTGAGAGATGAGGTGACGACGCTGTCCATAGGTTCCCCCGAAAAGTGATTAGGTTAGAGCAACGGCGGGGTCGCGATTGCGCGCCGACGCCGGAAATTTTTGGAATTTCTCGTTGATGTGGATGGAAGCGAGGTCTTTCATCGTGAGAATTCTTTTACGCCACGAAGGTGCTCGTTTGCACCGCCGCCATTTGTCGAACGAAAATACGACAATTTGATGCTTGAGCAATCGTTAAGGTTCTATTAAGCGGCGGCATTTTGTCGCACTAGTATTATAGAAATATATATACAACTATCAGCAAATATATATAGATAATTGTTATATTTATCTTAACGTTTAAATATAAATCCCATCATTACGTGCTATTTTGAGTTCGAATCAAGCTTATTTTACACTATTTTACGTTGTGGCGGAACGTTGAATTCCACGAGCGAATTCCAAAAAGTACGTATTAAATGTATTCTAGAGATACGATATCGCTTTCACCGCTTGCGTCACCGCCCACGACGCCGCCGCCGTTCCCGTAGCGGGGTTTTGCCCAGGCGAGGATGGAGATCGACCGGCCGTCCTCATGCGGCGTTGCACAATCGGCGCGCTATCGTTAATGTGTGGGGTCATATCCCCAATCGTCATAGCGAGAGTTCATGGCCCGCGTCACCGTCGAGGACTGCGTTCAACGCGTTCCCAACCGTTTCAATCTGATCCTGCTGGCGTCGAACCGTGCGAGGGCCATTGCCGCGGGCGGACCCCTGACGGTGGACCGCGACAATGACAAGAACCCCGTCGTGGCCCTGCGCGAGATCGCCGAGGACACGGTTGATCCGACCGAAATCCGTGAAACCCTGATCGGCTCGCTGCAACGGGTTGATGAGCATTCGGAAGCCGAGGAAGAGGCTGAAACGCTGGCCCTGCTGTCGGATTCCAGCCACGCGCAGATGAGCGAGCAGGACCTGATCCGCGCGCTACAAAGTGACCGGGACGGCGGCCAGGAGGAGCGCTACTGAGCCTCGAGGGCGTCCACGACACTCCCACAGCTCCCGGCCCTGCCCGCAGCGCCGCCGGCGCCGCAACGCCCGCGACGCAGCCCGCCACCTCGCCACGCAAGTTTTTAAGGCAATACGAACTGGTCGACCGCATTCGGGCCTATGATCCGAGCGTCGACGAGGCCCTGATCGATCGGGCCTATGTCTACGCCGTGCGCATGCACGGCTCGCAGAAACGCGCGTCCGGCGATCCCTATTTCGCTCATCCGATCGAAGTGGCCGGCATCCTCACCGACTATCGTCTTGACACCGCGACCATCGTTACCGCCCTGTTGCACGATTTGATCGAGGACACCGACGTCGCCCGCGCCGACATCGACCGCCTGTTCGGCGAGGAGATCGGCGAATTGGTGGAGGGGGTGACCAAACTTTCCCGGCTGGAGGCGACCGCCGACCACAAGCGTCAGGCGGAAAACCTGCGCAAGTTCATCCTGGCCGTTTCCAAGGACGTGCGGGTTCTGCTCGTGAAGCTGGCGGACCGGCTGCACAACATGCGCACCTTGAAGTTCATCAAGAGCGCCGCCAAGCGCGAGCGGATCGCCCGCGAGACCCTCGACATCTATGCCCCGCTGGCTCGATCGATCGGCTGTCATCGCATCTGCTCCGAACTCGAAGAGCTGGCCTTTTCCCATCTCAATCCCGTCGCGCGTGACGCAATCATCCGGCGTCTGGATTCCCTGCGCGCCGGCCAGGGCAAGGCGATCGCTTCGGCGAGCGAGGAAGTTTCCAAAAAGCTGAGCGAGGGCGGCCTTGTGGCGCGGGTCGTCGGGCGGGAGAAGAACGCCTATTCGATCTGGCGCAAGCTGCAGCGGAAATCTCTGGGATTTGCGCAGCTTTCCGATATCTACGCCTTCCGGGTGATCGTCGAAACCGAAGACGACTGCTACCGCGCCCTGGGCGTGATCCATCGCGCCTGGCCGGGCGTGCCGGGACGATTCAAGGACTTCATCTCAACGCCCAAGCAGAACAACTACCGCTCCATCCATACCACCGTGGTCGGGCCACGGGCCATGCGGATTGAGATGCAGATCCGCACCGAAGCCATGGACCGCGTGGCCGAGCAGGGGGTCGCCGCCCATTGGCGCTACAAGAACGAGACCTACGGCTTTGACCCCGAGGCGGCGGCGGCGGCCGGTACGGCCGACCCGCTGGCCAATCTGCGCCAGCTGGTTCAGGTGCTCGATCAGGGCGGCGACGCTGAAGACCTGCTGGAACACGCCAAGTTAGAGATGTTTCTCGACCAAGTGTTCGTGTTCACCCCCAAGGGCAAACTGATCACTCTGCCGTCCGGCGCCATGCCGCTCGATTTCGCCTATGCCGTGCACAGCGACGTCGGCGACACCTGCCTGGGGGTAAAGATCAACGGCGAGCTGCGCCCCCTGCGCACGGTCCTGGTCAACGGCGACGTCGTCGAGGTAGTGCGAGGCGTCAAGGTTCAGGCGCCGGCCGATTGGCGAAGCCTGACAGTGACCGGCCGGGCCCGTTCGGCCATTCGCCGTCACATTCGTCAGTCCGAACGTGAGGATTTCCTGCGCCTGGGCAAGGTTTCGCTCGAGCATTTGTTTGAACGGGCGGGCAAAGAGCGCGCGGCGGTGTCGCTACGTCCGGCGCTCGACCGGTTCGCGACGGCCACCGAGGCAGAGCTCTATGAAGCGGTCGGGCGCGGCCGGATTTCACCGACCCAGGTACTGGAGGCGATGTTTCCGGGCCTTGCCGAAACCGACAAACAGGCGGCCATGGCGCGACGTCGGATCGACGCCGAGGCCGCGCCTCTCTTTGTGCGCGGCGGCGGCCTGGCCTCCGGAACGGTTGTGCATATTTCGACCTGCTGCACGCCTGTGCCCGGCGACCGCATCGTCGGCATCGTCCAGCCCGACAAAAGCCTGGCCATCCACACCATCGACTGCGCCGAATTGGCGCAATACGAGGACCAGGAAGACCTATGGCGCGATCTGCACTGGACGCCGGAGGCCGAAACAGGCACCGTGTCGCGCGCCAAGCTGCACGCCACCATCCGCGATGATCCGGGCGTACTCGGGCAGGCCTGCACCATCATCGGCGAGGCCGGCGGCAATATCACCGGCGTCAACATGCGCCAGCGCCACGCCAACTTCTTCGACGTCGTGTTCGATCTCGAGGTCAAGGACGCCCGCCATTTGACCCACATCGCCGCCGCCCTGCGCGCCTGCCCAAGCGTCGAAACCGTGGAGCGGGCGCAGGGT
>JANXUA010000087.1 GCA_025352085.1 Caulobacteraceae bacterium | reverse complement strand
GCCTGACGCATCAGAGCGGTGTTGCACGGCGCCGCCTCATTCCAGCAAGACGCCACGCCGACGAAGGGTTGTTCAATCTCCTTCGTGCCCAGCCCCATGGCGTAATAGTAGGACCGGTGCGGCGCGCGCGCGGGCCCCTCGGTCACATGGCGGCTGGGCAGGCGCGATTTATCCCACGATCCATCGGGTTTTTTGGTCATACTAAAGGCCTATGAAGTTCGAAGGTCGCTTCACTAGCCGAGCACTCGCCTCCGTGCAAAGCGTGTTAACGACAAGGAGCCATCATGAACCTCGCCGCCGTCCCCATCGGGAGCGCCCCGCCCCACGACGTCAATGTCGTTATCGAAGTTCCCATTGGCGGCGAACCGATCAAGTACGAAATGCACAAGGCGTCCGGCACCCTGATGGTCGACCGATTTCTGTATACGGCCATGCGCTATCCGGGAAATTATGGCTTCATCCCACACACCCTTTCCGACGACGGTGATCCCTGCGACGTGGTGGTCGCCAATACCCGAGCGGTGGTTCCCGGCGCGATCATGAGTTGCCGCATCGTCGGCGTCCTGATCATGGAGGACGAAGCCGGCGGCGATGAAAAGCTCATCGCGGTGCCGTCGAGCAAGCTGACCCAGCGCTATGATTCGGTCCGCAACTACACCGACCTGCCAAGCATTACGGTCAAACAGATCGAGCATTTCTTCAGACATTACAAAGATCTTGAACCTGGTAAGTGGGTAAAAATCGTCCGCTGGGGCGACGCTGACGAGGCGCGGGCCATGGTCACGGCCGGGATCGAGCGCGCGAAGGCGGACCTGGAATCGTGAAGACGACGGGCCGCCTCTGTCGTGCGGGCGCTTCCGTGAAGAATCTGGCCCATAGCGCTTCCTTCCATTCGAGAGAAAAGATTGCACCATCAAAGTCCGGGACTAAACACTTGGCAAACCCAGATTTCCGAAGCCGATGCGCTTTGGGGCGTGACGTCAGGGGAGGTTTCGGCGACGCATTTGGCCCGATGCAACTTACCAATCATCATCCTGACGGCGGACGGAACCTATGCGGCCACTGCGCCTCAAGTGCGCTCCACGGTCGAAGCGCTGTGGACGCAGTGGCATCAGGAATTGGCCGTCCTTTCAGGGTGTGGAGAGGAGCACGCCATTGCGCATTCCTCGCATCTTCAGTTGATTGATCGCCCGGACGCCATCATCGTCGCGATCAACGACGTCATGGCGATCACGCCAAATCGTTGCGGCGCCAACGCAAGATCGTCCTCAAGCCGTGCGCCAAGGATGTAAATCTTACTCAAATTTCAACGTTCTGGAGTTTTAATTCAGACGTCGAAACGACGTCATCAAATTCGACCCGGCAGATCCTTCACTACACAGCCGGCTGAAGCGCGAAGATGACCAACGTCTTGAAAAGTATTTTTAAATCGAGACCGAGGGACCAATCGCGAATATACTCAAGGTCTTTATCTACACGAGCGGCCATCAAGCTGATTTCCTGAGTGGGGCCGCGCAGTCCGGACACCTGGGCAAGTCCGGTAATCCCCGGCCTAACTCTGAAACGCGCGTCATAGAGTGGAATCATCGAACCGTAGTATTCGTCATACGTCAGAGCATGCGGGCGTGGTCCGATCAAAGACATCTCGCCCCAGAATACATTGGCGAGTTGCGGGAGTTCATCAAGACTGGTGCGACGCATGATCCGGCCGAGTCGGGTAATTCGCGGGTCGTCGCGCGAAGCCTGGACCACATCGGAGCCGTCCTCAACCACGCGCATCGTGCGAAACTTATAGATGCAAAACGTAGCGCCCAGATAACCGCTGCGGCGCTGTTTGGATATCGCCGGGCCGGGGCTCTCCAGGCGTATGGCCATAATCAATAGAAGGAAAAAGGGCGCCAAAAGGATCAAGCCGACAGCCGAGCCGATGAGGTCGATGACTCGCTTCAGTCGCGCGGCGACCATTTTGCGTGCGACGGCGTCAAACACATGATCGAGCACGATGGGCGATGATGCGTAATTCTGGGTCATGGCGCGCGTCGAGCTCGGAGGCCTCTCAACCCACTCACGTTCGCCGCCGTGCGGTTCGAGCCAAGCGGGTTCAGAGGGTTGGAACTGATATTACGTGAAACAACACAATGCATTACATAAAATTCCCCGAGACAGGCCAGCGATCCAGTCGGCGATGTACGACCTCACCTGATGGACATGGGTATCGCACGTCAATAATGGGGGAGAAACCCCACTTTTCTTAAATTTACAATATCCCTTTTGGGCTTCGCCCTTCCAGGGAATCTACTTCAGTAGTTTATAAATACTTCTTGATTTCGCCATTTACGCGCTCACGAATTGATCGATTGCGGCCATGGACGCTTGACAGCGGCGCGGCGAGGCGCTGGCGCGGAACGCGAGCGCTAGGATCCGCGCATTGCCAGAGCGCGGACGCTACCCACGAGGGCGGCTCGTTTGTTCGCCGCCGTCGCCAAAACCAACTCAGGAATGAAGCCAAGCATCAGTGCCCTGGCGGCAGCGGCGGCTTCAAGACCGACCACTGAAAATCGGGCCAGAAGGCCATCGGCGACCACGCCCGACATAGCCGTCCTGAGGCGATCAATCTGCTGCTGTTTGGGGGTCAACGGGAAATACTCTCCAAGTCTCGACCAGTAGACGATGAACTCCCGCCGGTCGGGCGCGGTGGCGACCAACGAGCGCGCCGGCAAGGCGATCTTGGACATGAGCGCAAGTTCGATCGGGTGATTTTCAGATATCGCAAATCCAAACGCCGGATAGCAAACCTCCGGTCGGTGAAGCTGCAGATCGTCACTTTGCGTGTCGCCATGCGCCAGCAGCATCATCACCTCGTCGCCCGAGGACGTATTCTGATACACCCGCCCTACCGTTTCGCCGTAGAGACGAGAGGCCAGACCGCCCTCGATATTTGGCGCAACAAGGTCGGTCACGTCTCGCGACGTCCACCCCTGCAAGGTTCTCGGTACGATCTGCGCAATGGTGTCCGCGCCCTGCAGGGTGACACGGCGGCGCGGCACGAGCTCGTACGCCACGCCGGCGCCGACGACGCAGGTTACGCCGATGAGAAGGTCCCGGCGCGACGTCATCGGGCGCGCCTCATGCGCGACGCCAAAAAGGCGATGAGGTTGTCGAGGCCGAAGACGAAAGCCAACTCCGGCGCGAAGAGGAACATTCCGGCGGTGAAGTGCAGGAATCCTTGCGCGACCTCATCGCCGAAATAGTAAGTGAGCAGGATGAGGATCATGATGCGCAGGATGTTGGCGACGATTGCGATCGGGATGACGAAGCACACCAAGACGATGGAATACCGCCAGGACGATCCGCGCATAAGATAGATATAGAGAAGGCTCACGGCGATAAGGCCGACCAGGGAGTTCATGCTCGAACAGGCGTCCTCAACGAGGAGTTGGTACTGGGCGACAAATATCGTGACGCCTTCGCGCGCGACTGGAACGCCCCAACCGTCAAGCCAGCTGGTCGCCGCCCAGGACACGAGTTGTTTCAACGGTCCGGTGACGTCCGCGAGAAGGGCGTCGGGCGGCGGGATCGCAAAGGCCAGATAAAATAACGGAAACCAATGCTTCAGCATCACCGCCAGGCCAAATCTTGAATAAAGCATGGCCAAGCCGGCGCCGTAAACGCCGGCGGTCTCGAGCGTTAGAAAATCGTAAGCCCTGCCAAAGATATAGCTCGCCAACGCGGTGAGCAGAACTCCACCGGTGATCCATGGATTTGCAGGCGTCGCCAACCGCTGGAACTCCGGCGTCTGTCGCCACAGCAGCCAGCCTCCGGTCGCCAAAACGAGGGGACCGTAAGCGCCAAATTCCCGCGACCAGGTCTGATTGGCGAGGCGCACAATCGTCGGGACAGCCAGGATCAGAAACCCCAGCCAGAGCGGCCAATCGGCTCTCAGTCTCAGCCAAAGGCGTTCAGAAACCGCCGGCGCCTGTCCAGCCATTCCCTCAAGCCCTGTTCAACACGGTTCCAATAACCTTGGCCTGCACGCCTTGCAGTTGCTCGACCAAATTTTTAACATCCTCGATGAAGGTTTGATCGCGGCCCGTTACGATCAGACCGTAGCCGACCACGGGACTGACCTGCCGAGCGTCCGTACTGATGAGCGGCTGCTGGGCAAACACCTCAAGGGGCGCCGCAAAGGCGAACAATCTGATCATCACGATCAACAAACTGCGTATCGCGGCCAACATTCTACAATATCCCAAGATCAGAACGACGATTTGACGGACAGGAGAATCTGGGTTCCCCATAATTCAGAGCGAAAAAACTCGCATCTCTTTGGATGTGGCTCACGTTCAACCCTAAAGAAATCCGACGGTTGAGCTTGTACGTCGCATCACCGAACTCGCTGCTGACGGTCTCCTTGGTGAGATCTAACCCAATCAATCCCACGGCGTCGGGGAAGTTCGTGTGCAGGTACGAACCGCCAGCCTCGACGATCAGACGCGATGTCAACTTGTAGTCGAAATCACCAGATAGCGTGTTATCGACGGAAAATGTGGCGCCCAAGCGACTAGAAGGTAAAGTCGCTCTGGAGAAAGTTAATTTAAGTAAAAGCTTCGGGTCGATTTGAAAGTTGGCGTTTGCTGAATATGTAAAGCCCCTAAAACCGGTTCCCGCTCAAACCGCCGGCGCATCGGGCAACTCGAAAAGTATCCCGGGATGCAGGTCGAACCTCTCACGATCAAGCACGTGATTGCGGCAGTAAAAATCGTATCCGACCGAACCTTGCAGGAATAAAGTCTGTCGGCCCAATCGGCGACCAAAGTTGAGGAAAGCCGATGGCCGAAACAATTCATCTGCAGGCGTAAGTCCGCGCGCCTGGGCCAAGACGAGATCCGAATGCGCGACGTTGGAATCGTAAATGCCGACCGCGACAACATTGATCTCGACCGTTTTCGTTTGCGGTTTCAGGACGGGCGGCGAGGCCTCTTGAGCGGATGCGCTCGAATTCACTCCCGCGCCGTAAAGCAATGCGGCTGCGAAAACAGCGTTCTTCAGCGGGCGAAATCTAAACATCACCAAACCCCCTGTTTGGGCCGAAGGCCCCACTGAATCGTTAATGTCAGGGGTTATCGGCATCATCTTGGGGCTTAGCCCTCGCGAATTTTGAATTCGTAAACGTGCGCGCGATTATTTCGTGGCGGGCGCCAGCGCGCCTGGCGCGGCTCCGGTCGGAGGCACATAGTCGTTGTTGAAGTGGACGGATGGCTTTGCCTTGGCGAACATGGCGCTGACCTGCCGTTGGACCGCGTCGGACGTCCTCTGTCGCGTCACAACCTGCGTCGCATAGTCAAGCGACTGCGGGCCGGTGAACGGAACGATCTTGGTGTCCTTGATCTGGTTGACGAGCAGCGCGTCATTGCTTGGAATAACAAACACTTCGCCGGGCGGCAGCTTGGTGATCGCATCGATCATGCGCGGATCGGCGCCCACCGCATCCAAATTGCCGGTCGAGTGTTGAAACGGAATCTTTTCCTGCTTCAGCAAGGCTTCGATATCGGGCAGGGTCTTTAGGGGTTCCAGACGTTTGATGATCGTCGGATCGCTCGGGCGCGCCATGCGTAATTGGTCGATCGACCATACCTTGCGCTGGGAGAAAATGTCGGGATGCGCGACGATGAACCGATCGGCGTCGTCTCTAGTGACTTTAGGCACTTGCCCGGCGATCTTGCTCTCGAGGCTCTGCGCCAGCAGGGTGTCAAGCGCGCGCTGTTTCATGAGCGTGAATTCCGGGGTCTTGTCGACACCTTGATCGACCGCCGCTTTGGCCAACACCGTACGAGCGACGATGTTTTCCAGGGCGGTTAACTGCGCGGATTTGCGGGCCAGCGGATCGGGGTTTGTGACCGGTGGAGTCTCCGCATTGAGTTCCCGCAGAGTGATCTCGCGATCACCGACCGTGGCTACAACCTGTCCGGTCGGCGCCTTCCCCGACCCGCCGCCGCCAAGGTGGCAACCGCCCAACACCCCCGACGCCAATAGGGCTGCTGTCCATCCACCCCGAATATTCATTGGTCTTCCACTGTTAACTCAGCCAGCCTCCGGCGCAGGTCATTTAGATTACCACGCGCTCAGAGGTCAATCGTTTGCGCTTCCCCCCAGCTGTTTGACCATATTTAAAGAATTCGCGCCGACAGGCCTTTGAGACCCCCTCGCCACGGTTGCAACAGCTCGGATCGGGTTATAGTTTCACGCATTGGGGCGCACTCAGCCCGTAGGGAAACTAAACCATGAAGACGCTTTTCCTGACTGCTTCGGCCTTCGCGGTGTCCGCGGTTATCGCGGGCTCGGCCTTCGCCGACGCCACAACCCCGCCCACGACCAT
The DNA here is from genome assembly GCA_025352085.1 of Caulobacteraceae bacterium. GTDB lineage: Bacteria > Pseudomonadota > Alphaproteobacteria > Caulobacterales > Caulobacteraceae > Acaudatibacter. The sequence goes on along the minus strand of JANXUA010000087.1, from coordinate 38,913 downwards.
GGCGCCGGTCGCCAATCCGCCCGCGGCCGAAAAGCCGATGCACGCCAAGTCGCACGGCCATCACCACGGCCACCATCATCACCACCATCATCACTAGCGACTGGTAGGCGGACGCCACCGCGTCCACCGCGAAATCGCTTGACGAGAGGTCGCCGGCGTTCGCGAATGGGCAACGCCGGCGTCTTTTTTGATCGGCGCAAAACGAGAGATTCGTAAGAACCATGGGAAGAACGCTCTACGCCTGTGCCGCCGCGGCGGCGCTCGTCGCGGCCCTGTGCGGTTGCCAGCCGACGCACAAGACCGCCAACGTCGATGCGGCGCGCCTTACGTCGGCCGACAATGAACCCGGCGATTGGATGAGCCAGGGTCGGACCTACAGCGAACAACGGTTCAGCCCGCTTGATAAGGTCAATGCCGGCAACGTGGGAAGCCTCGGCCTGGCCTGGAGCTTTGAACTTTCGACCAACCGGGCGGTCGAGGCCACCCCGATCGTCGTCGACGGGGTGATGTACGTCACCAGTTCCTGGAGCCTGGTCTATGCCCTGAACGCCAAGACGGGCGAACTGATATGGAAATATGATCCTAAGGTGCCGCGCGAAACAGGTTTTCATGCCTGCTGCGATGTGGTCAATCGCGGCGTCGCGGTGTGGGACGGCAAGGTCTATGTCGCCACGTTGGACGGGCGACTGGTGGCGCTGGACGCCAAGACCGGAAACGTGGCGTGGAGCGTCGTCACCGTCGATCAATCCCAACCCTACACCATTACCATGGCGCCCAGGGTCATCAAGGGAAAGGTGATCATCGGCAATTCCGGATCAGAATATGGCGTGCGCGGCTATATGTCGGCCTATGACGCCGCCGATGGCAAGCTGATCTGGCGCTTCTACACCGTGCCCGGTGACCCTTCGAAACCGTTTGAAAACAAAGCCATGGAGATGGCGGCCAAGACCTGGAAGGGTCAATGGTGGAAATTCGGAGGCGGCGGTTCGCCGTGGGACCCGGTCAGCTATGATCCCGAAAGTAATCTGCTCTATTTCGGCACTGGCAACGGCCTGCCTTGGGACGAGAAGAGCCGCTCGCCGGGCGGCGGCGACAATCTGTTTCTCTCGTCGATCATCGCCGTCAACGCCGACACCGGGGCCTACGTCTGGCACTATCAGACGACGCCCGGCGACAGCTGGGACTACGACTCCACTCAAACGCTTACTCTGGCCGACCTGACCATCAACGGGACGCCGCGCAAGGTCTTGATGCAGGCCAATAAAAACGGCTTCATGTATGTGCTTGACCGCCTGACCGGAAAGCTGATTTCCGCCAAGAATTTCGTTCCGGTCACCTGGGCCAAGGGCGTCGATCCGGCGACAGGCAAGCCGATCGAAATCGGCGATCCGCGCTACACCAAGGCCCCGTCGGTCATCTTCCCGAGCAGTTTCGGCGCTCACAACTGGCAGCCGATGTCCTTCAGCCCCAAGACCGGTCTGATCTACATCCCCGGCCAGGAAGTGCCCGGCGCCTATGGTACGGACGACAAGTTCGCTTTTGATCCCGGTCAGTGGAACACCGCGACCGACACCAAGCTCAACAGCCTGCCGCCCGATGCCAAGGCCCGCGCGGCGATGCGCAACAGCATGCGCGGTGAGTTGATCGCCTGGGACCCGGTCGCCCAGAAGGAAGTCTGGCGCGCGACGCACAATGATCCGTGGAACGGCGGGACCCTGGCCACCGCCGGCAATCTGGTGTTCCAGGGCACGGCCAACGGTCACTTCGCCGCCTACGACGCCGCCAACGGCAAGACGTTATGGACGACGGACACCTATACCGCGACCCTGGCCGGGCCGATCAGCTACTCCGTCGACGGCGAGCAATACGTCGCGGTCGGCGCGGGTTTCGGTTCGGTCTTTTATCTCGTCGCCGGATTCGCCGTCGACAAACTGGGCACGCCCGACAACGGCCGGATTCTGGTCTACAAGCTTGGCGGCAGAGCGACCCTGCCCAAGCCGAACCTGACCAAGATCGACATGCCAAAGCCGCCGACGGCGACGGCTTCGAGCGATATCGTGACGGCCGGTCACGCGAAGTTCAACCGGTATTGCCTTGTTTGTCATGGCTATAATGCGATCAGCGGTGGGGTCATTCCGGACCTACGCTATAGCCCCTTGATCGGCAGCGCCGCCGGCTTCAAGGACGTGGTTCTCGGCGGATCGCGCAAGGACGCCGGTATGGTCAGCTTCGCCAAGGTGCTCAAGGATCAGGACGCCGAGGCCATCCGCGCCTACGTCATCACCGAGGCCAACGCCGGCTATGCAGCCGCACATCCCGCCGGCGGTAAATCCGGCGGTAGATAAGACGCGACCGACGGGCGCGCGGAGGTTTCGACGAACGCCGTGCCGAAATTTCATCCTCTATTGGAGACGTCGTCTTGACCCGTGGTCTATCGAAATTTCTGCTTTCCACCGCGCTTGTAGGAGCCCTGGCCGGCCCCGCCTTGGGGGCCGCGACCGGGGTTGTACCGGACTCCGCCTTCAATGCCCTGCAATGGCGGGGAATCGGCCCCTTTCGCGGCGGTCGGGCGATCGCCGCGACCGGCGTGACAGGCCAACCGAACACCTTCTATTTTGGCGCGGCGGCGGGCGGAGTGTGGAAGACCACCGACGCCGGAGCGAAGTGGAAGCCCATCGCCGACGCCGCCGGGATATCGTCTGTCGGCGCCATAGCGGTGGCGCCCAGCAATCCGGATATCATCTACGTCGGCACGGGCGAAGGCGCGCTGCGGGGTAACATCACCTGGGGCGGCGGTGTTTTCAAGACCGTCGACAGCGGCAAGACCTGGATCAATATCGGCCTGAAGGACACGCGTCAGATCGGTGCCCTGATCGTCGACCCGGCCGACCCCAACGTTGTCTTGGTGGCGGCCATCGGCCACGCCTTTGGCCCCAATACCGAGCGCGGTGTTTTTCGCACTCAGGATGGCGGCAAAAGCTGGTCGAAGGTGCTCTACAAAAACCCAGACACCGGGGCGATCGATGTCACTTTCGATCCGCATAATTCCAGAATCGTCTGGGCCGCGCTTTGGCAAGTGCGCCGCCAGCCTTGGAATTTTTCCAGCGGCGGTCCCGGCAGCGGCCTTTATCGCTCGGCCGACGGCGGCGTCACCTGGGCCAAGCAGGAAGGCCATGGTCTGCCGACGGGGGTATTGGGTCGGATCGACGTCTCGGTGTCCGCGGCGGACTCGAAACGGGTCTACGCCATGATCGAGGCCGCGGACGGCGGGGTCTATCGCTCCGACGACGCCGGCGATCACTGGCGTCTCGTCAACCAGGATGGCCGTATCCGCCAGCGGGCCTGGTATTTCTCGAAGATTTACGCCGACCCAAAATCGGTCGACACGGTTTATGCCCTCAATACCGGCATGTTGCGCTCCACCAACGGCGGCAAGAGCTTCGACCTGGTCTCGGCCACGCATGGCGATCATCACGCCCTGTGGATCGATCCAAACGACGCGATGAGTCTCATCAACGCCAACGACGGCGGCGCCAGCGTGTCGCTGGACGGGGGCCAGACATGGTCAACCCAGGCGAACCAGCCCACCGGGCAGTTCTATCATGTCGCGACCGACAATCGGTTTCCCTATTTTGTGTATGGCGCACAACAGGACAATACCAATCTCGCCGTGGCCAGCTTTGACGATGAGGGGGTGATCGGCCCGCGCGGCTGGTACCCGGCCGGCGGCGGAGAATCCGGGTTCGTCGTCCCCGACCCGCGCGACGCCCAGATCATCTACAGCGACGCCGAGAACCAGTTCGTCCGGTTCGATCGACACAGCATGCAGGTGCAGGACATTAGCCCCAACCCGATCAACAATTCGGGTCACCCGGCCAGCGAGCTCGATCATCGGTTCAACTGGACCTCGCCGCTGGTGCTCTCGCCCCATGACCCGGACGTCCTTTACGCCGCCTCGGAGGTGGTTTGGAAGAGCGCGGACCACGGGATGAGCTGGACCATCATCAGCCCCGACCTCACGCGCAACGACAAATCCAAACAGACCGCCAGCGGCGGACCGCTGACCAAGGACATCACCAGCGTCGAATATTACGACACTATTTTCACCCTGGCCGAATCGCCGCTCGCCAAAGGCAAGCTTTGGGCCGGCGCCGACGATGGACTGGTTCACCTGACCACCGACGGCGGGGCGCACTGGAGCGACGTGACGCCCAAGGGTCTGCCGCAATGGAGCACCATCAGCCTGATCGACCCGTCGCCCCACGACGCCGCCGCGGCCTATATGGCGGTGGACCGTCACCGGTTGGACGATATCAATCCCTATGCCTGGAAAACCGTCGACGACGGTAAGTCCTGGACCTCGATCGCCGCCGGACTGCCGGCCGGCGCTGTGGTGCATGTGGTGCGCGCGGACCCGGCGCGCCGGGGCCTGCTTTACGCCGGCACGGAGCTGGGCGTGTTTGTCTCCTTCGACGACGGGGCGAGCTGGAAATCACTCCAGTTCAACCTGCCTGCGACGCCGGTCCACGATTTGACCGTCAAGGGTGATGATCTGGTGGCCGCCACCCACGGACGGTCCTTCTGGATTCTCGATGACCTGACGCCTCTGCGCCAGGCCGCCGCGGCGATGGACGATGTCGTGCTTTACCGTCCTGAACCGGCGGTGCGTTTGTTTTACCCCGATCAGGTCGACAGTCGCCATCCGGTGGGCCAAAATCCACCAGCGGGCGCTCTTATCGACTACGTCCTCAAGACACCGCCTCAAGGTGAGGTCACCGTCGATATCCTGGATGCTCAGGGTGTTGTCCTGCGCCACATGTCGAGCACCAAAACCGCCAAGGAAACGCAGCCGCAGGAGTGGCCCGACCAGATTGTCGCCACCGACCTCATTCCCGCCAAGGCGGGCATGAACCGCTTGGTCTGGGACCTGAGGATGAACGATCCAATGCAGATTCCCGGCGCTTTCTACGAGGATCAGGCGCCACGCGGCCCGATCGTGGCGCCGGGCGTCTATCAGGTCCGACTCGCGGCCGGCGGAGTGATCAAGACGGCCCCCATCACCGTCATAGCCGATCCTCGGACGCCCGGCAGCGGACCGGCCATCGCCGCCAAGACCAATCTGGCCATCGCCGCGTGGAAAGATATTGACGCCCTGCACAGGGCCGTGAACGCCATTCGCGATCGTCGCAAGGCGCTCAAGAGCGCGGGACAAGGAGGCGGGCCACTGGAAGGCCGCCTAGCGACCATCGAGGCGGCGCTGATGCAGGTCAATATGAACGGATCGGAGGCCGATCTTGCCTTTCCAGGGATGCTCAATGAGCAATTTGCCGGTTTCGCCGCCAGCCTGGAGGACGCCGACACCTTTCCCACCCGCCAACATCAGGCGTTCTTCGATTCACTCCACGCCCGGCTGAAGACCCAGCTGGACCTCCTTGCCGTGACGCAATAGCTGGGCGAACCTTGACGCCGCCGACTACAACGGCGGGGTGATCGTCTTTCCGACTGGCGCAAGGGCCAAACCGGCCAGCTTGACGTGCTGGACGGCGAACGGAATGCCGATAACGGTGGTCGCCTGGGCGACGGCGATAACCAGATGGCCCAGGGCAATCCACCAGCCGGCGAGGCAAAACCACAGCACATTGAGCAGTGCGCCCAGGCAGCCGGTTCCCATATCGCTGCGACCGGTCGCCCATTGCCTGGGCTCTATATTGCGGCCGAACGGCGCGAAGCTGAACACGCCGATCCGAAAGGCGGCGGCCGTCCACGGCAAGCCGACAATGGTGATCGCGAGGATCACCCCGCCGAGCAGCCAGCTGAGCCCCGACCAGAAACCCCCGAACACAAACCACAAAACATTCAGCAAGAGGGTCAAGCGGCGCCCTTCTTGCCGGTGGGCGGATTGGCGGCGACCGCCATCGCCACGGCGGGGCTCATCGCGTCGACCATGCTGGTCGGCATAAGAATGGTGGCGCCGCGCTCTTTGGTGGTTTCATAGATGATGTTCATGGCGCGCAATTGCAGGGCGGCGGGATTGTCGGCGTAAGATCGCGCGGCCTCGACGAACTGATTGGCGACGGCCACTTCCGCGGACCCCAGAATGATCCGCGCCTGTTTTTCGCGTTCGGCCTGCGCCTCGCGGGACATGGCGTCCTGCAAGGCTTCGGGAATGGAGACGTCTCTGATCTCGACGGCGCTTACTGAAACGCCCCACGCTTCCGTCTTACGGCCGATTTCATTGCGCAGACGCTCGTCAGCTGATTTCAGCTCCGAGAGCAGGGCCGACAGCATGGATGCGCCGATCATTTCGCGCAGGGAGGTCTGGGCGATCCGATCGATCGCGGTGCGATAGTCGGTGATTTCCAGAGCGGCGGCGCGCGCGTCGTGCACCTTCCAAAAGATGATGGCGTCGACATTGACCGGCACGGTGTCGCGCGTCAGGGCTTGTTCAGCGTTGAAAGCGGTGGTCTGGATGCGCTCGTCGATGACCGCCACCACGGTATCGAGCACAGGCAGGATGAAGAACAACCCCGGCCCCTTCACGCCTTGAAGCTTGCCCGCGCGGAGAACCACGAATTTCTGCCAGGTATTTGCGAGCTTGAGCGAGGTGGCGACGACGACGGCCGCCAGGATGAACGGCGCGCCCGCCAGGGGACTGATCAGCCGCGATGCGGCGCCGGCGGCGAGCACGAGCACCAGGGTCGCAAAAAGCGTGATCGGATTCATGTCGTGAGCCTTTCTCACCAGCGCAGCAGGCGCGGCCCCACCAGTCCGCCGACCACCGCGCAAACAGCTATGCCCAGAGTGTACCATGTCGCGACGAAAGCGGCGGTGTTTTCCTGGCAATAAAAGCCGTAGACCGTCGCTCCGACGCCGCCAGCAAGAAGTCCGGCGGCGACGCCGGCCCAGCCCAGCCGCGTTGGCGCGAGCCGGCGCAGCATCCACGCCACCGCGAGGTAGACCGGCGAGGCCAAGGCCAAAATTCGCCAGGGACACACAGTCCAGGTGCTGCCCAGCCATTCGCGGATCAGATCGGGGCTCGCCGTTCGCGCCAGGTCAACCGCGCCCATGGCGATCATGGCGATCACCGCCGCGCCGGCGATCAGGGGCGCAGAGCCGGGCAGCCCGCCCGGTCTCGCCATCCGCGCGACCCAAAATCCCCCGGCCACGGCAAGCCACAGGCTATAGCTCCCTTTCATCCAGAACATACGCGTCTGAATGGCGTCTGCCAGCGGTCTCACTCCAAGCCAGACCACAAGGATGATCGCGGCGATACACGCGCCGAACAGTGCCGCGATCATCAGATTCCGCCCGACCCGGCGTGGCTGAATCGGCGCCTCCTGCCCCGCCAGGGCCGCAATCAGATCAGCGGTGTTCATCGCCGACCTCCCGCATCAGGCGTTGCATGCTCCGGTGAACGGCCACTTTGACCGCGGTCGTCGACATGTCGTGACGCGCGGCGGTCTCCTCCATGCTCAACCCGGCCAGTTTGACGTCGCGCACCAGCTGGGCCTGCCGGCCCGTAAGTTTGGACAGCAGACGCGAGACATCCCGAAGGGCGACGCCTTCGTCGGCGGTCTCGACGGCGAACAGCGCGCCGGCGTCCTCAAGCGGGACGGCGCGCCGCGCGCCAACGCGTCGGAAATGGTCGAGGAGTTTGTAACGGGCGATCCCGTAGATCCACGGCGAAACCGGCTGCCCGCGATCATAGGTGTCCCGTTTCAAATGGATAGCCAACAGGGTCTCCTGCACCAGATCCTCCGCGTCGGCGGCGCCGGGACCCAGGCGCTTGCGGAAATGCCCGCGCAGAAACGGCGTCAAAAGACCCAGCAGCTCACCGTAGGCCGCCCGGTCGCCGTCAAGGCCACGCAGCATCAGCGCCTTCAGCCGAGGTTCAACGCCTGTCACGCGACTAATCCAATGTTCGTGCGCCGGGGTATAAGAGTTACACCGCTTCGCGCCAATGCGTAACCGGGACGCACGTCCCAGCGAAGAGGGTATATGCGGGAAACGTTCCCGTAGCTTGATCCACATTCGAGGCGCCGCCATGAAGATTGCCCCACCCCTGATCGCCCTCGTCGGCGCCGCGGCGCTCTCGCTCGCGTTGGCCGGCGGGGCGACCGGCGCCGTCCCCCTCCCCGCCCCCGTTCTGGACGTTCCGATCGGGCAAGGCGGCCTGCAGACCGCAGTTCTCTCGGGTGGATGTTTCTGGGGCGTCCAGGGCGTGTTCGAGCATGTGCGTGGGGTGAAACGCGCCATCTCCGGCTATGCCGGCGGCAAGGCGCTGACCGCCCATTATGAGTTGGTCGGGACGGGCGCCACCGGCCACGCCGAATCTGTGCAAATCGTGTTTGATCCCAAGCAGATCACCTATGGTGAGATTCTGCGGATCTATTTCGCCGTCGCCACCGATCCCACCCAACTCGACCACCAGTTTCCCGATGACGGGCCGCAATATCGCGGCGAGATTTTCTACATGAACCCGGCGCAGAAGACGGTCGCCCTGCGTTATATCGCCCAGCTCAACGCCGCAAAGGCGTTCGGCAAGCCCATCGTCACCCGCGTCGATCCGTTCACGGGCTTCTTCAAGGCCGAAGCCTATCATCAGGACTATCTGACCCTCCATCCCGAGCAATCCTATATCGCCACCTATGATCTACCCAAGGTGGCGGCGCTGAAGGCGATATTTCCCGCCCGCTACCGGGCCACCGCCGTTACAGTCTTTTAGCTCAGGCCGGCAAACAGGCGCCCTGCGCGGTACATTACGCAAGCAAACACGGAGGCACTTTCTCCACCCCCCTGATTGTGCTCAATTGCGCGAAACCTGAGGGGTATGAGGCGACGTGACAGCCATTGACCGACCCGCCGCCGCGCCGGCCTTTCGTCCGCTGATTCCTGCATCGGCAAATTTAAGAGAACTCACCGTTACGCCTCTGATCGTCGGGGTTCTGCTGGGCGTCGTGTTCGGGGCGTCTTCGCTGTATCTGGTGTTGAAGGTCGGTCTGACGGTCAGCGCCTCGATCCCGGTAGCGGTGATCTCGCTCACTCTGTTTCGAGTGCTGGGACGCGTCGGTCTGCGTTCGGCGACGGTGCTGGAGCACAACATCGTCCAGACGGCCGGATCGGCCGGGGAATCCATCGCTTTTGGTATCGGCGTCACCATGCCGGCGATCATGATTCTAGGATTCGATCTTGAGATCACCCGGGTGATGCTGGTGGCCATTCTGGGCGGGCTGCTCGGCATATTGATGATGATCCCGCTGCGCCGGGCCCTGATCGTTCAACAGCACGGCGTGCTCAAATATCCCGAGGGCACGGCCTGCGCGGAGGTGTTGAAGGCCGGCGCGACGGCGGAAGAGCGGGCTATGGGGCGAGACGCCACCGATGCGACCTCCCACGGTGAAGCAACAAAATCCGGCGCGGGGCCCATCTTCGCCGGTTTCGGCGCCGGAGTGGTCTACAAACTGGGCATGGAGGCTTTTAAACTCTGGAAAGATACGCCGGAGAAGGTGTTCAGCGCGCCCCTCGCCGCCGGTTCGGTCTCGGCGGAGATTTCGCCGGAATTGCTGGGCGTCGGCTATATTATCGGACCGAAGATCGCCTCGACCATGGCTGCCGGCGGGTTCCTGGCCTATCTCGTCCTCATTCCCGCCATACGCTTTTTCGGCGGCGGGTCGCCCGGGTTGATCGAGCCGGGAACCATGCCGATCAGCCAGATGGCGCCGGACGATATCCGCGGCGCTTATATCCTCTACATCGGCGCTGGCGCGGTGGCGCTGGGCGGGATCATCAGCGTGTTCCGCGCCCTGCCGATGATCTGGCGCGGCCTGCACGGCGGCGTGGCCGATTGGCGGGCTGAACGCGCTAAAGCGGGCGCGCGGGCCGCGACCGTGCGCACCGACCTGGACCTTTCTCCCAAAACTGTCGGCATCGGCATGATCGCCCTGATCGCCGGAATCCTTCTGGCGCACGCCTATCTCAACGTAGGCATTCTGGGCGCCTTGCTGATCCTGGTGTTCGGCTTTCTGTTCGTGACCGTCTCCTCGCGCCTGACCGGCGAGATCGGCTCGTCGTCCAACCCTATCTCGGGTATGACCGTGGCGACGCTGCTGCTCACCTGCCTGATCTTTCTCGCCCTCGGCTGGACTGGACCGACCTACTATGTCACCGCGCTATCGGTCGGCGGGATCGTGTGCATCGCCGCGTCCAACGGCGGCACCACGTCTCAGGACCTCAAAACCGGATTCCTGATCGGTTCGACGCCGCGCGCCCAACAGCTCGCCATTCTGGCCGGCGCCCTGGCCTCGGCCCTGGCGCTCGGCCCCATCCTGCTCGCGCTGAACGACGCCTCAACGGTGTACGTGCCCGTCGGCGTCCACGCCGCCAAGATCAGCGGCGACAAGACGCTGCCGGCGACGTGGACGGTTCCCGCCGCGACGGTTGCGACCTTGCCGGCCGAGCACGTCAAAGGGCCGCAGGGCAAGGGCGATACGGCCGTCTACCGCGCCTGGCAGAAAACCGACGCGATCGGCGGACCCGCCGGGCGCTATCTGGTCAACGCGGCCGGCGCGCCGATCTATCTGGTGGACCCGGGCATCAACGGAACCCACCGCATTCGGCCCGACGGCACCACGGTCAACAAGTTCGCCGCGCCCAAAGCGACGCTGATGAGCTACATCATCAAGGGTATTTTGAATCAGCATCTGCCGTGGACACTGGTCATTCTGGGCGGCATGATCGCCATCGTGCTAGAGATGTGCGGCATCCCCTCCCTCGCCTTCGCGGTTGGCGTCTATCTGCCGATCTCGTCGTCCAGCCCGATCTTCATCGGCGGGGCGGTCCGCTGGCTGGTCGACAGGCGCCTGAAAGGTCGATTGGCGCACGCCAACCTGACCGAAGCCGAACTTATCGCCGAGACCGACAAGAGCCCGGGCGTTCTGGTGGCTTCTGGCTATATCGCCGGCGGAGCGATCGCCGGCATCGGTATCGCCTTCATGGCCGGCGCCCTGACCGACTTCAATCAAAAGGTCACCGACGTGATGACGGCGAGCAATCCGTTCTTCAACGGCCCGTGGTCCGACGTCCTCGCGCTTTTGCCGTTCGCCGCTCTGATTGCGGGGCTTTATCTGGCCGGAAAAGCGGCCAAGCCCGCCGGCTAGCGGTGCCCGGCGTGTCGCCCCTGGCGGCCATGATCGTCGAGGCGGCCAAGGTGGTCGTCTTCACCGGCGCGGGCATGTCGACCGAATCGGGCATTCCCGACTTTCGCAGTCCCGGCGGCGTCTGGAGTCGGATGAAGCCGATCTATTTCCCGGACTTTGTCGCCCACGAAGCGATGCGTCGCGAGGCATGGACTCGGGTCTTTTCCGGCGCCGCCGGGTGGGTCGGCGCGGCGCCCAACGACGGTCACCGCGCCATCGCCCGCTTGGTCGCCGACGGCAAGGTCAGCGCGGTGATCACCCAGAATGTCGACAATCTTCACCAGGCGTCCGGCGTGCCGGACGACCAGGTGATCGAACTGCACGGCAATGCCTCTTACGCGATCTGCCTCGCGTGCGGCGTCCGGCGCGAACTGGAAGAGCTGCGCGCGCCGTTCGTCGATCATGGCGTGATCCCGACCTGCGAAGCGTGCGGCGGCTTGATCAAAACGGCCACAATTTCGTTCGGCCAACCCATGCCGGCCTCGCCGATGGAGCGCGCTCAGGCGGCAACGCTCGCCTGCGATCTATTTATCGTCCTCGGCTCGTCCCTGGTGGTGTTTCCGGCGGCGGCGTTTCCCCTGCAGGCCAAGCGCAACGGCGCCAGGCTCATCATCGTCAACCGCGAGCCCACCGACCAGGACATCTTCGCCGATCTGGTGCTGCACGTGGAAATCGGCGCGGCGTTGGCGGAGATCTGACCGCAATCGTTACCGACAAGCGTCGCTGAGCAACGCCGCCCGCCCGGTCCGCAGGTCCCGCCCGTTGCGCGCGGCGGGATAGGGGGCGTCTCCCTTGAGGCCATGCCAAAGAGCGAGGTTAAACTTCGCGGTGTCGAGATGGTCCTCGGCCCCAAAATCCTGCCCCTTCATGACGGCGGTCCAATATGCGCTGGACCGGTCGACAACCGGGCAGGAGGTCTCCGTCGTGTTCATCGCCGGCAAGGGGAGTTTTGTCGTCCGCAGCACGCTGGGCACGATCGCGTCGAAGGTCCAGTCGGTCTTCGCCGTATCAAAGACGTCGGCCATCGGCTCGGCCAGAGCGTCGTTGAGGCCCATCGGCGCGAGGCCCAGCACCGCTTCGATCGTGCGCACCAGATCGACCGTGGCGTAGCGATGCGAGACGACGGCGGCGTGTTTCACATACGGCCCGGCCAGAAACGCGATGGAGCGATGGGCGTCGACGTGATCGGGGCCGTCCTGGGCATCGTCCTCAACCACGACGATCAGAGTGTCCCTGGCGAAGGGGCTATGGGCGACCTTCTGCACCAGCAGGCCGACCGCATAGTCATTGTCGGCCAGTTCGGTCTCCACCGTATTGACCCCGTCGATCCCCTCGCCGAAGTCGCCAGTGTGATCGTGCGGCAGGCGAACCATCATGAGATTGGGCGCGCTGCCCGCGGCGACAAAACCGTCGAACTCCCGCGCCCATTCCTGAACGCGCCAATAGTCGGGAAAACCCTGATCAAAACCCCGGAAATACGGGTCGCTGATCGCCATCAGGGAGGCCTTGGCCGGCGTGAACACCTTCAGGCCGGTTTTCCACGGCTCGCGCTCCCGGGGCGTGCGCAACGGACCGACCTTTTTGCTGTAGAGCGTCAGATCGCCATAGAAACCCCAATTGCGCACGCTCAGGCCGACCTTGAGCGCCTGATCCCAGATATAGCCTTCGCCCGTCGCGCCGCCGGGCCCATCCGGCGCGGCGACATCACGGGCGCCGGCGAGGATGTTCGGATCGCTCGGCGCAGCCGGATTGACGGCGCGCCGCGCGGCGGCGTTAGCCAAGCCGACATTGATGTTTCGATTCGTGCCTTCCTGGTCGTATTGCAGCCCGCGCTCGGCGTAGTTGACTGGGGCCTCGCGCTCGGTGAAGTCATTGGTACGTCCGGCGACCGTCCAGTTCCAGCCGGTGTTGCTGCTCTCGCCGCTGTCGAAAAACGCGTCCAGATCGACAAACTGCCTCGCCAGAGCGTGCTGGTTGGGTGTCATCGCCCTGGGAAACACCGCCAGCTTCGGATCGCCGTCGCCGACTTCCAGATCGCCGAGCACCTGATCATAGGTGCGGTTTTCCTTCACCACATAAATCACGTGATGGATGTGCGCGCGGACGAAGGCGAGCTTGGCCGCGTCGACCGCCGAAGGTTCGGTGAACACGTGGTTGTTGACCGCGACCTGGCGGGTCAGGCCATCCAGGGCCCCCGGCGCCGGGGGCGGCAGGGTCAGGAAGCCGGCCTTCTCCACTTGCCAGACATATTGATTGACGCCCTGGCAGGCGAACTGACTGGCGTCAGTGACGTCAAGGTTGGTGCGGCAAGTCAACGGAACCGGCCCGGTGTTGCTCTTGCTGTTAACCACGTAGATCTGGCGCCCGTCCGGGCGCACAGCGACACCGGTGGGATACCAGCCGGTGGGAATGGCGCCGATCACCCGCGAACCGACGGCCTTGTCGCCATCGTCGTCGCGATCGCGTTTGGGCCGCAGGCCGCGCGCGGCGGCGTCAAGCGCCATCACGGCGATCGCGTTCTCGCCGCCGTTGGAGACCAGCAGGGTGGCGCCATCCGGCGACAAGGCCAGGGCGTTGGACCCGGCGCCGCCAAGACCCTTCCTGGCCCACTCGATCGGACCGTAGGTGGGGATGGTTTCGAGGACGCGGTTTTCCGCGGTGTTGATCACCGCGACGGCGTCGGTGTTGTCGAGGGCGACCAGCAGCCGTCCAGGCGCGCCGCGCAGCAGAGCGTTGGGCTGGCCGGCAACCTTGATCCGCGCGTCCACCCGCGCCGATCCTGTGCCGACCGTCAGGGCGATGATCTCCCGATCCCGTTGGCTGGCGACATAGGCCGTGGCGTTTGATGTCCAGACCACGGCCCGGGGAAAGGTACCGCCCGGCTGGCCGTCCTTGGCGTGATCGATTGCGCCCGGGCGAAGATCCTGTTCGGTCACGGCCTCGGTTGTCAGATCGATCAAGCTGACCGAATCATTCTGCAGATTGGCGACCAGCAGACGTCGCCCGTCCGGGCTGACGGCCAAGCCGGCCGCCTCCGGTTTGGCGGCGAGGCCGAGGCCGGCCTTATGCCCCAGGGCGAACACCCGGCCCGCGGCAAAGGCGCCCGGGGCGCCGACGTATTCGCGCACGACATCGTCCACCCCGCCGGAGACGAAGAACCGGTCGCCCGCCGGCGACCAAGCGATACCCAAAAAGGTGTTGGGCACGGCGACCACCTGGCGTTTGACCGGCGCGGCGCCTGAGACGTCGTAAACAAAGACATATTCGTTCGAGCGATCAGCCACGAACTTGCCGTCCGGCCCGAACGCGCGGTTGAAACCGCTGGTCAGGATGAGGAGGGTCTTGCCGTTTGGCGACAGGGCGACGGCGGCGGCCTGACCGGCGGTGAAGGCCGGCTCGCCGGGAAGTCCAGGATTGAGCGGCTGGAAGATCGCGCCGGGCGCGGCAGTGGGGGTCAGGACCTGACCGGTGGGTGTGATGTCGGCGGCCAGGGCCGACGCGGCCACGAGCGGTGCAACAACGGCGACCCACCTCCCATTGTTCCGTCCGGCCATCGTCGCACCCCTTGCTCGTTCATTCTGGCGCAGACTGACGCACAATCGCGACGACTCCAAGACAGGACAATCACCGGTAGTGTCTCAGTTTGAAATCCAGAACAGCGCGACGCTGGCACCGATCGTAATGACGAGCGCTCCAACGAGGGCTGGTGCAAACGACCGCGCCCAGAAACGGAATGGTCTCGGATGCGTCGCCGAAGCTTTCAATGCGTTGCTCAAGATCACGGCAACACCGATCCAGGCGATGGTCGGTAATGCGGCGACAATCAATACGATGGGACTATGGGTGATCACACCTCATTCCGCTTCTTGTAAGCGTCGCGCTTCGCGGGCTTCGCGTTTCGCGCTTCAATCCCCGCCGCAATATCCTCTAAGGACCAAAGCGTCTTGCTCACGCCTAACGCTATTGCAACGCATAGAGATCACCGCTCGTGGGCGCGGGACAGCCGAGCGCCTTGAGCGTTTCGAGATAGGATTTCAGAGCGTCGACGCCTTCACGGATGACATCTTCCGGAATCTCCCCGTCCGACATGCAGCCCGGATAGTCAGGGAATCCCAGAAAATATCCACCGCCTTCCTCTGTCGTCAGCGGACGGATTTCGAATCTGGGCAAGGCGGAATGGGGCTCAAGCGCCATCACTATCAAGTTTCGACGAACGCCCGTTCCAGAACGAAATCGCCGGGGTTGGCGATGGAGCCTTCTTCGTAGTCTCGCTCCAGAAGCAGGGTCTTCAGGTCGGCCAGCACCGAAGGGCCGCCACACAGCATCAGGCGGTCTCGGGCGCGATCGAGTGGCGGCAGGCCGATGTCGACGAAGAGCTGACCGGACGCGATCAGGTCGGTGATGCGCCCTTGCGTGACGAAGGGCTCGCGGGTGACGGTAGGATAGTAGATCAGCTTGGGGGCGATGAGTTCGCCGAGATCGGGATCATTGGGCAGGTCGTGGCTGAGGAATTCGCGATAGTTGAGATCAGCCACCTCTCGCACGGTGTGGGTGACGATGACGTTGTCGAACCGCTCGTAAACTTCCGGCTCGCGCACAAGGCTGAGAAAGGGCGCGAGGCCGGTGCCGGTGCCGACCAGATAAAGATTGCGCCCCGGGCGCAGGCCGTCCAGCACCAGGGTGCCGGTGGGCTTTCTGCCGACCAGAAGCTCATCGCCGACGACGATTTTCTGCAACCTGGAGGTCAGCGGGCCGTCGGCGACCTTGATGGAATAGAATTCGAGTTCGTCCGCCCAGGCGGGGCTGGCAATGGAATAGGCGCGCAGCAGCGGCTTGCCCTCGACCTCTAGGCCCAGCATCACGAACTGACCGCTGGCGAAGCGCAGGGCCGGGTCACGAGTGGTCTTGAAGCTGAACAGAGACGGGGTCCAGTGGCGGACGTCGGTCACGGTCTCGACATTGAACACACCGCGGGCCTTGGGGGGCGGGGCGACAAGAGTGGCGGCCTGCTGCATGGACTGAATCTAAAGCCTCTATCGATCGGATCGGACGATTATGGTTGTGACTAAAGGTCGCCGCCCACGAAGGGCGCAACGCCGGGCGCGCGAGCGGTATGTATGCCACATTCGGTCTTTTGCGAACCCTCCCAGCGGCCGGCGCGCACGTCGGCGCCGTCTTCCACCGGCTGGGTGCACGGCCAGCAGCCGATCGAGGGATAGCCGCCGGCGACCAGCGGATGGGCCGGCAGGTCGTGTTTGGCGACATAGGCGTCGAGGTCCGCCTTGGTCCAATTGGCCAGGGGGTTGAACTTCACCTGGCCCGCTACCTCCTCGACCACCTTCAAACGCCGACGGTCGCCCCCGTGGAAGCGCTTGCGCCCGGTGATCCAGGCGTCATAGCCGCCCAGGGCCGCATCCAGAGGCAGGACCTTGCGGATGTGGCAGCAGGCGTCGGTGTCGGTTTTCCAAAGTTCGGCGTTGGGGTCGGAGACGGCCAGGTCCTCGAACCGCGGGCGAAGGTCGCGCACCCCGGTCAGGCCCAGTCGCTCCGCCAATTGTTTGCGATAATCAAGGGTTTGACCGAACAACATGCCGGTGTCGAGAAACAGGACCGCAATACCGGGATCAACCTGGGCGGCCAGATGCAAAAGCACCGCCGACTCGGCACCGAAGGACGATACCAGGGCCAGACGCTCGCCGTAGTGCTCCACCGCCGCGGCGATGATCGTCGCTGGTTCGGCGTTGCGCAGCCTCTCGTCGAGGCGTTCGGCGACGCTGAGGCGCGCGCGGGGGCGATCAATCTGATCAAAGGCCATGGTCAGGCCGCCTTCGCGCGCTGAACAAACGCCGGCTCCAGGCCGTCGGCGGCGCGCTGATAAACGTGGCGATAGCGCCGCGCGGCCGCCTCGACCTGATGGACGGTGGCGCCATCGGCGGGAACGAAGGCGTCGAAACCGCAGCGGATCATGAAATAGAGCTGCTCTTGCAGCACATCGCCGACCGCCCTCACCTCGCCAGTGAAGTTCAACGCCTCGCGCAGCACGCGCGCGGCGCTATAGGCGCGGCCGTCGCGAAACTTCGGAAAGGTAAGGACGACGACGGAAATCCTGGGCAGATCATAGGCCAGGGCCTCGGGCGTTTCGTCGGCCGTGAGGCGCACGCCCACGCGTCGGCCCCGGGCCAGCAGATCCTCGCCCTCGGTCTGGAACCGCGACAGCGACACGATCACGTCACCGGCCGGCGTCGGCTGATCGTCGTCCACCGTGGTGAAAGGATCGGCAAGCGCCTCGGCGCGCCCGTCACGCCATTTAATGAACATCGACATAGACCGCCTCCTTGAAGGGCGTGAGGCCGGTGCGCCGGAAGGTGTCGAGGAACCGCTCGCCGTCCACGCGTTCGCGCAAATAAACCTCGACCAATTGATCGATCGCAGGCGCCACGCGCTCGGCCGGGAGCGACGGGCCCAGACTTTGGCCCAGCGCCGCTTCGTCGTCGGCAGAACCGCCGACGGTAAGCTGATAAAATTCCTCGCCCTTCTTATCGACGCCCAGAATGCCGATGTGGCCGACGTGGTGGTGGCCGCAGGCGTTGATACAGCCGCTGATCTTGATCTTCAGCTCGCCGATCTGCTCGGCGAGATCGGGATTTTCGAACTTGCGGGCGATGTCCTGGGCGATCGGAATGGCGCGGGCGTTGGCCAGAGCGCAATAATCGAGGCCCGGGCAGGCGATGATGTCGCTGATCAAGCCGATATTTGGTGTCGCCAAGCCCGCGCCGGCAAGCGCCGCGTAAACCGCCGGAACGTCGTCCAGCTTCACGTGCGGCAGGATCAAGTTCTGCTCATAGGCTACCCGCACTTCGTCCAGCGAATAGCGTTCGGCCAAATTCGCCACCAGATCCATCTGGTCGGACGAGCAATCGCCGGGGGTCTCGCCAATGGCCTTGAGGGAAACGTCCACCAGGGCGTAGCCGGGCTGTTTGTGCGGCGTGACGTTGTGGCGGACGAACCTCGCGAACGCGCGGTCTTCCAGCTTCGCCGTATCAAAGACGCGAGAGACCGGCGGCAGGGTTTCGAACCCCGTCGGCGCGAAGGCGGCACGGATACGCGCCAGCTCGGTGTCGGGCAGGTCGGCCGCGGACTTGTCGGACCGCGTCCACTCCTCTTCGACCTGGCGGGCGAATTCATCGCGCCCCAGCGCCGCGACCAGAATCTTGATGCGCGCCTTGTTGCTGTTGTCACGCCGTCCGTGGCGATTGTAGACGCGCAATATCGCCTGCAGATAGGAGAGAAGATGCCGCGCCGGCAGCCGCTCGCGGATCGTGAGACCAAGATAGGGCGTGCGCCCCAGGCCGCCGCCGGCCAAGACCTCGAACGACAATTCGCCAGCGTCATCGCGATGCAGTCGAAGGCCGATATCATAGACCCGAATTGCGGCGCGATCCTTGGCGGCGCCGGTCACGGCGATCTTGAACTTGCGCGGCAGGAAGGAAAATTCCGGGTGGAAGGTCGACCACTGACGGATCGCCTCGGCCCATACGCGCGGATCGTCAACCTCGTCGGCGGTGGCGCCGGCGTGGGGATCGGCGGTCAGATTGCGGATGCAATTGCCGCTGGTCTGGACGGCGTGAAGACCGGCGTCGGCCAGCACATCAAGGATATCGGGCGCATCCTTCAGCTTGATCCAGTGCAGCTGAAGATTGGTGCGCGTGGTGAAATGGCCGTAGCCGCGATCATAGGTGCGCGCCACGTGCGCCAGGGCCCGCAGCTTGTGGCTGGACAGGGCGCCGTAGGGAATGGCGATGCGCAGCATATAGGCGTGCAGTTGCAGATAGAGGCCGTTCATCAGCCGGATCGGCTTGAACTGATCCTCGGTGATTTCGCCGGCCAGGCGCCGGTCGCACTGCGCGCGGAATTCCGCGACGCGGTCGGCGAGCATCTCCTGGTCGATGGGGTCGTAACGATACATGAATAAAAACGAGCCCTTACTTACGCTTTATCAAGTCGATACGGCCCTTCGACCGGGCCGCGCCGTGCGCATGGCTAAGCGCTTCGACGTCGGCGCCGCCAAGGGCTTGTTTGCCATGGCCCGGCTTGTTGGTGGGCCCCAGCGCCCGCACCCGTTCGCGATAGCTGATCGGCGCCACGCCACCGGCCACGGCCGTGACATCGATCAGATAGGGATCGACCAACAACGTCACTTGGCCCTTGGCGAGAGTCTCGGCGGCGTCGGCGGCCGCATCATCCTCGAACAGCTGCGCCTCGCCGAAGCGTTCGCACCACGTCCCGGCGTTCCAGAACACCACTTCGCCGTCGGTCAGACGATTGGCGGTCAGGGCTTTCATCGCGCGGCCTCCACTTGAAGGGGCGAGATCTCGTCGAATGAGGTTTCGGCCAAGGCCATCGCTTCGCCCACGATCAACAAGGCCGGGCCGGTGACGCCCTCGGCCGCCGCTCCCAGTTCACCCACTGTCGTGACGACGCGCCGCTCGCCCGGCAGGCTGGCGTTTTCCACGATCAACGCCGGCGTCGATGCCGCGCGACCGGCGTCGATCAGTTTGGCCGACACCGCCGACGCGGTGCTCAGGCTCATATAGAACACCACCGTCTGGTTGATCTTGGCCAGATTGGCCCAATCCAGATCAGGCGCCACGCCGCCGCTGGCGTGACCGGTGACGAAGGTGACCGCCTGGGCGGCGCCGCGATGGGTCAGAGGTGCGCCCGCGGCGGCGGCGGCGGCCAGCGCCGCGGTGACGCCGGGGATGACCCGGCAGTCCACGCCCGCGGCGCGGCAGGCTTCGAGCTCATCGCCACCGCGACCGAAGATAAACGGATCGCCGCCCTTCAAGCGCACGACGGTCAGGCCCTCGAGCGCGAAGGCGACCAGCATGCGGTTGATTTCGTCCTGGGCGTAGGAGTGGCGGGATTTGCGTTTGGCGACGCTGATCCGGCGCGCGGTCGACGGCGCGAGGGCGACAATGGCGTCTGACACCAGGCCGTCGTGAACGATGACATCAGCGATCTGGATCACCTTCATCGCCTTGACCGTCAGCAGGTCCGGGTCGCCGGGCCCCGCGCCAACCAGCCACACATGCCCCGGCGCGACGCCGGCGCGCGATTTAAGCACGACCAGACGCTTTGAGGCGGGGGAGTTGGCGGTAACCGGAGACACAATCAGTAACTCTAATAAAGAAAACCCATCGGCTGGGTGCGCTCGACAGTTGCCAAATGGGCGTTTCAGGCCCATTTCGCAACCAAGGACTTCTGCCGGAGATATCAGGAATTCTATGGAGACGCGCCGCCGCCTGCCGCCGCTCAACGCCCTGCGCGCCTTCGAGGCGGCGGCGCGGCATTTGAATTTCAGCCGCGCGGCCGACGAATTGTCGGTGACGCCCGGCGCGGTGTCGCAGCAGATTCAGAATCTGGAGGATTATGTCGGCGCGGCCCTGTTCAAGCGCACGCCTCGCGGCCTGCTGTTGACCGATTCGGCGCAGATGGCCTTGCCTGCCCTGCGCGAGGCCTTCGATCGGTTGGCCGAGGCCGCCGCCCTGCTGACCGCCGCCGTCGATGGCCGACGCTTGACCCTCACCGCCGCGCCGTCCTTCGCCGCCAAATGGCTGGTGCCGCGTCTGGGGAATTTCGAGGCCGCCTATCCGCAGGTGGACGTGTGGCTGTCGGCGGATATGGATCTGGTCGATTTCGGCACCGGCGACATCGATCTGGCGATCCGTTACGGCGCTGGCCCCTATCCGGGCCTGGAGGCGATCCGCCTGATGAGCGAGACGGTGGTGCCGGTCATCAGCCCCGAACTGGCCGCCGCCAACCCGATCAACGCGCCGGCCGATCTCGCCCGCCACATCCTGCTGCACGACGGCTCGCCCGACGCCGACGACAGCTGCCCCGACTGGTCGATGTGGCTGGCGGCGCGCGGCGTTAAGGGCTTCGACGCCAACCGCGGGCCGCGCTTCAATCAATCGAGCCTGGTGATCGAGGCGGCAGTCGGCGGCCGCGGCGTGGCCCTCGCCAAGCGGACCCTGGCGCAAGATGATCTGGACGCCGGACGCCTGATCGTGCCCATGCCGATCGCCACGTCGGTGGATTTCGCCTACTTTCTGGTTCACCCGAAGGCCAAGGGCCGCCTGCCGCAGGTCAAGGCCTTCGTCAGCTGGCTGACCACCGAGGCCGCCAGTCATGAGATCGCCATGGCGACGCTCAATAACGGCGCGGGGATTTAGAAGCGTAAATACAGTAGACGAACGCCGCGATAGGCGTAAGTTCCCGACACGAGGTTGGGTATATCAATCATGTCTCAATATATGATCTCGCTGCGCAATGCCGATGGAACCGACGGCGTCGGTCCGCCTCGATATATTACCTTCGATGACGCCGTGGCGCCGGAGACGGAATTGGGGCGGGACACATGGGCGGCGCAAATCATGGCGCCGCTGCTGACGAGATCAAACTCTCCAGCCGGGCCGCTGACGAAGACCGGCGATATCCTGTTTTTTGTCCATGGATTCAACGTCACCCACCAGGCCGCGCGCGTTAGCCATCTTAAGATCGCGAATGCGCTCAAGGCCGCGGGTTGGACCGGAACCGTCGTCAGTTATGACTGGCCCTCCGACGGTCTGGTGTTCGCCTATCTGCCCGACCGCGCCAACGCCCGCGCCGCGGCCAGCGCCCTGATCACCTTTGGAATAGGGTTACTGCAGGCCAAGCAGACGCCCGATTGCACGATCAATGTCCATGTCATGGCCCATTCGATGGGCGGGTTCGTCACCCAGCAGGCCTTCACCGGAGCCTATCAGGATATCCCGCCCAGCTGGAGTGTCGCCCAGCTGTTGTTCGTGGCCGCCGACGTCGATCAATCGGTGTTCAGCCCCGATAATTACAGCGCCAAGATGTTCATCCAGCACGCCGGACGCCTGACCGCCTATTGCAACCGCTATGACAAGGCCCTGATGGTCTCGGCGGTCAAACGGTTGGACCTGGCCCCGCGGATGGGCCGCGTCGGCCTGCCCGACGACGCGCCGGAGATGATGTGCGAAGTGGATTGCAGCGACCTGTTCAAAAAGGTCGATCCGGGCTTGCTCGATGATCTGAGCCCCGTCGCGACGCATTGTTTTTACTTCGACCAACCGACGTTTTGGCGCGATGTGGTCCTCACCCTGGCCGGCGGGCTGGATCGCGCCCAGATACCAACACGCACGCCCGATCTCAACACCGACCTGATCAATCGCTTCAGCCTGATCCCCACCGGCATTTCCGATAGAGACTATCAAATCGCGCTGGCCCGCGCGGCCACAACGCCATCGGTGATCCTATGATATCCAGTGTCTCCGCCCCCCTCGCGGCGCTAGGCGCCCTGATCATCGGTCTGGCCGCATTGTCGTCCTGTGCGCCGGCGCCGACCGCGACGCCGGCGCCCCCTGCTCCGCCTCCGCCCAAGGCCGCGCCGGCGGCGCCCGCCAAAATGGCCACCATGATCTGTCGCAACAGCCAGACCGGCGCCAAGGTCGAATGCGGCACACCCAATGCGGTGATGGTCGGCATCAAGGAGAACTGACCGCCCGCGCCCATCCGCATTGATGCTTGCGAGCGGCGTCAAACCCGTCTAGTGGAGCGCCTCGCTGGCGTCGGCCTCCGGGTCGGCGCGCGGGCGAGGGTGCATAGCTCAGTTGGTAGAGCAGCTGACTCTTAATCAGCGGGTCGTAGGTTCGATCCCTACTGCACCCACCATTAAATCAAAGACTTAGTCACGATGAATTGAAATCTTCCCCATCCGGGGACACGATTGGCGAGGCCCGCTCCACCGGGTTCAGCCCATGGCGTCGCAGGTCGCGGGGGCGATGAAGGGTTCAAGGATGGTGCGGTCGACGAGACCGTAGACAACGGGACCCGACAATGACGGGCTTTCGGTCCGTCGATTGGCCAGCGGCGACGGGTAGCGCTCAACCACGAGATTGTTGACCACCTTGAGCTGGCTGGCCGACGCATGAGGCTGAAGATGGCAGACGCCGTTGCCATAGGCGTCATAGGACCAGGACACATCCGTCGGCGGGGTCTCCAGCGTCGCCTCGATCAGGCGCGTCGCGTGGGTATCTGTCGGACGCATCAGAAGTCGCCACTCGCCGAACGTAACGGGCTGGCCATAACTATAGATACTCTCGTGGCGGATTCGCAGGCGCGGCATCGCGGCCCTCACAATGACGGAACTGTCGACCTATACAGTGGGTCCGCCAAAAAGTTCCCGCCGTGTCATCGGCCACGCTGCTGCGGGGCCGGCGCCGACGCCAAGCTGGGCCGTTGGCGGGGCACGCATCCATTCCACCATAGGCGCGTTCATGCCGGTTCAAGAGCAACTCCTGGCAAGAACTTTTGTCCGGTCGATCGCCCATCCGAAGGCCACATGATGAAACTCTTTCTCGTCGCCGCGGCGGCGACCAGTATCGGCGCATCTCTTCCGCTCACGGTCCTCGCCCAGGACGGTTCGATCGCTCGGCTCGGTATCCACGACCAGTTAAAACTGTTGGACGTCAGGGTCGATCGCGACCTGGCGCAGGGAAGTTTATCCCAGGCCGAAGCGGATCGCGCTCATCGGGAAATCAACCGCATAGAGGACGAGACCAGAAGCGACCGCGTCCGGAACGACGGACACCTGACCGATGCCGACGCCACCCGCCTGCAGGCCCGGATCGATCGGCTTCGCGGGACCGTGCGCTGGGAACGAACCAGCGCAATCGACGCCTAGCCCGTGTGGTCGCTGGACCGGCGCGAGCAATGGGTCGACGACCGCATCCTGCACGCGTCGATCGACGGACATCTCTCGGGCAATGAGGATCAACGGGGCCGATCCGAACTCGCCGCGATCCGCGGCGAACACGCCCGCCTGATGGTGCGTGACGGCGGCGCGTTGAGCGAAGCCGATCGCGTCTACCTAGCGCAGCGGATCAACGACCTGAACGGCACCCTCCGGTGGGAGGGCGTCAACCCCCGTCGCGGTGGCCCGCTATTTCACAAGGGCGGCGGCCGCGATATCGGCCTTGAAGCTGGACCAAAGCGTCGCAATCGTTTCAACCGCATGCGAGGCGATGGAAAAGCCCGTCACCGCGTCGTCGCTGGGCGCGCCATCGGCATTGTCGACGGCGCTCTGAAGACCGCTCAGTCGCTCAGCCCACGCACTCAGATCCTTCAGGGAACGCTCGTCGGTCAAGGCCAGCAGCCGGCCGGCCAGAGACGCCTGGGCGGCTTCAGCAAATCTCGGCGGATTGGCCCGCATCGCGGCCATGTCCGCTTCGATCGTTGTGATCTGGACCCGCGTCGTCTCGATCTTGCGGGCGAGGACGACCTCCCGACGATAGGCCTCGACTGCAACCTTGACGCGCGGGTCAGGCGCAACGGTGAGGGTTTGCCGATAGGTGACGCCGTCCACGGCGAGCGACACGCCATACCTACCCGGCGGCGCCCAGACACCGGCGGCGAACGGGCTGTCGTTCAACACCGCCGGGAGGGCGTAGTGCAGGTCCCAGTAAAAACGATGGGGACCGTCGCCCGCCGCTAGAACCGGGGTGGACGCGATCCATTCGGGGGCGGTGCCGATCTTGGTCAGGTCCGTGGCAGGGACCACATCGGCGCTGCTGAACCGGCGCACGACGGCCCCGGCTTCGTCGGTGATGACAAGCTCGACCGGGCCATGGGCGCCGGCGGCAAGGGCGTAGTCGATCGGCGCCCCCGCCGGCGGATTGGCGGCCATGGGCTCGTCCTTGGGCTTGGGCGTGCCGGTGAAACTTTCCGAACGGAAGCGCACGGCGGCGGCGGGCGCGAACAAGCGCGTGTCGCGATTGGGGTTAGCCGCCAGCTCGCGCAACGGTTCGATGTCGTCCAGGATGTAAAACCCTCGACCATGGGTGGCGATCACCAGATCATCGCCGTGCACGGTGATGTCGCGCACCGAGGTGGTCGGCAGGCCATTTTGCAACGACGTCCAATGGCCGCCGTCGTCGAACGAGACGAACACCCCGCGTTCGGTTCCCGCAAAGAGCAGGCCGCGCCGCGCGGGATCTTCGCGCACCACATTGACGGCGTTGAGCGTTCCGCGGTCGGCGAGTCCGGCGGTAATCGACGTCCACGACGCCCCGCCGTCGCGGGTGCGCCAGATGTAGGGGGCAAAGTCATCCAGCCGATGCCTGTCAACAGCGATATAGGCGACCTGCGGATCGAAGTGCGACGGCTCCACGACGCCGATTTTGGACCAGGCCGTCAGGCCGACCGGAGTGACATCATGCCAGGTCGCGCCGCCGTCGCGGGTGCGCCAGACCAGGCCGTCGTCGGCGCCCACCCAGATATCCTTGTCCGACAGCGGCGAAGGCCCAATGGCGTAGATCACTCCTTTGCGCGGGCCCCTGCCCTCGGTGTCGGCGGCGGTGGCCGCGTCGAGTGTCGCCGGAACGCCCGGATTGGTTCGGGTCAGATCCGGGCTGATCGGCGTCCAATGTTCGCCGCCGTTGTGAGTGGCGAACAGCCGTTGGTTGGCGAAATACAGGACCTTGCCGTCCTTTCCGAAGATCAGCGGCAGGGTCCACGTACGCCGATAGTCGTCCGGATAGGCAAGGGTCGGGTCGACCGGGCGCACCTGGCCGGACTTGAGATCCAGCTTGTCCACGCGGCCGCCGTAGACGGTGTCCGGATCATTGGGATCCGGAGCAATATCGTCGCTTTCGCCGCCCGGGGTCAGCTCATGGAAGTTGGCCATGTCGATGCCGTCCCAGCCGCCGGTGCGGCTGGCCACCCCCGCCGCGCCAGAATCCTGCTGGGCGCCGTAGACGCGGTAGGGAAAGCGGTTGTCGGTGGCGACGTGATAGAACTGTCCAGTCGGCTGGTTGAACCACGAACTCCACGTCGCGCCGCCGTTGAGGGTGACCAGGGTCCCCTGATCGGTCCCCAGGATGCGTCGCGCCGGATCGGCTGGATCGATCCACATGCTGTGGAAGTCGTCGCCGGTGGGATCGCCCTTGATCGGCGCGAAGGTCTTGCCGCCGTCGTCCGAGCGTAGGACGATGGTGTCGCACACCCACAACTGATCGGCGTTGCGCGGGTTGACGGTCACGCCCCCGAAATACCAGCCGCGTTGCCAGATGCGCGAATCGTCGCTGACCTTGGTCCAATCGCCGCCGCCGTTGTCCGAGCGGTAGAGACCCCCGCCCGCCTTGGCGTCAATCAGGGCGTAAATTCGATCGGGGGCGTTGGGCGACATCGCGAGACCAATCCGCCCGGGTGCGTCGGGCAAGCCGTGGCCGATGATCGGCGTCCAGGTCACGCCGCCATCGGTGGACTTGTACAAGCCCCCGCCCGGGCCGCTCGACGGCGCATAGACGTTCCAAGGCGGCCGGCGGGTCTGCCACAATGCGGCGAAGACGGTCTTCGGATCGCCGGGTTTGAAGGCCAGATCGACGGCGCCGGTGTCGGCGTCGCGGAACAAAGTGCGCGCCCACGTACGCCCGGCATCAACTGACCGAAAGACGCCACGCTCTTGATTGGGGCCGTAGGCGTGGCCGAGAACGGCGGTCAGGACGATGTTCGGATTGGCCGGATCGACGAGAATTTTGGCGATCTGCCGGCTATCGGTCAGTCCGTCGGGGGTCCAGGTCGCGCCGCCGTCGACGGATTTGAACATGCCGACGCCCTGGGCGATGTCCGAACGCATGTCCGCCTCGCCTGTACCGACATAAAGCGTTTTTGGATCGGACGGCGCGACGGCCAGGGCGCCGATGGAGCCGACCGGCGCCTCGTCGAAAATCGGTTTCCAAGTGCGGCCCGCGTCACGGGTCTCCCACACGCCACCGTTTACCGCGCCGAAGTAGAAGTGCAACCGATCGTCGCTGGCGCCGGCCACCGCCAGCACCCGTCCCCCGCGAAAGGGTCCGATCGAGCGCCAGTGCAGCGCACCGTAGGCGGCGGGATTGACGGTCTGGGCCGGCAGGATGGTTGCGAATAATGCGGCGGCGGCGAATCCCAGACCTAGCGTTCTCATGCCGTCCTCGCGCACTTTCATTCCTCCCGATAAAGGGGAGGGATAGCGGGGAGGCAATCGCCTAGCCCTTCGCCGTGGCGAAATAGGTTTCTTCGACGCCGGGGAAGGCGCCGGAGCGGACGTCGGCGGCGTAGGCGGCGACGGCCTTGGCGATGTCTCCGCGCAGATCGGCGTAGCGACGGACGAACTTGGGAGTCCAGTCGAACAGGCCCAGCATGTCTTCGGTGACCAGGATCTGGCCGTCGCAGCCGGCCGACGCGCCGATGCCGATCGTCGGAACCCGGACCATCTCGGTGATCTGAGTCGCGAGCGCCTCGGCGACGCCTTCGACGACGATGCAAAAGGCGCCAGCCTCGACCGTGGCCTTGGCTTCGGCCATTACGCAAGCCGCTTCGGCGGCGTTGCGACCGCGCGCCTTGAAGGCGCCGTCCATCAGCACCGCCTGCGGACGCAGACCCACATGGCCCATCACCGGCACGCCGCGACGGGTCAGATAAGCGATGGTGCCGGCGACTTCAGGACCGCTTTCCAGCTTGACCGCCTGGGCGCCGGTCTCCTTAAGAATGCGCACCGCATTTTCGTAAGCGGACTCCCGCGATGCCTCGTAGGAGCCGAACGGCATGTCGACAACCACCATGGCGCGGCGGCTGGCGCGCATCACCGCCTGCCCGTGCAGGATCATCATCTCCATTGTCACGCCGACGGTATTGGGCAGGCCGTGCAGCACCATGCCCACCGAATCGCCGACCAGCAGCAGGTCGCAGACCTCGTCCATGATCTCGGCCATCGGCGTGGTGTAGGCGGTCAGGCAGACAATCGGCTCGCGGCCCTTGCGGGCACGCAGGTCGCGCGCGGAAATGCGGCGCGCGGCGTCGGCGGCGTGGGCTGACATGGCGGGTTCCTAAATCTCTCTAATCGCGCGGGTCAGGAAGAGACCGCCCGCAACCGCGGCCAGGGCGACCGACATCAACAATATGCGCGCGTCGAGAGTCGGGCCCGCCATCACCGCGTCGGTCAAGGCCTGGACCGCCGACATCGCCGAGCCGCGCGCTACCGCCAAGCGGCCGATCAACTCGTTGGTCTGGGCGGCGCCGGCGGCCAATTGCGTCACCAGGCCGGAGCCCAAAAATTGCGCGCCGCCGATCAGGCCGCCGGCTATGCCCAGACCGCCGATCAAGACCTGGCGGTAGGACCAGCTCTGATCCAGGCGCGCAGTCACCCGCGCGGCGAAGCCGTCCGCATCCGCGAACGCCGGCGCTTCGCCAAAGGCTCGCTCAAGCTCCATTTCAAATGCTCGATCAACCATGACCTGAAGCCCTTTGATCGTTGCCGGCGCCGATTTGCGGCGCCAGCCGGGTCCGAAGTTTGTCCATACCACGTTTGACATGGGATTTGACCGTTCCCAAAGGCGTATTCAAGGCCAGAGCGGCCTCTGAATGCGACATTCCAGCCCCATAGCACATCGAAACACATACACGCTCGACCGGCGTGAGGGCCCCCAAGGCTTCGTCGAGATCGATCCGCGCCACCGCGCCCGCCTCGCCGACGTTTATGCGCGCATCGTCTTCCGGCGGTTCGGCGACCAGATCCTCGCGCCGGTCGCGCCGCCAGCGTTTGACGTAGAGCCGCGCGGCGATGCGCTTGACCCAGGCCTGGAACGCCCCTTCCCCGCGAAACTCGGCGATCTGTTCGAAGGCGGCGAGAAAGGCGTCCTGGGCGATATCGTCGGCGAGGGCCGGATCGGCGCCCATCCGGCGCAACAGGCCACGCACCGCCGAGCCGTGACGACGCACCAATTCGCCAAAAGCCGGCCGACCGCCCGCCGCCGCCTGGGCGACGAGCTCAAGGTCATGGGCCGAGGCCCGCGCCGCGCCTATGTCGGGCATTGTCCTGACCCGTCCGAGCGCCCCCCTAAGCCTTGGGCTGATTGCGACGGGTCGCCCACAGCAGAAGATAGGCCACGCCCATCAAGCCCGGAATAGCGCCGAACCCGGCGACGCTTCCGCCGGAAATATACGCCGCGTGCTCGCTGACGCTCATCAGGCCGTACCACAGACCGTAGCCGAGGCCACAAAAAGCGAGCCCCAGGGCGATGAGAACGACGGCTCGACGAAGATCGCGCTCCGGCGTCGAGGCGACCCTGGGTGCGACATTGCTTTGCAGGGCGGTGATCAGTTCCGGCGGCACGGGTTGACCCTTTTCAAAGGCGATCCGCAAGGTCTCGTGCATGCGTTCGCGATCGCGATGCTTAAAATAGATTGGCACGAGGATGATCGAAGCAACGAACACCCAAAACACAATCCCCATGATCACGCCCGACAAGTCTCCCACGATACTTTCCATCAAACACTCCATCGTCCATTGACCGGCGAAGCGCCGCGCCATTCACAGCTATAGAGGCGGGAGCATGGGCGGTTGGATGCGCGCGCCCGCGTGAATAATTCGTAAGGCCCGCCCTAGCCTAAATCCTCCAACCCGCTGATCGTCGCGCCCAGATCGGTGATCAGGCCGTCGGCGATGGAATAGACCCAGCCATGCACCTGGATCGATTGCCCGCGCGCCCAGGCGTCCTGCACAAACAGGTCCGAGGCGACATTGCGGACCTGGCGGATGACGCTCAGCTCGCACAGACGGTCGAGACGGTCGTTCTGGTTGGGGATGGCCTCCAGTTCGTGGCGATGGTCGTGGCTCACTTCGCGGATCGGGTGCAGCCAGTGGTCAACCAGACCCAGGCGCTTGCCGCCCACGGCAGCCGACACGCCGCCACAACCGTAGTGACCGACGACGAGAATATGTTTCACCTTCAACACATCCACCGCGAACTGCAGCACCGACAGATAATTGGCGTCCTGCGGCGGGGCGAGATTGGCGACATTGCGGTGGACGAACATCTCACCCGGATCGAGGCCGACGATCTCATTGGCCGGCACCCGGCTGTCGGAACAGCCGATCCACAGATATTCCGGCGCCTGCTGATGTTCCAGCCGGCTGAAGAACCCCGGATCCACCGAAACCTTGCGCGCGGCCCAGGCCCGGTTGTTGTCTTTAAGATGTTGAAGCATGCCTGAGCGCATAGAGCCTCCCGGCGCCGGGGTCGATAGCCTAACCGAACGGCCCCTCCGGTCCGCCGACGGCATTGGACCACATCAGCTGGATCGGCGCGATCACGCTATTGCCCAAGGTGACTTCGACCATAACGCTGCGCAGATTGGCGCCAGCCTCGCTCATCGGAATGTCGCCGATCTCGCCGCCGTTTTTGGCGTCTGAATACCAGCCGATCAGGGCGTCGTTATTATTGCGAACGGCGTCTTCGATGTCCGGGTCGGTGCGAATCTCATTGAGTTCATGATAGAAAGTCGCGCAGACATTTTTCCATGAGTCGGGCCAGACCGGGATGCCGTTGGGCTTGCCGTTGATGAACTGCGAATAGACGCCGGCGGCGAAATAGACTCGTGTCGCGCCGAGGTGGCAGGAGCCGTGGTAGCCGCCCAGTCCCTTGCGGGAACTGATGAGGGTGTCGCCCTTTGCCTTGCCTACGCCGCCGGCGGCGTCGGTGGTGAGGGTTACTCCGGGCGGCAGCATCAGACAGATCGCGGTGGTGTCGAAATTGGTCCCGTTCAACGCGCCGTCGGCGATCAGGCCGGCGAGAACCGGGTTGACGCTGTCGCGTGTGAAGGTTGCGCCGACCGCCGCGGTCAGCTTCGTCGAGCCCAGAAACGTCGTGCTGATCGGCGGCGCACCGGGGTAGTATTGCTGCATGACGTGGTTCAGGTGCGGATCGGCCATGGCGCCCGAAAGCGCGGCGTCGATGCTCGCCATATCCGAGGCCGGCCAACCGCCGGCGCCGAGATAGACAATTCGAAACGAGAGATTGGGAATGGTTTTCCCGCCCTTGAATTTCAAATTCAACGCCTTGTGCGCCTTGAACCCGGGCGCGATCACCCCACCGGGTTTCTTCTTGTGCGCCGCGAGATTGATGAGGACGCCGGGATCAACCCTGACGATGCCGTGCCGTTGTTTGGGTTTCACGTTGGCGGCCATGCCGAATCCTTTCCACGGATCGAGCTATCGCTCCAAAAGCCGTTCGCTCATCGCGCCAACAGTCCGCTCGCGTGAGAAGACGTCTAGAAGCTTTTCCGCAGGCAGCTTAGCATCGCGTATAGAATACGATGCGGTTGCTGCCCCGATTTCTGTTCAACTCGGCGTGATGACCGCTCAACCGGGTATTCAGGTCATTTTTCGGTCAAAATCACGTAGGCTTCCGGCTTGAAACCGACGATCAATCGACCATCAACGTCGAGCACGGGGCGCCTGATCATCGAGGGATACGCCAGCATCAAAGCGAGGGCCTTGGCTTCATCCAGAGCCGTCTTGTCCACGTCCGGCAGCTTGCGAAAGGTTGTTCCCGACCGATTGAGCAACACTTCCCACCCCACCTCGCGCGCCCATCGTTCAAGCCGAGGACGATCGATTCCCGCGGTTTTGTAGTCGTGGAACTGACAAGCGACGCCGTTATTGGCCAGCCACATCCGCGCCTTGTTCATCGTATCGCACGCCTTGATGCCGTAGATGGTGACACTCATGCCGTGCGCCTCGCCCGCGCGCTTCGATTGAAGGCCCGCAAAGGAGAGCCGGCGTGCGCGAAGGCGACCGCGTCGTCGATGAGGCCGGGCTCGAAAATCTGCGGGGTTTTTCTCTCGGCCATTTCGTCTCAATCGCTCCGTCGGACGCGCCACCGCCGCAGCGTTCTAGCCTCAATCAGGATACAGACGGGAGTCTTTGATCGGGCGACCTTTGCCTTTGACGAAAGGCGAGAACCGCGCCACGGTTCGCGCCATAAGACGAAATAGTCTCGGAGAAAATACGTCATGCGTTCCATCGCCTTGCCGACCCTCGCCGCGGGCGTCGCGCTCGCGCTTGCCGGAGCGTCGGGCGCCAAGGTTTTGAGCGTGCGCCCCGGCCCGGATGCGGCGGAGCTTTTGCAGACGGCGTTGATCGCCGCCAGACCGGGCGACACCGTGCAGTTGGCCGCGGGACGGTTCGATATCCCCGACAGCCTGTCGCTGGACGTCGCCCGCGTCACCGTGCGTGGCGCGGCGCGCGATGCGACCATCCTGGCCTTCGAAAGGCAAAAGGCCGGCGCGGACGGCCTGCTGATCACTGGTAATGGAGCGGTGATCGAGGACCTGTCGGTGGAGAACGCCAAGGGAAACGGCATTAAAGCCCTGGGCGTCGATGGGATCACTTTTCGACGCGTGCGCGTGGAATGGATGGGCGGCCCCACGCAGAGCAACGGCGCCTATGGCGTATATCCCGTCGCGTCGCAGCATGTTTTGATCGATCACGTCCTGGTCAAGGGCGCGTCGGACGCCGGCATCTATGTCGGCCAATCGCGCTTCGTCGTCGTGCAGAACAGCGAAGCGGCGTACAACGTCGCCGGGATCGAGATTGAAAACTGCTACAACGCCGACGTGCACGACAACCTTTCGACACACAACGCTGGCGGCATATTGGTGTTCGACCTACCGGGACTTCCGCAAATGGGCGGCCATTCGGTACGGGTCTACGACAACAAAATCATCGACAACGACACGCCCAATTTCGCGCCCAAGGGCAATATCGTCGCCAAGGTGCCGACCGGAACCGGCGTGATGATTATGGCCAACCGCGACGTGCACGTGTTCGGCAACACCATCGACGGCAACGCTTCGGTGGGCGTGCTGTTGGTGTCCTACGTCGAAGCCTTCAACGATCGGGCCTACAACCCCCTGCCCCGAGACGTATCCGTGCACGACAATCACATCGGCAAGAACGGATTCGCCCCCGCGTTCGACGGCGGCCCGCTACTCGCCAAAGCGCTCGGCGGGGCGATACCGCCGGTGATGTGGGACGGCGTGACGCGCTTCAGGACACCGGGCGGGGCGCCTTCCACCGACGTCGTGCGGCTGGTGGTCAAAGACGGACCGGTGGTCGATCTGCACCTCGTCGAACAGGGAACGGCGGTAGACAAAGCCAATCCGACGGTGACCCCCACGCTCGGCGAGGGAGTCCTGCCCGAACCGGCGCCGGTGGTCCTGCCGACCGCGCGATGATCATCCGGCCTGTCCAGCGATGGGTGGCGGCCGTTGTCTCGGCGATCCGTGGCGGCGCGGCCTTGATCCTGATCGGCGGCGCGACGCCGCCCGCGGCTGGCCCCGACACGGCGGTCATTTTGGCCGGGACGCCGGCGCCTACCCTCGCCGCCTATCATTTGTTTTTGGACGCCGAAGCGCAAAAGCCCGCCCCCAACCTGATCCCCTACACGCTCAACACACCGCTGTTCAGCGACTACGCCGTCAAGACGCGCTATCTCTATCTCCCGCCCGGAACCCGCGCGGGCTATCGCGCCGAAGGCGTATTGGACCTGCCGGTCGGCGCGGTGTTGATCAAGACCTTCGCCTTTTCGGCCGATCTGCGGGCGCCCGATCGCGACGTCCGACGGATAGAAACCCGCCTTCTTATTCACAAAAGGAGCGGCTGGACGGCGCAAACCTATGTCTGGAACGCCGCGGGAACGCAGGCGGCGTTGAAGGTGGCCGGCGCGCTCGTCGCCGTGCACGTTTCAGACACCAACGGCCAAGGCCTCGACATTGCCTACGCCGTGCCCAACGTCAATCAATGCAAGGAGTGCCACGGCGTAAGCGGCGCCCTGTCGCCGATCGGCCCGAAGGCGAGGAACCTCAACGGCGATTTCGCCTATCGCTCAGGGCGGGAAAACCAGCTGGGCCGCCTCGCACGGCTGGGCCTGCTCACCGGCGCGCCCGCGCCGAGCGCATGGCCGCGCACGGCGGTGTGGAACGATCGGGCGCAGCCGTTCGACGCCCGCGCTCGGGCCTATCTGGACGCCAATTGTGGGCACTGCCACAGCCGCGCGGGATTCGCGAGCAACAGCGGGCTCTACCTCAATCTCGAAGAACCACAGGCGTCCCCCGCGTGGGGGATCGGCAAACGTCCGGTCGCCGCCGGGCGCGGATCGGGAGACCTGGCCTTCGACATCGCGCCCGGCGACCCCGAGCATTCGATCCTGGTCTTCCGCATGGCTTCGACCGATCCCGGCGTGATGATGCCGCAGATCGGCCGCTCGGTCGTTGATCGCGAGGGCCTGGCTTTGATCCGCGCCTATGTCGCAAGTCTGAAATCCGCGTCTCCATAAGATAGTCCAGAAAACTATCCATGGTCGCTCCGGCCGACCGCGCCTCCGCCCTAAAATCGCATGGGAGCAAAACCCCTTCGATCGATGCCCGCGATTTTGTAGTCGTGAAAGTCGTAGGCGACGCCGTGATCGTCCAGCCACGTCCGCGCCTTGCTCATCGTGTCGCACGCCTTGATGCCGTAAATCGTTGTCGTCATGCCGTACGCTCCCCCCGCTCGCGATCAATCGCGCCGCGGCCGAACTCAAGCAGAGGCAGGCTCGACCGAGCGAAGGCGACAATATCGTCGATCAGGCCGACTTCGAAAATGCGCGCGACCGGAATCTCGCGGCTGACGATCAGATTGCGGAACTTCAGCACCTCCGCGCTCGGCGATCCGGCGAACGCCTCGAAGCCCTTGGGCATGCGGGCCATCGCCGCGCCGCGAGAAAGCGTTAGGCCCGCTTCGCCCAGCGCCTCCTCGACGGCGCGCCAGCGTTCAGGCGAATGAGCGATCGCGTGGCGGATGGCGGCCAGATCGTCGGGTTCGGGACCATAGAAGCCGATGGCCACGAACGCCCGCTCCTCGCCGCCGACCTGGATGTAAAGAATACCCTTGCCGCCCTTGGTTCCATCGCGCGACAGCACCGCCCCGGCGTTGGTCTTGTAAGGACTCTTGTCTTTGGCGAAGCGCACGTCGCGGTGGATGCGAAAGATCGACGCTTTGGCGCTGCCGGTCAAAGGGATGTCATGCGCCGCGAAGGCCAAGGCCAGGGTTTCGACCAAGGCCTCTATCGGCCGGCGGATGTCGCCGTCATAGATATCCTTGTGCGCCAGGAACCAGTCGCGATTCTGGTTCGCCGCGAGATCCTCGAAAAAACTCAGGGCCTGGCGACCAAATCCGGTGAAGGGATCCAGATTATTTGCTGTCGTCGCCCTGGCCATGATTACCCCCTCGGCTGGTGGTGGCGAACCAGATACACCTTCACTCCCGTGATGGAAGCCCCGCGCCTCACGGCCACGCGTCGGCCGGCGGCAGAGGATGACCCCCAAAATACGGCTGCGCCGCGTTGACGAAGGCGGCGACATTGACCGAAGCGATCCGCCTGGCCGGATACACCGCGCTCACCGGGGATGGCGGCGGCGCGAACGATTGCAGGACCGGGATCAGCCGCCCGGCGCGCACCGAGGCTTCGACCTGGTACGAGAGCGCGCGGGCGATCCCGACGCCGGCCTCCGCCGCCGCAATCGCGGCGTCGGCGCTGTTCACGGTCAGGCGCGGCTCCACACGCACCACCATCTGGCCTTGGCGGAAACGCCACTCATTGACAGCATCGACGCCCTCGAACGCGACCAGATCATGGGCGGCAAGGTCCGCCGGAGACCCTGGCGACCCGCGTCGCGCCAGATAGGCGGGACTGGCGACCAGGACGCGGCTTATCTCGCCGAGCTTTAATGCGATCAAGCTGCTGTCGGCGAGGTCGCCGATGCGCACGGCGACGTCGACGGCCTCCTCGACGAGATGGATCAACCGGTCGGACAGCATCAATCGGATCGAGAGGTCGTCATGCCGGCTCAGAAGGTCGCCGATGACCGGCAATACATGCAGGCGACCGAACACGACCGGCGCGGCGATAGTCATTTCGCCGCGGGGTCTGGCATCTTCTCCGCGCGCCCTTTGCTCGGCGACAACGACAGCCTCCAGAATGCGTTGGCAACTCTCCAGATAGATCTCACCTTGTCCAGTCAGGCGCAGGGAGCGCGTCGTCCTGGTGATGAGTGTCAGGCCAAGCTGGTCTTCGAGCCCCGCGATCGACCGGGTGACGGCCGACGGCGACAGCCGCAGTCGCCGGGCCGCTTCGGCGAAGCTTCCCAGCGTCGCAACGCCGACGAAAATGCGCATGGCGTCAAGGCGGTCCACAGCTCATTGCATAATACGCAATAAACTCTTGTCAATGTTCCTGATTATCGCTTCATTTGAAATGCCATAGCCCTTGAGGACGCCGGCGCCGCCGGATCAATCCCCAGGAGAACTTGCATGTCCCGCATCACCGTTCCATCTCGCACCGACGCCCCCGTTGCCGCCCAACCCCTGCTCGACGCGGTGGAAAAGCAGTTAGGCGTCATTCCAAACCTGTTCCGTCTCGTCGCCCTCAGCCCAGCCGCGCTGCAAGGTTTCCTTGGCCTAAGCGGCGCACTCGCCAAAACACTCGACGTAAAGACCCGCGAGCGGATCGCGCTTGCGGTGGCTCAAATCAATGGCTGCGACTATTGTCTGTCGGCGCACACCTATCTGGGCCTGAACTTCGCCAAGATCGACAACGCGGAGATCGCACTCAATCGCCAGGGTGCCTCTGCGGACCCGAAGGCAAATGCGGCGGTCGCCTTTGCCGCAAAGGTCAACCAGGCTCGCGGGCACGTGACCGACGCCGATCTCGCCGCGGTCAAGGCGGCGGGGTTCACCGATGCTCAGGTCGTTGAGATCGTCGCGCTGGTGGCCGAGAATGTTTTCACCAACTTCGTCAATATCGTCGCCGACACGGACATCGATTTTCCCGTCGTGCGGGCGTCGTAGGCATTACACCCGTCGATCCCGTCGGCGACCCTCGCCGCCGACGGGAGCCCACCGGCTCCGGAGCCTACCGTCATGGCCTACAAATTTCTGGATATCGTCTCGACTCCCGCCGTGCGCGCAGCGCAAGAGGCAAACGGCGCCCGAAAAATGTGGGAGACGTTCGAACAGGACCGGGCGTTTGACCGGTTTACCGCCAACGAGGCCGCATTCATCGCCGCGCGCGACAGTTTCTTCCTGGCCACGGTCTCGCAATCGGGATGGCCCTATGTGCAGCATCGCGGCGGGCCGCAGGGGTTCCTTAAGCTGCTGGACGACCAGACTCTCGCCTTCGCTGATTTCCGCGGCAATCGCCAGTACATCAGCCTGGGCAACGCCGCCGACGATGATCGCGTATCACTGATCTTGATGGACTATCCCCAGCGCGCGCGCCTGAAAATTCTGGCGCGCATGCAGGCGCGCGACCTCGCCGTCGATCCCGACCTCGCGGCACGGCTCGCCCTGCCCGGCTACAAGGCCAAGATCGAACGGGCGTTCGTGCTGCGCCTTGAGACCTTCGACTGGAATTGCGCGCAGCACATCACCCCGCGCTATACCGCCCCGGAGATCGAAACCGCCGTCGCGCCGCTGCGCAGCCAACTTGCCGCGCTTGAGGCGGAGAACCGCGCCCTTCGCGCCCAACTGGCCCCCAATTCGCACGAGAACCGCACATGAACGATCCAGGTGAACAACGCCCACCGCTGCCGCCGTTTACCCGCGAGAGCGCGATTCTGAAGGTGCGCAAGGCCGAGAACGCCTGGAACACGCGCGACCCCGTCAAGGTTTCTTTGGCCTATACGACCGACAGTTGGTGGCGGAACCGCAGCACGTTTTTGCAAGGACGACCGGCGATCATCGATTTTTTGACCGACAAGTGGGAGCGCGAGCGCGAGTATCGCCTGATCAAGGAACTGTGGGCCTTCACCAATGACAAGATTGCGGTCCGGTTCGCCTACGAATGGCGGAATGCGGCCGGCGCCTGGTTCCGCGCCTACGGCAATGAGAACTGGGCCTTCGATGAAAACGGGCTGATGCGCGCGCGTTACGCCAGCATAAACGACCTGCCGATCCTAGAGGGCGAACGCCTGTACCGGTGGAAATCATCGGGGCCGAGGCCGCCAAATCATCCCGGGCTGAGCGACCTTGGTCTCTGATCCGATGGACGCCAGAGATCTCCCAAAAGGATGATCGCTGTTAACTCGCCTTGATTTCGATCATGGATTGCGATGGATTGAAACGTAGATTGAATCGACGACGCGGATCGGAACTGGCAAGGAAACGAATATGGTCACCATGGTTGACGAGGCGCCCCGAACCAAGCCGGTCGAGGCCCGGACGGAACACTTCGACGTGCTGATCGTCGGAGCCGGTATCTCCGGCATCGGCAGCGCCTATCACCTGCAGACCCAATGCCCGGGGACGAGCTTCGTGTCTTTAGAGGCGCAGGAGAGTTTCGGCGGCACCTGGCTCACTCACCGCTATCCCGGCATTCGCTCGGACAGCGATCTCTTCACCTTCGGTTATCGCTTCAAGCCGTGGGTCGGCCCGCCGATCGCCACCGGCGAGGAGATCCGAAAATACATGGGCGAGGTGATCGACGAGAACGATCTGGCCCGGCATATCCGCTACGGCCACAAGATCACCGGGGCAATGTGGTCGAGCGCCGATAATCGCTGGACAGTGACGGCGAGGCGAAGCGACACCGGCCAGATGGTGCATTTCACCGCCGGCTTCATTTGGATGTGCCAGGGCTATTTCCGCCATGAGGAGGGCTACACTCCGCATTGGGAGGGCATGGAGACCTTCAAGGGCCGGATCATCCATCCGCAAACCTGGCCTAAGGACATGGATCACAAGGGTAAGCGGGTGGTGATAATCGGCTCGGGCGCGACGGCGGCGACGGTGGCCCCG
>JANXUA010000066.1 GCA_025352085.1 Caulobacteraceae bacterium | reverse complement strand
GCGGAGAGCGAGGAAGTGCATTTCGCCATTGCGCAGGAAAGCCTGCAGGAAAAGGCCGGGCGTCAGAACACCGACGCCATGGCGCACCAACGTGGTCGCGCCAGCGGCGGCGTCGGCCAAAAGAAGCCAAGACGATGAACGCCTCCGCATCTCCAACAACCCAACCAGCGGCCGGCGCGGCGGGGAAGTTCCAACTGCGTCTCTATGTCGCCGGCCAGACCCCCAATTCGCTCGTCGCCATCGCCAATCTGCAGCGCATCTGCGAAACCCACCTCGCTGGCCAGTATCGCATCGAGGTCATTGATCTGACGAAGACCCCGGAACTGGCCGTCCGCGATCAGATTTTTGCCTTGCCGACGCTCGTGCGCCGTCTGGCCGAACCGATCAAGAAAATCATCGGCGATCTTTCCAACGAAGAACGCGTGCTGGTCGGGCTCGATATAACGCCGGTCGAGGATAACCCCTGATGAAGGGCGACGCCACGCCTCCGACCTTGGCTCAATCCTTACGCGCCGCAGCGGCGACCCACGCCGCCACGCGCTACGTTCTAAGATTGTATGTTACCGGCTCCACGCCCCATTCCATCCGCGCTATATCCAACATCCGCAAGATTTGCGAAAAGTATCTGGAGGGTCGCTACGATCTGGAGGTCGTCGATATTTCGCAACATCCGTCATTGGCCGCGGGGGAGCAGATCATCGCCGCGCCGACCTTAATCAAAAAACTGCCGCTGCCTCTTCGCCGGTTCATCGGCGACATGTCGCAGACCGACCGCATCCTGCTCGGACTCGGTCTGCGCGAGGCTGCGGCAAGCACGTCGCCGACCGGCGAGGCATGACGCCGCATGCTCGCTAAATCGTCCTCCTTCTCGGCGCTGCACGAAGAAAACGCAGAACTTCGCGCGCGGTTGGACGAAGCCAACGAAATGCTGGGCGCGATTCGCGGCGGCGAAGTGGATGCGCTGGTGGTTCAGAGCGCCGACGGCCCGAAAGTCTACGCCCTGCAAGGCCAAGACGCCGAAAACAACCGATTTCGCGGCGAGATGCTGGCGCAAGTCAG
Organism: Caulobacteraceae bacterium; assembly: GCA_025352085.1. GTDB lineage: Bacteria > Pseudomonadota > Alphaproteobacteria > Caulobacterales > Caulobacteraceae > Acaudatibacter. Next base: position 12,885 of record JANXUA010000066.1, on the reverse strand, counting down.
CGACGCCGTCATCGCCGCCGATAGTGAAGAGCGTGTCATCTATCTGAACCTCGCCGCCGAACGGCTATACGGCTTCGACGCGTCCGAGGCTCTTGGGCGGCCGCTGTCGGAGATCTATCAATCGCGCTGGCCGCAACTCGAAGACCGGGCCGTCGCGAAGACCATCCTGGACAAGTGCGGCGAATGGCGCGGCGAATGCATCCACATTCTGCGCGACGGTCGCGAGATGAACGTCGAGGCCGGCGCCGCGGTTCTGCGCGATACCACCGGTCTATCGGCCGGCACACTGTCGGTTGTCCGCGACGTAACCGGGCGCAAGCGGCATGAGGACGAAGTGCTGGTTTCGGAAGTACGCTATCGGCGTCTGTTTGAAGCCGCCAGAGACGGGATTCTCATCCTCGATCCCGCCACGGGTAAAATCATCGACGCCAATCCGGTCGTGACCCAGATGCTGGGGTGTCCCGATACCCGGTTGGTCGGCAAGACGCTGTTTGAGGTCGGTCTGCTCACAGACGACGGCGTGGGCCACGACATGGTCGCGGAATTGAAACGAGCAAATCAAATTCGCTTCGAGAATCTGCCGTTCGAAAGCCCGAGTGGGCGACACCACGACGTTGAATTCGTGGCCAACCTTTATAGCGAGAACGACCGCCCCGTCATTCAGTGCAACATCCGCGACATCACCGAGCGCAGGCGTTCCGAAGAGCACGTGAAACTGCTCATGGCCGAAGTCAATCACCGGGCGAAAAACATGCTCGCGGTGGTGCAAGCCGTGGCTTATCAAACCGCGAAGTTCGGCGATCCGGCGACCTTGGCCGATCGTCTGTCCGGCCGCATCGGGGCCCTGGCCGCCGGCCAGGACCTCCTGGTCAAGAGCCAGTGGCAGGGCGTCGAGGTGGCTGACCTCATCACCGCTCAGTTAGCCCATTTCAAGGATCTGATGGGCGCGCGCGTATTGGCCGACGGCCCGCCGGCTCTGCTCACCGCGGAGGCCGCCCAGGGCATCGGCATGGCCCTGCATGAACTGGCCACCAATGCCGCCAAGTATGGGGCGCTGTCGAACAGCGAGGGTCGGGTGCGCATCGTCTGGCAAATCATCGACGACCCCAAACCGACGTTTTCGATATCGTGGCTGGAGGAGGGCGGCCCGCGCGCCGAGGCGTCCGGTCGCAGGGGATTTGGCCAGATCGTGATGGGGCGCATGGCGGAAGCGGCGGTCCAGGGCGTAGCCAGGATTACCTATGGGGCCGGTGGCCTCGCGTGGACCCTGACCGCGCCGCTGGATGACGCCTTGGCGACAGCCAAGGTCGGACCCTAGATGAGCCCGCGCGCCAACGAGCGCCAAGCCCGCATCCTCATTGTCGAGGACGAGCCGATGCTCGCCTTCGTTCTCGAAGAGGTTCTGATCGACGAGGGGTTCGAGATCGCCGGCGTGGCGGGAAGGCTTGAAACGGCGTTGGCGATGATCGAAAGCGAGCCGTTTGACGTGGCTATCCTTGACGCCAACCTGGCAGGCGTCAGCGCCGGCCCCGCGGCGTCGGCGCTGACGGCGCGCGGAACGCCTTTCATTGTCGTTTCGGGATACTTGCCCGAGCAACAGCAGAGCGCGTTTTCCGGGGCGCCTCGCCTGCAGAAGCCGTGTCGACCCGATGCCCTCATAGCGGCGCTGCGCGGCATATTGCCGTCTCAATAGCCGCGAGCGTCGCCGCCTCAGCGGCTTACCGCCGTCCGTCGTTGGATTTCTTCTTGCTCGCGGGCCGCGTCTGAGGCGGCCTTGCATCCCGCTCCGCTTGCGTCTTCGGGCCCGGCGCGCCGGCGGGTTCGATTTTGATCGGCTCCTTGGGCGAGCCGGCGATGGCGGCGCCAAAATGGTCGGCGGCGTCGCGGGAGATTTCGAACTTGGTTTCGCGGTCGAAGATGCGGATCGAACCGATGTCCTTCTTGGTCACGTGGCCGCGGCGACAGATCAGCGGGATCAGCCATTTGGGATCGGCGTTGGCGCTGCGACCGACGGCGAGACGGAACCAGACCATGTCGGGATTGTTCGCCTCGTCGCGGCGCGGGCCGCGTTCGCGCGGCGGGCGGTCGCGGGGGTCGAACTCGCGGTCCTTCTGGCCGCCGCGATCATTGCGTTCGTGGCGACCGGCCGGGCCGCCGGCGCCGCGCGATTCGCCCGGATCGAACAACTCCTCGGGCGCCGGCAGGCGTGAGCGGTGCAGGCGGATCAGGGCGGCGGCGATGGCTTCGGGACCGACCTGGTCCATCAGCAGCCGGGCGAGGGTCAGGTCTTCCTCGGCCGGCGGTTCGGTGAGGAGCGGATCGTGCAGCATCCGCTCCTGATCGCCGGCGCGGATGGCTTCGGCGCTGGGCGCCCCGCTCCAGGCGGCGTCGATATTGGCCGAGAGCAGAATCTGTTCGGCGCGGCGGCGGCGGGTGTAGGGCACCAGCAGCACCGACACGCCCTTCTTGCCCGCGCGGCCGGTGCGCCCGCTGCGGTGAAGCAGGGCCTGGCGGTTGACCGGCAGATCGGCATGGATCACCAAACCCAGATCGGGCAGGTCCAGCCCGCGCGCGGCGACGTCGGTGGCCACGCACACCCGCGCGCGGCCGTCGCGCAGGGATTGCAGAGCGTCCATCCGCTCGCGCTGGGTCATTTCGCCCGAAAGCGCGACGGCGTCGAAGCCGCGTTCGCGCAGGGCGGCGTGCAGATGGCGCACGGTCTCGCGCGTGCCGCAGAACACCAGGGCTCCGCGCGCCTCGAAAAAGCGCAGCACATTGACCACGGCGTGCTCGATCTCGTTGGGCGCGACGCGCATGGCGCGATATTCGATGTCGCCGTGCGGCTCGCCCTGACCGGCGGTGTCGATACGCACCGCGCCCTTCTGATAGCCGCGCGCCAGGGCGGCGATATCCTTGGCGATGGTGGCGGAGAAGAGAAGGGTGCGGCGCTCGGCGGGCGTCGCCTCGAGGATGAATTCCAGGTCTTCCTTGAAGCCCAGATCGAGCATTTCGTCGGCCTCGTCGAGAACGGCGACTTCGAGGCCGGCAAGATCCAGATGGCCGCGTTCGAGGTGGTCGCGCAGGCGCCCGGGCGTGCCGACGACCATATGCGCGCCACTGGCTAGATCGCGCTGCTCGCGCCGCGAATCCATGCCGCCGACGCAGGTGACGACCCGCGCGCCGGCCTTGCCATAGAGCCAGGCGAGCTCCCGCGCCACCTGCAAGGCGAGCTCGCGGGTCGGCGCGATCACCAGAACCACCGGCGCTCCGGCCTGGCCCAGGCGCGGCGCCTCACCCAATATGGTCGAGGCCATGGCCAGGCCATAGGCCACCGTCTTGCCCGAACCGGTCTGGGCCGAAACCAGCAGATCGCGGTCGAGGGCGTGCTTTTCCAGCACGGCCGCCTGGACGGGGGTGGGTTCCTGATAACCCTGGTCGATCAAGGCTTGATTGAGAGCGGGATGAAGGGTCGGGAAGGGCATGAAAGTCCGATAAGTGAGGGCGTGGCGGGTCTTGTGGCACGTTTCGAGGATTTTTGCTGCACTTGCGTAAGGCGGAGAACATCAAACCGCGAAGGCGCTAAGAACGCGAAGTCAGGCTCGAAGGGTTGATTGAGCGCTTTGCGCACAGGGTCGAGCGGGCGTCTCGCGGACGTTCTTCGCGTTCTTCGCGTCTTCGCGGTCAACTGGAGCCTTCACCCGTTTGCGCGGTATAGATCGATCATGAACGTGATTCCTTCACCGCCGCCCGACGCCCGGACCGGATTGCGCGAGGCCATCCGGCGCATACCGCTGGAGAACATCTCCAGCCTTGCCAGAGACGGGTTCGGCGATCCGAGCATTATTCCCTTGTGGTTCGGCGAGGGCGATCGACCGGCGCCGGCGTTCATCGGCGAGGCCATGGTGCGCGCGGTGGCGGCCGGCCACGTGTTCTACACCCACCAGAACGGCATACCCGAGCTGCGCGCGGCGCTTTCGGATTATCAGACGAGCCTGGGCGCCCGCGCCATCGGTCCCGAACGCATCACCGTCACCACCAGCGGCATGAACGCCATGGCCATGGCGGTGCAGATGATCGCGCAGGCCGGCGACAACATCATCGTCATCGATCCGGTCTGGCCCAATCTGGGCGGCGCGGCGCGGGTGGTCGGCGCTCAGGCGCGGTCGGTGCGGATGGACCTGGGGGAAGGGGGCTGGACGCTGGATCTTGGCAAGCTCGAAGCGGCCATCGACGGGCGCACCCGCGCGATCTTTTTCGCCTCGCCCGGAAATCCCACCGGCGCCATGCTGCCGATGGCGACCCAGATCGCCGTGCTGGATCTGTGCCGCGCACGCGGCCTGTGGCTGATCGCCGACGAGGTCTACAACCGTCTGGTGTTCGGGCTCGATCACGGCCCGACGATCCTCGACTACGCGCAGGACGAGGATCGATTGATGGTCATGAACAGTTTCTCGAAATCCTGGGCCATGACCGGCTGGCGCCTGGGCTGGATGGTCCATCCACCTTCGCTCGGGCCGACCGTCGCGATGATGACCCAGTACCAGACCAGCGGCGTGGCTACCTTCATCCAGCACGCCGGCGTGGCGGCGATCCGCGACGGCGAGCCGTTCGTCGCCTCCATGCGGGCCTATTGCGAAGAGGGGGTCACCATCGTCTGCGACGCCCTGGAGCAGTTCGGCCGGGTGCGGATGGGGCCGCGTCCCAAGGCCGGCATGTATGCCTTTTTCGAGGTCGAAGGCATGCCCGATTCCAGGATGGCGTGCCTGGATATTCTTAAGCAAACTCGCGTCGGCCTCGCGCCGGGGGTCTTTTTCGGCGCCGGCTCAGAAGGGTTCCTGCGCCTGTGCGCCTGCCGCGCGCCGGAGGTTTTGCGCGAAGCGATGGGGCGTTTGAAGGGGATGCTCAGCTGATCAGGGGCTACGGCCCGATTCGCACCCGCTCGAAGTTGATGTTTTTGATCCGCGCGCGCTCCAGATAGAGGCGTGACAAGACCTCGTAGCCCGCGGCGTCGTATTGGCGCACGCCGCGCTTGTCGACGCGGAGATAGAATACTTCGCAATCGCTCAATACGATGGTGGTGATCTCTTTGTCGGCGTTGATTTTCAGATTGTGAATGGCGCCGGAATAGCCGACCGTCGTGCCTTCGGTTTCAACGTCGCTGAGAATATAGGCGACGACGATCTCATTTCGATCTTCGGCGACGGCGGTCTCGGCAAGCCAGCCATAGATGAGGCCCCGGAACGTCTTGAGCCGCGTGAGCCCCTCGGTGACGAGATAGGCGAGGACAAACGCGAGGCCGGTCAGGACGACCAGAACCGCGAGCACCGAAGCAATCTGCTCGGGGACGCGGGCGCCATTCGGCTTGCTGACGGCGAGCAGGACCCGGTAGGCGTTTGGCTCCCAGCGCGTGGAGATACAGGCGGACGTGATCGCGCAAATTCGCTCTTCGGCCGCGAAAATCAGCACGCCGACGAGATGAGCGGCGACCGAACCGAGGGTGATGATCGCCAAGGTGAAGACCGAGCCCGGCGCGGGCGGCGGAAACTGGATGCGGCCGGTCTGACTGCCGAGATAAATTCCCGCGTAAACCCCGAAGCCCGGCGCCAGCAGTAACAGCGCCAGCAGGAGATTGTAGCTTACGCTCAATCGGCCTCACCGTTGACCGGCGCCGCCGTGGCGGCGACCAAGGTCACGGCATCATCGGGCGAATGCGGACCCCACGGAACATGCAGTACCCCGTCGGCGTCGCGCCGGCCCGCGGCGCGCACCGCCAGCCAGCTGTTGCCGTAGCTGCGGAAAATCTTTCCGGCCATGACAAGGGCTTCGGGCGAATTGACTTTCATGATGGGTAATGTGGTCCGTTATTGAGGAAAATTCAAGCCTGTCGGCGACCGCGCCGCGATCACGACGGGACCTATTCTCAGCCGCCGATCGGCGCGGCGGCGCCGTCGAAACGGCGGGTCGGCAGGCCGCTCCAGACCTCCGGCTCAAACAGGCGCGCGTTGACGCCTACACGGTCGGCATGGGCGCCCAGCCCTTGCCAATGCGTCGTGCAGCCGCAGGTTTTGCAGCGGTGGAAGGCGAGGCTGCGGTCGCCCCAGACGTAGGTCTCCGTACCGTCCGCGGGCTCGATCACGACATCGGCGGTCGGGTAATAGGCCCACAATGCCCCAAGTCGCCGGCAGATCGAGCAATTGCAGTCGGTGACGGTGTCCGGCGCGGCGGGAACACGCACGTGCACGCCGCCGCAGTGACAACTCGCTTCATTCATGACGGCACTCCAAGGCTGGGCGCGGGGCGCGCGACTTGATAGAGGCCAGAGGCCATGTCCGCCATCCGCGATCTTTTCGTCACCCGCCTCTATGAAGCGTCCCTGACCGCCGAACGCGGCTGGGCGGCGCTCGGCGCCGATCTGGCCGACGCCTGCGCCATGCTGGCTAACGAGGATCACGCCGGTCGCGCCTGGAGCAAGACCAACGGCTATGGCGGCTACACCTCCTACGCCTCGCTGAACGATCTTCCGCGGCGGGCGACGGCGTTCGGGGAGTTGAAGCGCCGCCTGGACAAGCACGCGGCGGCCTTCGCCAGGCAGCTTGATTTTGACTTAGGCGGCGGACGCCTCGCGCTCGACAGCCTGTGGGCCAGCGTGCTCAAGCCCGGCGCCGCCCACTCGGGGCACATCCATCCGCACAGCGTTCTATCCGGCACGGTCTATGTCACCGTCCCGTCGGGCGCCGGCGCCCTTCGCCTGGAAGACCCGCGCCTGCCGCTGATGATGGCCGCGCCACCGCGTCAAAGTTTCGTCACCTTGACCCCGGAGCCTGGAACCCTCTTCATGTGGGAAAGCTGGTTGCGCCACGAGGTTCTGGCCGGCGCGGCCAAGAACCCGCGCGTCAGCCTCAGCTTCAACTATAGTTGGCGATAGACGCAACGGCGCCTCCCCTGGCGCCGTCGGATTTATGAACGGAGGGATATTTCAGATGAAGAAACCCAGGGATGCTTGGTGCGGGTTACTCGCCGCCGTGGCGATCGGCGTGGTGTTGTCGCCCCTGGAGGTCGTCGCGGCGTCGTTCGCCTGCCCACCCGGATTGCCGCCCGGCGTCAGCTGCGGCGACAAGGATCCGACGGCGGCCAAGGCGGGCGCCTACGCCGTCGATCCCAGCCACGCCGGCATCGTCGCCCGGGTCTCGCACCTGGGCTATTCCTACAGCATCTTCCGCTTCGGCAAGGTGAAGGGCGAGCTGACGTGGGACCCGGCCAGACCGGCCGCGTCCAAGCTCCAGGTCACCGTCGACACCGCCTCAATCGAGACCAATGTCCCGAAATTCGCCGAGGAGCTCGCCGGCGACAAATTCCTCAAGTCGACCGCCTTCCCGGAGGCGACCTTCGTCTCCACCGCCTTCCGCCGCACCGGGGCCACCCACGGCGAGGTGGACGGGCGCTTCACCCTGATGGGCAAGACCGCGCCGGTCACTTTCAAGGTCGATCTGGTGGGCGCGGGCGCGGGCTTTGGCAAACCGCGCATGGGCGTGCACGCCACAACCTGGCTCGCCCCGAAGGCCTTCGGCCTGCCGGCCTTCTTCACCACGCCCATCGAACTGGTGGTCGATACGGAGTTCGAGCGCCAGCCTTGAGCCAGCCCGCGCCGCCCATTCCCCGCAAGAACCCTCGCCGGATCGAGCAACTCGGTCGGGTGCGGATCGACGACTACGCCTGGATGAAAGACGACAACTGGCAGGCGGTCCTGCGCGATCCAGCGGTGGTGAGCGCGGATATCCGCGCGCACCTCGTCGCCGAAAACGCCTATTGCGCGGCGGTGCTGGAGGCGACCGGGCCGCTGCAGGGGCGACTGTTCGCGGAGATGAAGGGGCGGATCAAGGAGGACGACGCCTCGGTTCCGACGCCGGACGGGCCGTTCGACTATTTCAGTCGCTATGAACGAGGCGCGCAGCACCCGCGTCATGTCCGCCGTCCGCGCGGCGCGACCGCCGGCGAAGAGGTGCTGCTCGACGAGGACGCGCAGGCCAAGGGCAAGGCCTATTACGCCGTCGACGCGGCGCATCATTCGCCCGATCACGCGCTCTACGCCTTCGCCGTCGATGAGCAGGGGTCGGAATACCACCAGATTTTGATCCGTGATCTGACGACCGGCGAAATCCTCGCCGACGGGCCGCAAAACGCTTCGGGATCGTTCGCCTTTTCACCGGACTCCCAATGGCTGTTCTGGGTGTGGCGCGACGAGAACGCCCGCCCGGCCAAGGTTTTCCGCCGCCCCGCGCGCGGCGGGGCGGACACGCTCGTCTATCAGGAAATGGACGAAGGCATGTTTCTGGGCGTCGGCGTGACGGCCGACGACAGCCACATCGTCATCGTCATCCAGAACCAGGAAACCAGCGAGGCCTGGCTGATCGCCGCGACCGACCCGGCGGCGCTCCCGGTCGTCGCCGCGCCGCGCCGGGTCGGCGTGCGTTACGATCTCGACCGCTGGTCCGATCGCTGGGTGATCCGCACCAATCAGGGCGACGCCGTGGATTTCAAAGTGATGGTCTCGACGGCGACGGTTCCGGCGGCGGAGAGCTGGACCGACTGGATCGCCCATCGACCCGGGCGCCTGATCGCCGGCGTGGCCCTATTCAAGGATCATCTGGTGCGGCTGGAGCGCGAAAACGCCTGCGACCGGCTGGTGGTCATGGCCAGACCCGGGGGCGAGCGGGTGATCGACTTTCCCGAGGACGCCTACGCCCTCTCCTTAAGCGGCGGTTATGAATACGACACCGCCGTTACCCGCTTTGTCTACCAGTCGCCGACCACCCCCCGCCAATGGATCGACTATGACATGACCAGCGGCGGGCGCACCCTGCGCAAGACCCAGGAGGTGCCGTCCGGCCATGATCCGGCGCGTTACGAGACCCGCCGCCTGACTGCCACGGCGCCGGACGGGGCGGAGGTTCCGATCACCGTGCTGATGAAGCGTGGAACAACCCTCGACGGTTCGGCCCCGCTATTGCTCTACGGCTATGGCTCATATGGCTATGCGCTGGAGCCGACCTTTTCGACCCAGGCGCTCAGCCTGGTCGATCGCGGCTGGGTGTGGGCCCTGGCCCATGTGCGCGGCGGCTCGGACAAGGGCTGGGGCTGGTTTCTGGATGGGCGCAAGGCGAAAAAGCCCAACACCTTCACCGATTTCATCGCCTGCGCCGAGCATCTGGCGGCGGCGGGTTACAGCCGCGCCGGACGGATGGCCTGCTACGGCGGCTCGGCGGGCGGGTTGCTCGTCGGCGCCGTCGCCAACATGCGCCCTGACCTGTGGGGCGCGGTCATCGCCGCCGTGCCCTTCGTTGATGTGCTCAACACCATGAGCGATGTCAGCCTGCCGCTCACCCCGCCCGAATGGCCCGAATGGGGTAATCCGCTGGAGGATCCGGCGGCCTATGACGCCATCGCCGCCTACAGCCCGTATGACAATATCGTCGCCCAAGCCTATCCGCCGATCCTGGCGCGCGGCGGCCTGACCGATCCGCGCGTGACCTGGTGGGAGCCGCAAAAGTGGATCGCCAAGCTGCGCGATCACACGACGGGCGACGCGCCGATGCTGCTGCAGATGAACCTCGACGCCGGCCACGGCGGCGCGCCCGGCCGGTTCGATCATCTCAAGGAAGTCGCCCTCGACTACGCCTTCGCGATCTGGGCGATCGAGGGGGAGGCGGCGCTATGATCATCCGGCCCGCCACAACGGGCGACACCGACGCTCTCGCCGCCATCTACGGCCACCACGCGCGCGAAGGTCTGGGCACGTTCGAGGAAGAGGCGCCGAATGCGAATGAGATGGCGCGGCGCCTGGCCGACATCCTGGCGCACGGCCTGCCCTACCTCGTCGCCGAGGAGGCCGGGACGGTGCTCGGTTTCGCCTACGCCGCGCCGTTTCGCCTCCGTAGCGCCTATCGCTTCACCGTGGAGGACAGCGTCTACATCGCGCCCGGCGCCCAGCGCCGCGGCATCGGCAAGGCCCTGCTCAAGGACTTGATCGCCCGGTGCGAGGCGCTGGGTCTTCGCCAGATGATCGCGGTGATCGGCGACAGCGGCAACGCCGGCTCCATCGGCCTGCACGCGGCTCTGAGCTTTGACCACGCCGGTATCGGTCGGTCATTGGGTTTCAAGCACGGTCGCTGGGTGGATATCGTGTGGATGCAGCGCGCGCTCAACCGTGGCGACTCCGAGCCGCCGGATTTGACTAGAGCCTGATGCGTTCAGACGGAACAGATCTGAACGCTGGATCAGGCGCTACACTTTTGCATTTAGAGCAGGATTCAGATTTTGGACGGTTCCGTCTAAAATCATCCTGCTCTAGGTCTTGAACCATGAAGACCTGGCGCATCGGCGTGATCGGCCTGGGGCAACGGATCGCCCACGTGCTGGCGGCGATGGCCGAGATGGGCTGGCGCCTGGACGTCGCCGGCTATGCCGACCCAGCCCCGGTTGGCCTGCCGATCCTCGAGCAGACGGGTATCGACGCGGGCGAAGCCTTTGCGTCCGCCGCCGACCTTCTCGCGGACGGGCCGTTCGATCTGATCATGATCGGCTCGCCCAATCATCTGCATTTCGAGCACCTGCGGGCCGCCTTCGCCGCCGGCTTTCCGATCTTCGCCGAAAAGCCCATCGTGCGCACGCGAGAGGAGACCTTGGCCCTGGCCCGCATCCTGGCCGAGGGTCGCGCGCCGCCTCTTTTTATCGGTCTGGTGATGCGCTCCATGCCGATCGTGCGCGAGGTGCTGGCGCGCGTCGACGCCGGCGAGCTTGGCGACATCACCTCGATGGACGCCACCGAACACCTGCACCCGGAGCACGGCGCCTATCTCGCCCGCAACTGGCGTCGCCGCGCCGAGTGGGGCGGCTCGTTCATGCTCGACAAGGTGTGCCACGACTTCGATATTTTCGGCCGCATCGCCGGCTCGCGCGCGCGGCGCGTGGCCAGTTTCGGCAGCCGTCGCATCTTCAACCCGGCCGGCGCGATGCGCGCCATGACCTATGACGACGGCGCGCCGGCTTATGCGTTGCAGGACGCGGGCTGGTCTGGCGCGGACGACGCCTTCGGTTCGGACATGGACGTTCACGATCATCAGGTAGCCATCGCCCACTACGCCGGAGGCATGGCGCTCGCCTTCCACGCCAACAGCCATGTCGCCCTGCAGGAGCGGCGCTGGTACATCGCCGGAACGAAGGGAACCCTCATCGCCGATCTGGTGCGCAACAAGCTGATGGTCCGGCCCGCGCTGGCTCGGCGCAAACCCGAGCGGATCGATTTTGGGGTCCGCACCGCCGACAACCACAACGGCGCCGATCAGGCCATGGCGTTCGATCTGCTGGCCGCGCTGGAAGGCCGCGCGACCTTTCCGGTGACGGCGCACGACTCGCTGGAGGCCGGCCTGACGGTCATGGCTATCGACGAAGCGGCGGCGCGGGGCGAGGCGATCGACTGCGCGCCGATGTGGGCGGAATACGACGCGGCCCGCTAGAGCCTGATGCGTTTGCACGGAACAGATGCAAACGCTTAATCAGGCTCTAGCGGGTCGCGCGCGCCGTCAGGGCGCCTTCACGATCGTCTCGTCGAGCGTCGCCACCACGATCCCCCATTTGCGCACGGTCATCAGATTGCGCGCCATTTGACCGTCGGGGCTAAGAAACAGCCATTGCTCATAGTCTTCATCGCCCGGGGCCGAAAAACGCAGGTGCAGGGCGTTGCCCGCCGTCTCGCCGGTGATCGGCCCCGTCGCGTCGGTGAGCGTGCCGCCATAGCGCCCCCGCGCCGTTTCGCGGATCCGCCATTCGCGCTGCCGCCGTGGCTTGCCTTGCTGGTCGATAACCTGATCCAGGACCAGAATGCCGCCTGGAGCGATCCGGCCGTCGCCGTGCACGACCACGCGCGCCGGTTCGGCGAAAATGATCTTCAGCTCGCCCTCGCCCCGCGTGTGGCCGGCGAAAAACCGTTGGACCGAAAACACCGGTGTCTTTGACGCAAGCGCCTGGCCCCCGGGCGGGGCGGTGCAAGAGCCCGCCAGCAGGGCCAGGCAGATAAAAAGGCGACGCATCATCGGTTAAACTCGTCCGACGGACACACTGTCCGCACACCCTTCTACGCGCGTTGCCGCGCGGCGGCTCAACGCAGCCCCGAAATAAGCATCGGCGTGCGTCTGGCGTATGCGTCATAGGGCCCCGTCCCCAGTTCCTGGCGCAGGAAGGCTTCTTCGATCCGCGCGGTCATCCAGAACCCCACGGCGATCAGGCCAAAGCCCAGCATCCCCGAAACACTGGCCTCGATCGCCGCCGTGAACAGCGCCGCGGCGATCAGGCCGGTGTAGATCGGATGGCGAACCAGGCGATAAGGTCCGGTGTCGACCACGCGGTGATCGGCCTTGACCGTGGTCAGGCCCGACCACAGCTTGCCCAGATGCAACCGCGCCCACCAGCAGAAGCCGAAGCTGAGGACCACCAGGACGACAAGCGCCCAGCCGACCGCCGCCGGTTCGGCCCACAGCGGCCGGGTAAGACCGGCGAATATCGGCGCCCGTGGGTGGGCGCGGTATCGTAAAAAGAAGTGGTCCAGAAACAGCAGCAGAAAGCCTGCCGACGCGAACACCCGGTGCAGCACGCCGGCGCCGAGCTTCGGCCGCGCGATCGCCCGGCTCGCCCACACCGCCGCGATCCACCAGGTGACGAACCAGATGATCCAGAGCCAGAAGGCCGCGCTTTGGGGAGAGATCATGGGCGGGAACCAGGTGAATCGGCAGTCTGTTTCTGCGCCGACCAAACGCCGCGATCAACGTGCGCTCCAATCGAAGATCGCGCTTGACGGCGTGGTCGCGGCGCCCACCATCGGGGCGGAGACGA
>JANXUA010000063.1 GCA_025352085.1 Caulobacteraceae bacterium | reverse complement strand
CGGCGCCGGCTTGAGCCTGAGCATGGTCAAAAGCAGGTTGAAATCGATGAACCCGTGATGCCCACCCCCCGCTTTCTGCGCCGCCATCAGGCCGGCGGCGACTTCGAACGGCTCAAGCAGGAAAACGTAGATCTGCTTGGCGAATCCGAAACAGACGAGAAACCCGATCGCCAGGGCGATGGCGCAAATGATCAGCCGCCGACGCAGTTCGACCAGATGCTCCATAAGCGGCGCGCGCGAGGACTCGATCTCGCTATCGTCGTCCAGAGCGGTCACGAAGCGGCTTTCGGCGCCGGCGCGAGTTCAGCGTTCGGCAGCGCCTCGGGGATCGGCGCCGAGAATGAGGCCGGACTAATCTGCATATTACTATCGCGCAGGCCGGCGTGAATGTCGTCAAACACCTTTTGGGTCGCCTCGTCGGGGCCGAGGCCGACCGCGGTGCGTAGCGGCTGACCCGCGCGCATGGCCTCGACTTCGCGCCGCAGCTCATCGAGTTCGGATTGGCGGGCCATTTCGTCGAAGCTGGCGCGAAATTCAGCGGCGAGGCCGCGCATGTGCGCGACGAACTTGCCAACCTTGCGCATCAAGATCGGCAAGTCCTTCGGCCCGACGACCATCAGGGCCACGGCGCCGACAATCAGGAATTCGAAAATGCGGCCTTCAGGAAACATGCGGTGTCACGGCCTCAACCGAAGGCGCTGGGCGCGGGCGCGGATCAGCGAACGATCGGGTCTTTGTCCGGTTCGACGTGCGGTAGGGGTTGAACCGGCGGCGCGGCGGCGGCGGGCTCATCGCCCTTCAGCCCTTCACGGAAGGCGCGGATACCCTTGGCCGCATCGCCCATAATGCCCGACAGCTTGCCGCGACCGCCAAACAGCAGCAGGGCGACGACCGCAAAGATGATCCAATGCATGGGGCCAAGGGTACCCATAGCGAAATTCTCCTTAAAACGCGGCCATCACAGGCTCGAACGATCGCCGACAGGATTCTCATCGACGCGGCCGCTTATTCCACAATATAGGCGGTTCATGGTGAGAACGCCAACGTCCGTCTCGCGATTCGGGATTTTCTCTCCGCTTATCTTTTCGTTCCGCACATCACGAAAATTGGTCGGCGGCATTCGGGAGATTTGGCCAGCGCGCATAGGCCAAGACCCACAGTCCGATCAACCCCCCAAATGGGACAAAGCAAACCAACGCCCAAAACGGATTAAAGCCTAGCCGCTTCAATATGCGCCAGATCGGAACGCCCATCCCAAGGACAACTAAGATCAAGATGATAAAATGCACGGGACTGAAACTCCCCATGGCGATGTTCTCCCTGAAACGCAGTTTGTAGCCTCAATCGCCGGGCGGTTTTGATTCCGCCAGATAGTCCAGATGAAATTCCGGCGCGTCGTCCGCCCCGAACTGATCCTCGTCATCGGCGATGGTGGTCGGATTGGGGACGCTGAAATCGGCCGGCAGATCGAGACTGAGCAGGCCCGCCGCCTTCATTTCCGCCGCGCCCGGCAGGTCGGCGAGACCGGCCAGGCCATAGTGCTCCAGGAACTTGTCAGTGGTGCCCCAGGTGACGGGGCGTCCGGGCGATCGGCGTCGCCCCCGCATCCGAACCATACCGAGTTCGATCAGCACATCCAGCGTGCCGCTGCTGACCTGCACGCCGCGAATGGATTCGATGTCGGCGCGGGTTACCGGCTGGTGATAGGCGATGATGGCCAGGGTCTCCTGCGCCGCGCGGGATAGCCGCCGAGGGGTTTCGCGCTCCCGCGTCATCAGAAACGCCAGATCGACGGCGGTCTGGAAGCGCCAGCGATCGGCGACGCAGATCAGCTCGACGCCGCGCCCGGCGTAGCGCGCCTGTAGGGCGGACAAGCCCGCCGCGATATCGGCGCCGTGCGGCAGGCGGTCCATCAAGTCGACGGCGCTGAGTGGCTCGGCGGCGGCGAACAGCAGGGCCTCGACCATGCGCTCGACGCCCGGGATATCGAGATCGGTTTGTGTCACGCGGCCAAGGCTCGCAGATAAACGTCGGAAAACGGCCCCAGCTGCCGCGTTTCGAGCGCGCCCTCGCGGACCATCTCCAGGCTGGCCGACAGGGTCGACGCCAGATAGGAAGCGCCGCTGGGCTCCTCCCCTCCCCCATTCGCCGTCGGCGAGACGTCGGTGAGGGATGTCCACGACGTCAGCGCCGGCAAAAGGCGCTGCAGATGATCGCGCGCGTCGTCGAGGCGAAAACAGGTCGCCGGGCGCGGCGCGTAGCACCGGTCGTTGTCTCGCCGCCGCTGGGAAACATAGGCCTCCATCAGTTCATTGAGGTCACCTTCCAGGCGATTGTGCGAGACGATCACAGTCGCCTGCGGGTCGCCCCGAGTGAACACGTCACGCTTCAACACCGCGCGCATCTCGAGCTTCTCGTAAACGCGCCGCATGGCGTCCAGCTTGGCCAAACGGAAGGCCAGGTGGGCGGCGACAATTTCGGCGGGCGGCTCGTCGCCCTGCGCGCGGTCCGGCTTGGGCAGCAGCAGGCGCGACTTCAGATAGGCGAGCCAGGCGGCCATCACCAGATAGTCGGCGGCCAGAGCGAAGCGGCGATTGCGATGCTGACGGATGAAGGTGAGATACTGATCGGCCAGCTTGGTGACCGACAGTTTCAACAGGTCGACCTTTTGCCCCTGAGCGAGGGCCAAGAGAACGTGAAGTGGGCCTTCATAGCCGTCGAGATCGAGGATCAGGATTTCGTCGACGCCGCCGACCTCTTGACCGGCGTCGAAGTGGAGGCGGGTCTGAAAGTAAGCGTTCATGCGGCAAACCGTCCTCCAAAGGCCGCGTCGAATCGCACGCGCGCCTCCATTGCGTCAAAAGGCTCCACGGTCTGGGGGAGACGCGCCATCGCCGCCGCCGCGCGACGCGCGGCGCGTCCGGCCAGGGTCCTGGTTCCCCGCGCCACCGCCAGCATCTCATCCATACCGCCGTTGCAGTGCAGGACGACGTCGCAGCCGGCCGCCAGGGAGTCGTGGGCGCGGGCCGTGAAATCGCCGCCAAGCGCCTTCATGGAGAGGTCGTCGCTCATCAACAGGCCGTCGAAGCCGATCGATCCGCGGATGATCGACTGCACAACATGGCGCGAGGTGGTCGCCGGACGCCGGGCGTCGAGGGCCGTGTAGAGAACGTGCGCGGTCATCGCCATCGGCATGTCCGACAGCGTCCTGAACGGTGCGAAATCGGTCGCGTCGAGATCGATAAGCGTCGCGTCGACGACCGGCAGGGTCTTGTGGCTGTCGCTTTTGGCGCGTCCGTGTCCGGGAATGTGTTTGATCACCGGCAAGACGCCACCGGCGATCAAGCCCTCGGCGGCGGCGCGACCCAACCGGGCGATCTCGTTCGGTTCATCGCCATAGGCCCGGTCACCGATGACGTCATGTCCGTCGGGGCTGGGCACGTCGAGCACCGGCACACAGTCGACATTGATCCCCAGGGCGGCGAGATCATGCGCCATCAGCCGCGCGCCCAGCCGGGTGATTTCGCGCCGGGTGAGCGGATCGTTGGCCGTCAGCTCGCCATAGGCGCGGCCGGTGGGATAGCGGCGCCAGTGCGGCGGGCCGAGGCGGGCCACGCGCCCGCCTTCCTGATCGATAAGAATCGGCGCGTTGGGACGATCGATCGTCGCGCGCAGGCTGTCGACCAGCCGGCGAACCTGATCGGGGATCTGGCAATTGCGCCCGAAGAGAATGAACCCCCACGGCTGAACGTCGCGGAAGAACGCCGCCTCTTCCGCCTCCAGAACCGCGCCCGAGCAGCCGAAGATGGCGGCCAACGTCATCGCACGAAGCAACTCGCGCCGGTCGCCTTGAGCTTGTCGCACAGGGCCTGCGCCGCGTCGCGCGAGGCGAAACCGGTAATGGCGGTGCGGTAAAGCGTGGTCCCGTCCTTGTCCATTGCCACGACGCGCTTGCCTTTGCCGGCCATGGAGCCGGGCGCGACAGCGGCGGCGCCGCTCCAGGCTTGATCCGCGAGGCTTTCCGAGGAAAACGCCCCGATCTGCACCACGGCGGGGCCGGTTTTGGCCGTTGGCGCGGGCTTGGTTGTCGCCACCGCGCTCGTCGTGGGGTTGAGGATGTCGTCCACCGACGTCGGCTTGGCGGCTTCGACCTTTGGCTTGGCTTTGACGCTGACGGAAGGCGACGCAGCCGCGGGCGTTGCGGTCAGCGGCGACGTGGGAACCGACGCCTGGGTCCGGACAGACGGCGGCGGAGCGGAGGCGAGGCGAGCCGTCGGCTGTTCCGGCGGCGGCACGAAAGCGGGCGGGACGCTGGCGTTGGGGTCATCCTTGTAGATCGACAGTCCCGCGGCCGGATCGACCGCCTGGACTTGCGGCGGGGCGGCGGTACGCACGTCGCGGATCGGCGCGCCGACCGGCTGGGGCGCCTCGCTCGATCCGCGCGCGCCGCCGCGATACATGTAGAACACGCCGCCGCCGACCCCGAAGAGCACCAGCAGGCTGAGGATCAGGGTGACCGGGGCCGGTCCCCTGCGACCGCGAGGGCGCGAACGTCGGTCATCAAACCGCAGCGGCGGCTCCCCGTCATCTTCATAACGTGATCGGCGATAGGGGTCGGCCATGCAATCTCCCGCGCGACGGCCCGCGCCCTCCCCTCGGGACGCGAACGAATCACTACTGAGTGCCGAGTTTAGCGAACAGGTCGCCAGGCAAGAACCGGCGACAAGTCCCAAAACCCGCGCGAAGGCGCGATTATCGACCGCGACGGTTAATAGCTGGTGACGAAATCGCGCCTGCGTCGCGTCGGCGCCAGCTGGGCTAACCCCAGACGTCCAGTTGGAACAACCGTTTGTGCTCCTCGATTGCGAACCAGTCAGTCATGCCGGCGATGTAGTCGCAGATCACCCGCGCGCCGCGCGTCTGATCCAGACCGGTCAAACGATCCTGCCATTCGGGCGGCAGGAGTTGGGGCTCGGCGAGGAACAGATCGAACATCTCCGCCAATATGCGCCGCGCCTGGCTGCGGGTGCGCATCACCCGCCAATGACGATACATCCGCTCGTGGAGGAAGGCCCGCAAGCGCGCCAAGTCTTCGGTCATATCCTGCGAAAACGACACCAGAGCGTGGCCGAGCCCGCGCACATCGCTCGCCGAGCTCACGCCCGACGCGGCGACGCGCGCTCGGGTTTCCATCATCACATTGCCCACCATGTCGCCGATCATCCGCCGCACAGCTTCGAGACGGGTGAGGCCCACGTCCAGATCCGGATAGTCGCGCCGCACGCCAAGCAGGATCGGGCCGATCAGCGGCACGTCCATGAGTTCATCGAGCTGAAACAGGCCCGCCGCCAGGCCGTCGTCGACGTCGTGATTGTTGTAGGCTATATCATCGGAGAGTGCGGCTACCTGAGCTTCGGCCGCCGCCCAACCTCCCAGCTCCAGATCGAAGTCAGAATTGTAGTCGGCGATGGCCCCCCAGGCGGGGCGATCCAGCCGGCCGGCCACCGGGCCGTTGTGCTTGACCAGGCCCTCCAGCGTCTCCCAGGTCAGATTGAGGCCCTCGAACGCCGGGTAGCGGCGCTCCAGAGTCGTCACAACACGAAACGTCTGCACATTGTGATCAAAGCCGCCATAAGGCGCCATGCGCTGTTCGAGTTCGTCTTCGCCGGCGTGGCCGAACGGCGGATGTCCCAGATCGTGACCAAGGGCGATGGTCTCGGCGAGATCGGAATCCAGCCGCAGAGCAGTGGCGATGGAGCGGGCGATTTGGGCGACTTCCAGAGAATGGGTCAGGCGCGTGCGGAAATGATCGCCTTCGTGGGCGACGAACACCTGGGTCTTTTGCTTGAGGCGGCGAAAGGCGCTCGCATGGATGATCCGGTCACGGTCCCGCGCGAAGGGCGTGCGATGGGCGCTGGGAGATTCCGGGTGTCGGCGACCGCGTGAGCGGGCCCAATTTTCCGCCCAGGAGACCCTGGCGGCCCCGCCACGGCCCGTGTCGTCGCCCATATCGGTCGCCCGCTGCAAATCGCCCCTTTGCGAAGAGGCCCGCGAGCCCTCATATAGAGCCAAGGTCCGGAACCCCCAAACCATGACGCCCGCCAATATCACCCTTTCTCCCGCCGCGGCCCGCCGCCTTCTGGCCATCAGCGCCCGCGAAGGGCGCCCGACCATGCTGCGCGTCGCGGTCGACGGCGGCGGCTGTTCGGGATTTCAATATCGGTTCGATCTGGTCGACACGTTCGAGGCGGACGACCTGAAGATCGAACGCGACGGCGCCGCGGCCGTCGTCGATGTGGTTTCGGTGGCCCTGCTGAAGGGCTCGGAAATCGATTTTGTCGACGAGTTGGCGGCGTCGGAGTTTCGCGTGCGCAATCCCAACGCCAAGTCGAGCTGTGGCTGCGGCGTCAGTTTTTCGATCTAGCGGACGACTATCGCGTGCGCATTGCCACCTGGAACGTCAATTCGGTCAACGCTCGTCTGGAAACGGTGCTGGGTTGGTTCGAATCCATCGCGCCGGACGTGGCCTGTCTGCAAGAAATCAAGTGCGTCGACGAGAAGTTTCCAACCGAAGCTTTTGAACGATTAGGTTATAATGTTGCCGTTCATGGGCAGAAATCCTACAACGGCGTGGCTCTGCTTTCCAAGACGCCACTGGAGGACGTCCGTAAGGGTCTGTCTGGCGACGATACCGACGAACAGGCGCGCTATCTTGAGGCGGTCGTTTCGGGACCCAGACCGGTCCGCGTCGCGGCGATCTATCTGCCGAATGGCAATCCGATTGACACCGAGAAATTTCCCTACAAGTTGAAATGGTTGGAGCGATTAACCTCACATGCGCGCGATCTGCTCGCGCTTGAGGAGCCCCTCGTCCTGGCCGGCGACTACAACGTGATTCCCGAACCGAAAGACGTCTACGATCCCGCCGCCTGGTCGGGGGACGCCCTTTATCAGCCGCAAACGCGGGCGGCCTTTCGCACACTCAAATGGCTTGGCCTCACCGACGCCTACATGGCCGCCGACGGGGCGCCGGGCGGGTACACCTTCTGGGACTATCAGGCCGGCGCGTGGCCCCGAAACCACGGCATCCGCATTGATCATCTGCTGCTGTCGCCGCAGGCGGCCGATCATCTCAGCAACGTGGTGATCCACCGCGACGTCCGCGCCGGCGACAAACCGTCCGACCACGTTCCGGTGGTGGCGGAGTTGCGGCTTTAGCGGCCCTTTCTATGCGAGGGCGAAATCCATTCCCGCCCGGGCGTGGATCTCGGTGGTGTCGAACACTGGAACCGGCATGTCCGCCGCGCTGACCAGCAGGCCAAATTCCGTACAGCCGAGGATCACGCCATCCGCGCCATCGCGGGTGATCGCCCGCCGGGTGATCTCAATCAAAGCGGCGCGGGATCCAGGTTCAAACCGGCCCTGCACCAGTTCATCGAAGATGATGGCATGGAGGCGGTCACGTTCGTCCGCCTCGGGTAGCACCGCCTCGACGCCGCCGGCGCGCAACCGGTCACGGTAGAAGCTCTTTTCCATGGTGAAGCGCGTGGCGAGTAGCAGAGGGCGGCGCGAACCGGCGGCGCGAATCGCGCTGGCCAAGGCGTCAGTGACATGCAGCACGGGGATGGATATCGCCTCCGCCACCTCCGACGCCATCAGATGCATGGTGTTGGCGCAGATCAGAACCGCATCGGCGCCCGCGCCTTCGAGGCGCTTCGCGGCGTCGATCATTACGGCGGTCGCCGCATCCCAATCGCCGGCTGCCTGCAGGGCGGCGACGGGCGCGAAATCCGCCGACCAGATCAGCAGCTTGGCCGAATGCTGTCCGCCCAGACGCGTCCGGGCGAGCCGGTTGAGCCATTGATAATAGGTCGTCGTGCTTTCCCAACTCATGCCGCCAATGAGGCCGAGTGTTTTCATCGGGCCGTGATCCCGTGGCCGCTAAATATCGGCATAGACATGCCGCTCGCCTCTCATGCCCGGATGCGTGACCGCACCCAGATGCGCCGGTCCGACGCCTTGCGCGAATTTCCACAACGCGCCGGAACCATAGGCCGTCTCGCGCGGCGACCAGCGACGCTTGCGGTTCTCCAGTTCGATCGGATCGACTTCCAGTTCAATGGTCCCGGCGTCGGCGTCGATGGCGATGATATCGCCGTTCTGGATGAGCGCGATCGGGCCGCCCTCCTGGGCTTCGGGGCCGATATGGCCGACGCACAGGCCGCGTGTGGCGCCGGAGAACCGGCCATCGGTGATCAGGGCGACCTTGTCTCCCCTGCCCTGCCCCGACAGCGCCGCCGTGGTCGACAGCATTTCGCGCATGCCGGGGCCGCCCTTCGGGCCCTCGTAGCGGATCGCCAGAACGTCGCCGTCCTGGTAGTCGCCCGCCTCGACGGCCGCGAAACAGGCGTCTTCGCCATCGAACACCCGCGCCGGGCCGCGATGGGAACGGTGCGAGGTCATGCCGGCGACCTTTACGATGCCGCCATCGGGGGCGAGCGAGCCCCACACCCCAACCACGCCGCCGGTGGACGACAAAGGGTTGCTGACCGGACGGATCACGTCCTGATCGGTTCGCCACTTCACGTCCGCGAGGTTCTCGGCAAGCGTCTTGCCGGTCACGGTCATGCAATCGCCGTGCAGGAAACCGCCCTCCATCAGAGTTTTGAGTAAAACCGGCACGCCGCCGGCCTCACCCATGTCCTTGGCGACATAGCGCCCGCCGGGCTTCAGATCGGCGAGATAGGGCGTGCTGCGCATGATTTCGCACACGTCGCGCATGGTAAATTCGATCCCGCATTCGTGCGCCATAGCCGGCAGGTGCAGCCCGCCGTTGGTCGAGCCACCGGTCGCGGCGATCACTACCGCGGCGTTCCGGAAAGCTTTCAGCGTGCAGATATCGCGCGGCCGGATGTTGCGCTCGATCAGGCGCACCACGGCCTCACCAGAGGCGACGGCGTATTGATCACGGCTTTCGTAGGGCGCCGGCAGGGCCGCCGATAGAGGCAAGGCCAGGCCGATAGCCTCGGACACGCAGGCCATGGTGTTGGCGGTGAACTGGCCGCCACACGCGCCGTCGCCGGGACAGGCATGACGCTCCAGATCGCACAGGTCCTCCAGCGCCAAATTTCCCGCGGAATGCTGTCCTACCGCCTCGAATACATCGACCACGGTCACGTCCTTGCCGCGCCACCGGCCGGGCATGATCGAACCGCCATAGAGAAACACCGACGGAACATTGAGGCGCAGCATGGCCATCATCATGCCCGGCAGGCTCTTGTCGCAGCCGGCCACGCCGACGAGGGCGTCGTAAGAATGTCCGCGCACCGTCAACTCCACCGAATCGGCGATGACTTCGCGGCTGACCAGACTGGAGCGCATGCCCTCATGACCCATGGCGATGCCGTCGGTGACCGTGATGGTGCAGAACTCGCGGGGGGTTGCGCCCGCGGCTTTCACGCCCTGGCTGACAGCGTGGGCCTGTCGCATCAGGGCGGTGTTGCAGGGCGCGGCCTCGTTCCAGCACGAGGCGACGCCGACGAACGGCTGGGCGATTTCCCGCGTGCCCAGGCCCATGGCGTAGTAATAGGAGCGATGCGGCGCGCGCGACGGTCCTTC
>JANXUA010000030.1 GCA_025352085.1 Caulobacteraceae bacterium | reverse complement strand
GGCGCCGTCATCTGTGGATGGCCCCTGCTCCGCAAGGGTGATTTTGGATTGATTTGAAGATCTGTCGGGTGCGGTCATCTGTCCGGCCTGTTTGCGCGGCGTCGATGGCCGCTGGCCCTGATGAAGTCCGCTGACTTAGGTCCCACTCAGTCCATCGAGCTCGAAGCTCCGACGGCGCCTCGGGTTGTCCTGGTCGCGGCCGCGTTCAGATCATCATCAATCCTTATGCACCCTTACAGTCTGGAGCAGCGGCGCTTGCCGCTGCGATCTTGGTTAGGCCGCGGCCGGCGGGCGGTAGACGTCGCCTCGCGCCAGCACGGCCCATGCGATCCTGGCGGTCTTGTTGGCCATGGCGACGGTGACGACCCGCGCCGGACGGCGCTCGAGCAGGGTTTTGACCCAGGCCGCCGATGGCGATGCGCTGGTCCGCGCCCGGCGGATCACCGAGGTGGCGCCGACAACCAACAACTTGCGCAGGTAGCGGTCCCCCATCTTGGAGATCCGCCCCAGCTTGTCCTTGCCGCCGGATGAGTTCTGGCGCGGGACCAGCCCTAGGAAGGCCGAGAACTCCCGGCCGGAGCGGAACAAGCTTGGATCGGGGATCGAGGCTGACAGGGCGGTGGCGGTGATGATCCCGATGCCGGGGATGGTGGCGAGCCGCTGGCTGGCCCGGTCCTGGCGATGCCAGGCCAGGAGCCGGCGGTCGAGCGCATTGATCTGGGTGGCCAAGACGCCCAGTTGCTCGGCCATCTGCAGCAAGACCGAACGGGCCAAGTCGGGCAGATCCGGCGCATCGGCTTGGCGCACCTGCTCGACGAGATCGATAACGCGGCGGGCGCCTTGCGCGACGATCATCCCGAACTCCGCGCAGTGGCCCCGGATGGCGTTAATCAGCATGGTGCGCTGGCGAACCAGCAGTTCGCGGCTCCGGTGCAGCACCAGCACGCTCTGCCGATCAGCGCTCTTGATCGGTACGAACCGCATGGTCGGACGGGTCACCGCCTCGCAGATCGCCTCGGCGTCGGCGGCGTCGTTCTTCTGCCGCCGCACGTAGGCCTTCACGTAGGACGGCGCCATCAGCCGCACTTCATGGCCCAGCGCCCCAAGCTCGCGCGCCCAGTAGTGCGCCGTCGCACACGCCTCCACGCCGACCAGACATGGCGACAAAGCTTCGAAGAACCTCAGCAGCTCCGAGCGCCGCAGCTTCTTCCTAACGGTGACCTTGCCGGCGGCGTCAACGCCGTGGACCTGAAAGACGCTCGTGGCGAGATCGAGACCGATCGTGGTAGTCTTCATGGTGGATGGCTCCTGCCTGGGTGGTTGCCCCAACAACGGCCACCTTATGGCGCTCAGACGCCGGACACAGGGGCCATCCACCCCATCAGTCCAACGGCAATTCGTCTCCACTTTGACGGGTTTTTCCAACTTAACCGGCGGGGGTCGCAGGCAGCCCCGTCCCTCTCCCATGTCACGCGGCTTGGTTTGCATCGGTCCAAGCCTGGTGGGCCTGCCCGGAAGCAGCGGAGAGTCGGTCGGCGGATCAGATGAGGTGGTGCTGACAGGTTAACGATAAAAGGGGTGGTGTTAGTCCAGCGGCAATTCGTCTCGACCCTGGCGCCCGGCGCCCCAACCCACTTTGCTTTTAGGTCATGACTGTGCGCCACTCGGCCAGTGCAGCCGAGCGTCTCGACCGTCCTCTCACGCCCGTGGCCTAGCCCACGCGGTGAGTATGAAGGATAGGATCCGAGGCCGGCACCGCATTGCAGGATACGCGGAATATAGACTTTCCAAATTCAGCAAAATTAAGTTCTGTCCCCAGGGTCGCTCGCCGTGCGGTAGTCCCCAAACGTGGCGTCCCGCGCGTCCAACGCCGCCCTCACGCCCTCACGCATCTTGGCCATATAGGCGCGCGAAGCTGGCGTATGCCAGCCCAGAGCGTGGAGGTCGGTTCCCGCCCGCAGGCCCGCCCGCATCCCCATCGCTTCCATCTGCCGGTGAACGAGTCGTTTGTTGAGTTGGGCGAGTTCGGGATCGACCTTGGCGATCCTTTCGGCCATGGCCAGGGTTTCGGCTTCCAGGCGTTCGGCGGGGAACGCCCGGTTGGCGTATCCCATCCGCGCCGCTTCGACCCCGCTGATGGCGTCGCCGGTCAGCATCATCTCCATGGCCGCGCGCATGCCGAACACCCACGCGTGATATTGATTGTCAGGCGGCGACATCGTGCGCACCGCCGGATAGCCGATCTGGGCGTCCTCGGCTGCGTAGACGAGGTCGCAGGCGAAGGCGAGTTCGCTTCCCCCCGCCAAACACCAGCCGTGGACCTGGGCGATTACCGGCTTGGCGAGATCCCAGATACGAAAGCAGCCCTCCACCACATGCCGCGCCCACTGGCCCTGGCCGCCGGCGGTGTGGAAGGGAAGTTCACCCCGGCCGGCAAGGTCGTAGCCCGATGAGAAGCAGGTTCCCGCGCCGCGTAGGATCATCACCCGGACGGCAGGATCACGGTCGCCCGCCTCCAGGGCGGTGAAGATCTCCCCGCGCAGGGCGTTGGAAAGCGCGTTGCGCTTGGCCGGGCGGTTCAGGGTCAGTCGCCGGACCTCCGGGGCTGGATCATCGATCAGCAGAATGGGGTCTTCCGACATGCTCATCCTTGTTCAGTGCCGTTTGCTTAAGCGGCTCGCGACCCGCGAAATGCCGAGCCGTTTCCGCTTGGATCTTGATCATAACTAGCACATCAAGAATGAAAACCGCATTGATGGTCCATAGGGCGAGGATCGGTGGAGGGCGGTGCGGCGGCCGGGTTGACCAGACCCTGTTCTGACGGTTGCAGTCGTCGCGAGCTGTGGAACCGATCGATGAAGATCGCGACTCTCACGCTTGGCGGGACGGCGTGGGCCTGGGTAAAACCAATTCGTGTGCCATTTTTCATTCTTGCAATTGGCCCCGCCTTTGTCGGATGCTATCGACGAAGCGATACGGCAACAGCGGGAGACGTCTAAGTGATGAACGGGGAGCCTTGGAGTCCGCAGGACATGGTGTTCCGCGACGAGGTCCGTGCCTTTCTGGACGAGAAATTCGACGCCGAGTTGCGCGCTCAGACCGCGCGACAGGCAGGGGTGTTCGCAGAGGATGTGGTGGCCCGGCGTTGGCACAAAGCCCTGGCGGAAAAGGGCTGGTCGGCGCCATCCTGGCCCAAGGAATACGGCGGGCCAGGCTGGACGGCGCGCCAGCGTGAGATTTTCGCCGTGGAATGTACCCGCGTGGGGACGCCGGCCCTGCCGTCCATGGGCATCACACTGTGCGGGCCGGTGATCATGCGCTACGGCGCCGATGAGCAGAAGGCCTACTTCCTGCCGCGCATGCTCTCGGGCGAGCACATCTGGTGCCAAGGCTACTCTGAACCACAATCCGGGTCGGATCTATCATCCCTGCAGACCCGCGCGGTGCGCGACGGCGACGACTATGTCGTGAACGGCACGAAGATCTGGACGACCAACGCGCACAACGCCAACTGGATATTCATGCTGGTGCGCACAGCGACAACGGGCCGCCAGCAGGCCGGAATCAGTTTTCTCGTCTCGCCGATGACCGCGCCGGGCATCACCGTGCGCCCCATACTGTCGACCTCCGGCGAGCATGAACTGAATCAGCTATTTTTCGACAATGTGCGCATTCCGGTCGCCAACCGGATGGGCGCGGAAAACGACGGCTGGACGGTGGCCAAATATCTGCTGGAGTTCGAGCGAGGCGGCGGCTCGCTCGGCGTGGGCCTGCGAGTCGGCATGGAAAAGGTCAAGGCCATGGCGGCCCTGGAATCCGCCGGCGGCGAAGGCACGCTGCTGGACGATCAAAGCTTCCGTCGCAAAACGGCGGCGATGGAAATCGACATGATCACCGCCGATTGGACCGACCTGCGCCTGAGCGCGCGCGCGCTGGTTGGTGAAAGCGTCGGCGGGACCGCGGCCTCGATCAAGAAGCTTCTGGCGAGCCGGAGGAGCCAGGATATCGCGGAACTGGCGGTCGAAGTGTTGGGCCACTACGCCGCCCCCGACCAGCGTCGGGCTCTGGGCGCCTATCCGCAGGAACGTCCGATCGGCCCGGACTACGCCGTCACCCCTACCGCCCGCCATATCAACAATCGCGCCAGCACCGTCTACGGCGGCTCCAGCGAGGTGCAATACAACATTTTGGCGAGGCAGCTGGGGCTTTAGGCAGGGCAAACCCGACCGCGGTCCGCGCGCGGTCAGAATCGCTCGCCGACCATCGCCTCGCTCTTGGCCCACAGGGCCGCGGCGCGGGCCGGGTCGAGGGCGTAGGCGCGCACGCCGTCGCGGGCGTTCGGGTCCTCGGTGATGTCGGCCACATGGCAGTCCTCGCAATAGCGACCGCCCACCGCGGCGGCGTCCGCCACGACGGCGGTCCACACGGAGGTGGCGGCGCCCTGCGGAATGGACTTGAACACCATGGCCGGCTGACCGGAGTTCGCGGTCGAGCCCATGATCTGCTGTATGAGATCCGGTGTCAGGTGGCGCCCGAGCTCGGTCTGGATGACGCCCGGATGCACGGCCGCGGCCCGCACCCCCCGGTTCTTGTGGCGTGCGTCAAAGCCGACGGCGAAGAGTACATTGGCCGTTTTGGAGCGGCCGTACGCGCCAAATTCCGTGTACGGCGTGTGCTCGAAATTGGGATCGTCCAAGTCCACGTCGGAGAAGCGGTGGCCGGCGGAAGCCAGGTTCACCAGCCGCCCGCCGCCCTTCAGCAGTCCGGCGATGCGGTTGATCAGCACGAAGTGACCCAGATGATTGGTGCCGAACTGCGTCTCGAAGCCATCGGCGGTGGTCCCTTTAGGACAGGCCATGACCCCGGCGTTGGCGATGATCACGTCGAAAGGTCGGGCGTCCGCATTCAGGGAATCGGCGCACGCGCGCACGCTGGCGAGCGACGCCAGATCCAGTTGCACCAACTCCAGTCCCCCGCCGTTCGCGGCGCCTCCGCGTACCGTCACGGTGGCGCCGCGGGCCTTGTCGAGATCGCGCGCGGCGCCGACCACTTGCGCGCCGTGCGCCGCCAGAACGCGGGCGGTTTCCACCCCCAGGCCCGCCGAGGCCCCGGTCACCAATATGCGCTTGCCGCTGAGGTCGACGCCCTTGAGGACCTCGTCGGTTGTGCTCTCCGCACCGAATGATCCGGCCATGAGGTCTTTCCCTGCAAGTCGATGGTGTTGGATCCACCCTGCAACGGCGGGGGGATTTGCGCAACGCATCGGCGGCGCGGGAAGCGACATTCGCCGGAACGCGTATCGATTTTTAGCCGAGCTTCCGCGACGGCGCCCCTTGCCGAGGCGATGTTCGGCGCGTAGCGAATTGGCTAAAGTTCCGCCCGGGCGCGGCGCCTTTGGGAGAGTGACGATGGACGATCTGGTGATCCGTAATGCGCGTGTCGTGGACGGCGCCGGCGGGGCGGCGTTTTCGGCCGATGTGGCCGTGCGCGAAGGCATGATCTCGACGGTTGGCAAAGTCGCGGGCCGGGGCCGGCGGGAGATCGACGCGCGCGGCCAGGTGCTGGCCCCCGGCTTTATCGACATCCACACCCATTATGATCCGCAAATCTGTTGGGACCGCCTAGCCACCCCCAGCATAGAACACGGCGTAACTACGGTGGTGATGGGCAATTGCTCGCTCAGCCTGGCGCCGGTCAGGCCCGAGGGCCGCCGCAAGCTGATCAAGATGTTCGAGAAGATCGAGGACATCAAGGAAGCCACTTTCGACGAGGCGGTGCCGTTCGGATGGGAATCCTTCGGCGACTATCTCGATTTTATCCGTCCGGGCCTGGGCCTCAATGTGGGCGCCCTGGTGGGCCATTCGGCCCTGCGCTTCTATGTGATGGGCAAGGAGAGCCAGGACCGCGTGGCCACGGACGAGGAGATCGAGGCCATGTGCGCCCTGTTGGAGCAAGCCATGGCCGCCGGCGCCCTGGGCCTTTCCACCTCCTATATCGACATCGACGAGGACAACCGACCGGTGCCCAGCCGTCTGGCGGACATGCGCGAGAAGATCGCTCTGTGCAGAGCCATGGCCAAGAGCGGCCGCGGCGTGTTGCAGACCGTGCCGTTTTTCATCGATATCGAGCAACAGTTGGCTAATATCGAGGAGCTGGGAGACCTTAGTCTCGCCAGCGGAGTGATGTGTTCCATCGCGCCGATCATCTACAGCCCGGTGGCGCCGGACGGTTGGAAGCGCAGCGTCGCCAAGTTGGAGGATCAGCGCGCGCGCGGCGCCAAGGTCTATGGGCAGTCGATGCCGCGCAGCTTCGACCTGAACATTCGCCTCTCGGAAACTTCATTCCTTCTCTACGGCACGCCGGCTTGGAACGCGATCATGCAGCTGCCCCTGGCCGAACGCGCCGCCGCCTTCGGCGATCCGGCCGCCCGCGCGAACCTGGTGGAGGCGGCCGGGACGAGTCTGCTGCCGCTGATGTTCATTCTGCGCATCGGCGACACCTACAGCGCCGAAAACAAGCCGCTGGAGGGCAAGTTGCTGTCCGAAGCGGCGCGGGAGATGGGCAAATCCCTGCCCGACGCCATGCTCGATATCGCCCTGCGCGACGGCCTGCAGACTGAGTTTCAGCTGAAGGGGGCGATCCACGCCGACCCGAACGAGGTGATCAAGCTCCTCGAAAATCCGCTGGTGCACATCGGCGCCTCTGACGCCGGCGCCCACGTCTCGCAATTCTGCGGCGCCGGCGACACCGGCGACCTGCTGGATCTTTACGTGCGCCGTCGGGGCGACATGACGCTGGAGCGCGCCGTGCATCGCCTGACGGGCGAGCTGGCGCAGGCTTGGGGTCTGGCTAATCGCGGCTTCGTGCGCGAGGGCTATGCGGCCGATCTGGTGATCTTTGATCCTGACACCATCGCCCGGGGCGCAGAACAGTTCGTCTCCGACTTCCCCGGCGAGGCCCGCCGGTATGTCTGCCACGCACAGGGCGTCGACACGGTCATCGTTAACGGCGCCGTCGTCCGCCACGCCGGCGCCTACACCGATGAACGCGCGGGGGTGATCGTTTAGGCGCTTGCTAGAACAGCTTCATCACGAAGCCGATCAGCGAACCGAGGACGAATATATAGATCGGGGGCATGCTCATGAGCAGACCCGGCAGGCGTTTTTCCGGGGCCTTGTAGTACCCCAGCGCATACCATAGTCGCCCGACCGGCCAGATGAGACCTATGCCGGCGGCCCAGCGCGGGTCGACGGCGAAGGCGAACAACCACAGGCCCGGTAGGAAGAGGGCCAGGTGCTCAAGCGTGTTCTGGTGCGCGCGGACATAGCATTCGTACGCGGGGGGGCCGCTGTGCGCCGGGGCGCTCACCTTAAAGCGACCGCGCGCCAGGCCCGACTGCAGCAGGGTGAAATAATACACCCCCAGCGCCAGACTGCTGACAATGCCTGGATAGACGTAGTTTCCCATGGCTTCTCCCTTCGGCGGGCGCCTCGCGGCCCGCTCATCGTAATCGGCGGATGTTCAAACAGGCGGCCGGCGCATGTGGCGGCGTCGGCCGTTTTCGGCCGAGAGACGCGACGCTACCGCTTGGCGCCGAGGCCCGGCCCGCCGGTTCCCGCGAACTCCGGCCCGGCCTCGTGGCCGAGCAGAATCTTGCCCAGGTCGGTGAACAGGGGGTGGGCCACCCAGCGGTGCGTGGCCGCGCCGTGGGCGTCGCGCAGCTTGCGCTCCAGGGGACTGGCCATCTGCATGCCGCTGGTGCCGGCGGCGTTATGCAGGACGTCCACGACCTCCATGCAGGCGTTGGCGCCGTAGGTGCAGGCCAGCCGCGCGTTCTGCGTCGTCATGGCCGAGGGCGCTTCGGCGCCCGCGCGCAGTTCCTCCTCCACCTCGTGCATAGCCTCGAGCACATAGGCCCGGGCGGCCCGGTACTTGGCCTCCATCTCGCCCATGCGGTGCTGGGCGATCGGCCGTTCCGCGAGCTTGGACGCGGACAGGAACGGGATCTTGTTGTTGGCGATCTCCACGAAACTGCCGAGGGCTCCGCGCGCCACGCCAAGGGCGATGGCGACCTTGTTGTAGGAGAGCCGTAGGGGCACGGGGATGCGGAAGACCGGATTGTCGTAGTGGGGCGGCACGGTCACCAGCTCGACGTCGCGGTGTCTAGCCTGCACCACGCCGCCGACGGTACGGACCGTGTCACTACCCGAGCCGCGCAGGCCGGCCATGTTCCACACGTCCAGGATTTCGTACTGCGACTTGTGCAGCATCCACATGCGCGCGGCAAAAGGGTTGGCGGTGTGTTCCTCGCCTTCCCTGACCAAGGGCGCGCCCAGGAAGCACCATTCGGAATTGTGGCAACCGCTGATGAAAGTGGCCTCGCCCCAGACCTTCACGCTGCCGTCCGGCTGGGCGATCGCGTAAGACGCGGTCCCGCCGGGGCCGCCGCCGCCGCACATGACCACGCGCGGGTTGTCGATGAAGATCTCCTTGGCGACGGCCTTGGGCATGCCGCCGGCGGCCATGGCGTTGATCTCCGAGCCCAACATGACGTTCCAGGCCACCGAAGCGTCGATCGCGGCCATGGCCTCAAGGATGACGACAGTTTCCACGGCGCTGGCATTCTCGCCGCCCAGCTCCGCGGGCATGGCGAAGCGAAACATCCCTTCGTCGATCAGGGTCTCGACCGTGTCGCTCGGCAGGCGCCGCAGGACCTGCGCCTGGTCGCCGCCATCGAGGATCACGCCTCTGAGGCGGGCGACGCGTTCTATTGGCGTTCCGACCAGGGGCTTGGCGGCCGCGACGGGTCTTTCCCGCACGAGTTGATCTGACACGCTTCCTGCCTCCGTTATCGAGCGCGTCCGGCTGCTGTCGGTCCGCGCATGTTCAAGGGTGGTACATGTTACGGATTTTGCGGGGCCCGCGTCCACCCTTCTTCGCAGGAAAAATGCGATTGACGCGCGGCATGGCGTGTCGGTTGTCGATTTTCGTCCCGACGGTGCGAACGCGTCGCGATAGCGGGCGAGCGGCGGAAGGCGTGCTGCGCCGCTTTGTTCCCGTTCAGATCCGCCGATCCCGCCCGGCCCAGTACGGCTCGCGCAGTGACGCCTTGAGGATCTTGCCCGCGCCGCTGCGCGGGATGGTTTCGACGAAGTCGAAGGATTTGGGGATTTTGTAACGGGCCAGTTTTTCCCGGCAGTGGGCGCGCAGCGCGGCGGCCATGGCCTCGTCGCCGGTCACGCCCTCGCGCAATTGGACGATCCCCTTGACGTTCTCGCCGAACTCCTCGTCCGGCACGCCGATTACCGCGGCGTCGGCCACCGCGGGGTGCAGGTGGAGCACGCCTTCGATCTCCGCCGGGTAGATGTTCACCCCGCCGCTGATGATCATGTCGATCTTGCGGTCGGTGAGCCAGAGGTAGCCATCGCCGTCCAGACGTCCGACATCGCCGGTGGTGAAGACGCCCGGCGCCAAGTGGGCGGCGGCCGTCTTATCCGTATCGTTGTGGTAGACGAAGTCCGCGCCGGACAAGGAGCGGAAGTAGAGCACGCCTTCGGCGCCGTCGGCGACACGGCGGCCGTTGTCGTCCACCACGATCACTTCGATGTTGGGAGAGGGGCGCCCAACGCTGCCGCCCTTGGCCAGCCACTCGTCGGCCGTAATGGTGGAGATGATCGAGCCTTCGGTCGACCCGTAGTATTCGGTGATCCTGGGGCCCCACCACTCGATCATGGCGCGCTTGACTCCGGGCGGGCAGGGCGCGGCGCCGTGCCAGGCCGAGATCAGGGAGACGCCCGAGAACCGGGCGCGGGTCTCGACCGGGACATCCAGCAGACGTTTCATCTGGGTGGGCACCAGATGGATATTGGTCACGCCGTGGGCGTCGATCAACTCCAGGGTCTCGGCGGCGTCGAACTTATGCCGCATGACCACCGAGACGCCCGCGAGCAGGGGCAGGAAGTTGAAGGCCCACTGCGCCGAATGGTAGAACGGCCCGCACAGCAGGGTGCGCCCCGTGGGCGGGATCATCTGGGCGACGCCGGCGGCGGCGATCTTCATCACCTCCGGACCCAAGTCCGCTCCTCCGGAGAGCATGCCGCGCACCCCTTTGGGCCGCCCGGTGGTGCCGGAGGTATAGAACATTGGCCCGCCCAGACGTTGTTCGGCCGGTTCATCGGCGCTCGCGCCCGCGATGAGCGCCTCGTAGGCGAGGAACCGCGGATCGTCGGCCAGAGCGCCGACCCCGCCGCCGTCGGCGTCCGCGATGCCCACCACGGTTCGCACAAGACGCGCCCTGGGGTCAGCCAGGGCGGCGGCCGTCGCGGCGGCGAACCGAGCATCGACGAGGACCAGCGCCGCCTCGGCGTCCGCCATCAGATAGGCCAGCTCATCGGCCACGAAGTGCCAGTTGGCCGGCACATAGGTCCAGCCGCCGTGCGCGCAGGCCAGGGCGATCTCGAACCAGGGCCGGCCGTTCCCGGCCACCACAACCAGGGTGTCGCCGGCCGCAAGGCCCCGTGCGCGCAGGCCGTTGATGAGGCGATTGACCCGCGCGTCCAGCTCGGACCAGGAGGTCTCGCCAGCTTCGTCGATGAGGGCGATCTGGCCGCCGCGCTCCGCCGCGAATTGCGCCGTCAATACCGCCATTTTGGTCCTCCCGATCCGGCCCCCCGCTTACCTTGCCCGGGAGCGCCGGGCCAGAGCGCCGTCGCGTCAATCGACGATGACTCCACCGGCGGTGGCGCTGCAATCTCCCGTTGGCCGAGGAGGCCGATCGATGCTGTAGTAGAGGCGCCAGAAACCATCGTTCACAAACGGAGGCCCTACGCACATGGACCAAGCTGTACGCGCCCTGATCGATCGCGCCGAGATTTCGGAAGTTCTGACGCGCTATTGCCGCGCGCTCGACCGGCTGGACGAGCTATTGCTGCGGTCATGCTTCCATCCCGATTCCCAACACAGCCACGGCTACACCGGTCCGTCGGAAATCTTCATCGGCTATGCCATGGACGTTCTGGGCAAGTGCGTGGCCACGCATCACCATCTGGGCAATGTCTCCATTGCCGCGCGCGGCGACGACGCCGACGCGGAAAGCTATTTCACCGCGTTCCACCGTATTTCCCAGGACCCGCCAGAGGCCTTCGCGGGAGCGGCGGGTAAGGACGTATTTATCGGCGGGCGCTACATCGACCGCCTGGAGCGGCGGGACGGCGAGTGGCGCATCGTCAGCCGCACCGGCGTGCATGACTGGCGGCGCGACGAAGACGCGGCCGACGCAGGCTTCTTCGCCCTGCCCGCGAGCGAGCGCGGTCGGCGCGATCACACCGACCCCGTGTACGGGCGAGGACGATAGGAGACTTGGGCGCTCCGTCTTCAAATATGGAGCATGATCCAGAATCGCGATGATTCCGTCTTGCGTCAGGGGGGTGCTGTCGTGCATCGTTGGGGATAGGGAGCGCAGACAGGCGCGCCAGGGAAAACCATCTTACGGCTTGCCGTCTTTGGTTTCGAACCGGAGATGAATTCGGCCATGGACGATGTTGTCGATGTCGTGATCGTCGGCGCCGGCGCGAGCGGGCTGGCGGCGGCGGTCGCCGCCCACGACGCGGGTGCGTCGGTGCGCCTGCTGGAGAAGGGCGAAAAGCTGGGCGGGACGGCGGCCATATCCGGCGGCGTCGTCTGGGCGCCGGGCAATGGTCATATGACCGGGGTCGATCCGGCCGCCGACCAGAAGGGCGCGCTCGATTACTTCCATGCGCTAAGCGACACTCTGGACGACGACGTGCTAGGCGCCTTCGTGTCCCAGGCTGGCGAGGCGATCGCCTATCTGGAGACGTCCACACCGCTGAGATTCGCCAGCCTGGCAGGATATCCAGACTATTATCTGGGCCGGCCGGGCGCGCGGCCCAAGGGGGGGCGCGCGCTGGACGCTGACCTGTTTGATTTCAATATCCTGGGCGCTTGGCGGGACAAGGTGTTCACGTCGGGCGCGGTCTCGCGCCTCATGCTGCGCGAGACGCCGCTGGGGGGAGCAAGCAGGTTGCCGCCACCGGCCGAATTCATGGCGCGCGCCGAGGCCGATCTGCGCGGTTTTGGCCAATCGGTGGTCGGCGCCCTGTTGGCCGGCTGTCTGGCTCGGGGGATCGAGCCGGTTCTTTGCGCGCCCGTGCGGCGGCTTATCGTCGAGCACGACGCGGTGACCGGCGTGGAGATCGACGCAGCGGGCGCGCGCCGCCGGGTGCTGGCGCGACGTGGGGTGCTCCTGGCGACCGGCGGGTTCGAATGGAATCGCGAGCTGGTCGCGAACTTCCTCAAGGGGCCCTTGACGCACCCGGCCTCGCCGCCGGGTAACACCGGCGATGGCCTGAAGCTGGCGCAACGCGTCGGCGCGGCGCTCGGCAATATGACCAGCGCCTGGTGGGCCCCCACCATGACGGCGGCAGGCGACACCTGGCCCGACGGGTCGCCCAGATCCACTCCGGTTCTGATCGAACGCACCCTGCCGGGCTCGATCATGGTCAACCGGCAAGGCCGGCGGTTCTGCAACGAGGCCACCAACTATTCGGCTCTGGCCGGCGCCTTTCATCAGTTCGACCCCAACACTTATGCCTATGCCAATCTGCCGGCGTGGCTGATCTTCGACGGCGCCTATAAGACTCGCTACATGGTGGGGCAGATTCCCCCCGGTCCCGAAGCCCCGGACTGGATCCTGCGGGCCGACGATCTTGGCGCGCTGGCGGAAAGGATCGGCTGCCCCGCCGCCACATTGGCCGACACCGTCGCGCGGTTCAACGCCCACGCAACGGCCGGTCATGACCCTGATTTTCAGCGCGGGGAGAGCGCCTACGACACCTTCTACGGCGACCGCTCGCGACCGGGCGTCGCGGGCACGCTGGGCGCGCTGACGACGCCTCCGTACTATGCGATCGAGATCACCATGGGGGCGTTGGGCACCAACGGCGGGGTGAAGACCGACGCCCTGGGCCGGGCGCTCGACCCGGACGGCGCCGTGATCGCCGGCCTCTACGCCGTCGGCAATGTCATGGCCGCGCCCACCGGCTCGGTCTACGCCGGCGCGGGCGGCACATTGGGACCGGCCCTGACCTTTGGCTGCATCGCCGGGCGCCATGCCGCCCGCCGCTCCAATCAACCCTTCGCCAAAGCCTGAAACGGGATAATTTATGACCGCCATCAACAAGGTGCTCGTTCTGGGCGCCAGCGCCGATCAGGGCCTGCCTCTGCTGGACAGTCTGCTGGCCCACGGCTTCATGCCCACTGCCGGAGCACGTCGGTCGGACGCGCTGAAAGATACGCCCTTCGCCGCCGTTCCGGTGGTTCACGCCGATATCGAGGACGAAGAAAGCCTGGTGCGGGCCATGGACGGCCAGGACGCCCTGGCCATGCATCTGCCGTTCGAGTTTGACCGTGTGCGCGCCGCCGGTTTCGGCGCGCGCATCGGCGCGGCCGCTAGGCGCGCCGGCCTGGGCAAGATCGTTTTCAACACCAGCTGTTTCGTCGCCGACCACGATCTCGATCTTTCGGCCCATGACGGGCGGCGGGATATTGAACGGTCCATCGCCGCAAGCGGCGCCGACTATGTGATCGTGCGCCCGGTGGTGTTCATGGACAACATGATCCGCATCTGGTCGAAGCCCTCGATCGTCAATAGCAGCATCTTCGCCTATCCGGCCAAGGAGGGCTTGCGCGTCAACTGGATCTGCCTGCCAGATGTGGCGGCCTACATGACCAGCGCTCTGGCCCGGCAGGAACTGAAGGCGGAACGGGTGCTGGTAGGGGGCCCGGAGACCCTGACGGGCGCCGAAGTGGCCGAACGTCTCTCGCAGGCCGCCGGGCGCACTATTCGGTTCCAGAGCCTGACACCGGACGAATTCGCTTCGAAGATGAGTTTGCTGGTGACCGGATCGCCGGACGTGGCTCCGCACAGCATGTACGACCGCATGGCGCAATTCTACCGTTGGTACAACGCGCAGCCTACGTCGCCGCTGGTGGTGGACATGGCTGCGTCCCTGGCCAAGCTGCCGATCACCCCGACGCCGCTTGTGGACTGGGCGCGTCGCCAGGATTGGGACCGCGTCTGACATGCCAGCGCGGGCGGGCTGGTATTTTGGTCGCTGACGGGAGAAAGCTGCGCGACGGCATTGAGGAGGAACGTGGATGGACGAGCGCCTGCACGGCAAGGTGGCTTTGGTCACCGGTGGCACATCGGGGATCGGCGCGGGGGCCGTGCGGCGGCTCAGCGCCGAGGGCGCGCGAGTCGCCTTTACCGGCTCCAACGCCGACGCCGCGGCCAAACTCTGCGCTGAAACCGGCGCGCGTTTCTTTTCGCATCGGGTGCAGGACGCGCCGAGCTGGAAGCCGCTGACGGACGAACTGCAGGCTGCCTATGGCCGGATGGACATCGTCTTCGCGAACGCCGGCATCGAGACGGGCGACGGCAGTATCGAGTCGATCACCCTTGAGGGATGGGAGCATATCCTTGGCGTGAACCTCACCGGTGTCATGCTGACCGTGCGCGCGGCGGTGATGATGATGCGCGACAATCCCGAGGGGCCCGCCGGGTCGATCATCGTCAACAGTTCGATGAACGCCAACCGCGCCATGGGAAATTTCATGGCCTATTCGGTGACCAAAAGCGCGGTGATCGCCGTCACGAAATCGGTGGCCACGCACTGCGGCAACCAGGGCTACAAGATCCGCTGCAACGCGATCCTGCCGGGCGTGGTCGAAACCGACATGATCCAAGGCGTTATCAACCGCGCGCCGGATCCGGCCGCGGCCCTGGCTCAGTTCGAGGGCATGGCGCCCTTGAAGCGCATGGCCAAGGTCGAGGAAATCGCCGCCCTCGTCGCCTATCTCGCCTCCGACGAAGCGGCGTTTATTTCGGGCTCCGAATACGTGATCGACGGGGCCACCACAGCGGGGATGACCGGCGTATGAGCGGATTGTCATCGCTCGCGCGCGCCGCGAGCCTCGATAGGGCATCGACGCTTCGAGGCCGAAAGCAGACGGCCCAAAAAAGCCGAATTGGGTCGGACAAGCGCGCTCAACTCGCCGCCGCGGCCCGGTAGAGCGGATCGTCCGGCTTGCGCGATCCGCGGCTTTTCAGGGAGGCGTAGATGCCGCCGCCCACTGGCGGGTGGAGGCGATATTGCGGTTCCAGTCCATGACGTAGAGGCGTTCCGCGATGCGCCATTCGCTGTCGCGATGCTCCAGGCGGTTCAGGTAGCGGCCAGCGACCACCATCTCGTCCGTCGGGGGCGGGGCCGCCTGCCCGTCGGACGCGGCGGGTAAGCCCATTCCTCGTCGTCTCTCACACCGGCGGCGGAACTAGCTCGGGCATGCCCCGCTGGTGCCAGTAAGGATAGGCGGGCGTCACCGCGCTGGCGTCGTCCAGCGCCTTAACCTGCGCCGGCGTCAGATTCCAGCCGACCGCTCCCAGATTGTCGCGAAGTTGTTCCTCCGTCCGCGCGCCAATGATGAGGCTCGACACCGTTGGCCGTTGCAGCAGCCAGTTCAGCGCAACCTGCGGCACGGTCTTGCCAGTTTCGGCGGCGACTGAGTCCAGGGCATCGATCACCATGTAGAGATAGTTGTCCGAGACTTGGGCGACGAAGCCGGTGTCGTGCTGGCGGCTGGTGTTGGGGAGGGGCTGGGAGCGGCGGATCTTGCCCGTCAGCCGGCCCCAGCCGAGCGGACTCCAAACCAGGGC
>JANXUA010000023.1 GCA_025352085.1 Caulobacteraceae bacterium | reverse complement strand
CGCAGATTGCGGTAACACTGCACTGAATAGGTCCCCATCGTCGATCGAACTCCCCGCCCCTCTAATTCCCGAAGTGGTAACTCGCCGTCACGCCCCAAGTGCGGGGTTTGGCGTAGACGCTGGGGATCTGGCCGGTAAAGGCGGCGACGTCGAAGGTGTAGAGGCGGGAGACGGTCTGGCCGATGTTGTTGACGAAGACGGCGACATCCCACTTGCCGCCTTGCGGCGTGAAGCCGACGCGGGCGTTGAATACGGTGTGCGCCGCCTCGTTCTCCACCGGCGCGCACAGCACCGAGAAGCAGAACTTGCCGGTGTATTGCACATCGCCCTGCAGCGCGACCTGGCCGGGCCCAACCGGGAACTCATAGCGCGCCAGACCGTAGAGCGAGGTCTTGGGGGCCTGCGGGAAGTGGTGATTGACGAGGGTTCCGTCGGGCAGGGGGACGTTCTTGACCTCGTTGTCGAGGAACGAGGCGTTGCCTTGCAGGGTGAGGCCGCGCGCCGGGTGGGTAGTGAGTTCGACCTCGAGGCCTTCCTCGCGCGCCGGCAAATTCACCACCGTCTCGACCAGGCCGTATTCGGCGAAGGCCTGGTAGTTGTGATAGCCGTAGTAGAAGGCGGTGGCGTTGAGGGTGGTGTAGAGCGGCAGGCTGGCCTTCACCCCCACTTCAAAGGCGTGCAGGACCTCGGGCCGATAGGGAATGCCGTTGAGAAACGACTTCTCGAACCCGAACGTCGGCGTCGAGGTCGACAGGGTGAAGCCGCCGCTCTTGGTGCCGCGATTGTAGCTGGCGTAGACCAGCATGGCGTCGGTCGGCTTCCAGTCCAGCTCGGCGCGCACCGAATAGTCGGAAAAGGTCTTGTCGGCGTCGGCGGGCGTCACGGTGACGCCGCTCATCGCCGGCGTACCGGTGTTGAGTTGGGTGATGTCGGGTTGGCCGTTGGGCAGAGAGGCGATCACGCCTTGCACCGCGGCGACCTGGCTGGTGTTGAAGATGATCACTTCGCCGGTGTTGTCGGTCGCCAGATACTGCACCCGGCGCTCGTCGTGCCAATAGCGGGCGCCGAAGATGGCCTTGAAATGGCCGGGCAGCGACCATTCGTCCTGGGCGAACACCGCATAGGACTTGGTTCTCTGGGTGAAGTTGACCAGAGGGATGAAGTCTTCGCTGGGAAACTCGTAGGCGCCGTAGTAGCGGCCGTCGACGGCCATGGCGAAGGCGCCGACGACGAGTTCATTGGCGCCGAATTTCGCCGCGCCGCGCAACTCCTCGGAGATCTGGTTGTTGCGGACGCCCTGGCGGAACTGCACCGCCTGGCCGGACGGGGCGGGCGGCGTCGGGGTGACCGGCGGGGCGGCGCTGGCGTCTTCCTGATAGGCTTTGTAATTGTGCTGATAGTCGGTGATCGAGGTGATGTGGAACGGGCCCACGGTGTCGTCGATCTTCAAGGTCGCGCCGAACAGGGAGCGGTCGGTGTATGAGGGGCCGGTGGCGGCGACCTTCCACGGATCGCCGCCGCGCGCCGCGTCGATGGCGCTGTTGTTGTAACAGGAAAAATCCGCGCCGGGCGTGGCGCACGGGGGCAGGAACGAGGGCTGGCTCGGGTTGAGCTGATTGGCCGGCAGATAGGTCCCCTGGCCATGCGCGCCGACGTAGGCGGCCTCCCACGAATACATGCCCGCCGAGTTTTCGTGCGGATTGCGGGCGAAGCGGACATTGAGCTCGACATTGCTCGACGCGGTCGGCTGCCAGGCAATGATGTCGCGCACCGCCCAATGGTTCTGCCCGCCCCGGTCGGGGGCGCCGGGGATTATGTTCTTCAGATAGCCGTCGGCCCGGTCGAAGATGCCCGAAAC
Source organism: Caulobacteraceae bacterium (assembly GCA_025352085.1). Taxonomy (GTDB): domain Bacteria; phylum Pseudomonadota; class Alphaproteobacteria; order Caulobacterales; family Caulobacteraceae; genus Acaudatibacter. The sequence goes on along the minus strand of JANXUA010000023.1, from coordinate 5,218 downwards.
GCGCATCTGCACATTGTCGGCCAAGGGCCCCGACAGCGCGCCTTCCTCGACCAGTTCGTTATAGCTGCCGTAGGTGACGCGAAAATCGGCTTCGAAATCCCTGGTCGGCTTCTTTGAGATCAGCTGGATCGCCCCGCCGGTGGCGTTGCGGCCAAACAGGGTGCCCTGCGGTCCGCGCAGGACCTCGACCCGTTGCAGGTCGAAGATCGGAAAGCCCGAGCAGACGAACGAGCTGCAATAGCTGTCGTTCTGATAGACGGCGATCGGCGGCTCCTGCTCGTCGCCAAAGTCGTTCTGCGAAATGCCGCGGATGTTGAACACCACCGCCGAGGGTGTGTAGGCGTTCATCTTCAGCCCCGGCACGGCGCGGACCAGATCGGTGCTGTCCTTTATGCCCAGGGCGGTGATGGTCTTGGCGCTGAGCGCGGTCACGGCGATGCCGACGTCCTGCAATTTCTGCTCGCGACGCTGGGCGGTGACGACGATGGCGTCGGACGGCTGGGCCGACGGCCCGGCGGCGGCGGTCTGCGCCCGCGCCGAGAAGGCCAAGAGCGCGGCGATGGCCGCGCCTGACAAAAGCGCGCCACGCGCGCGTTGCATGGACATCGTCTGCACCATCATCGAACCACCCCGTCAAGAATCGTCACTTTGACGCATCGAACGCTCTTAAGCGCTTTAAGTCGAGCCTAGGATCGCATCCGCCATCACCATTGAACGGATGCGCCATTGACGCAGGCGTTCGCGCCACCAAACCGGTCGCGACCAGGCCACGCGGAAATGGGTGCGCCGGGCGGCGGCCCGTGCCATCATCGTCCAGGAAAAGGGCCAAAGGGGAGATCATCCGTGGACGCCAACACCGCCGGGATTGTGGCCATGCTGCTGGCGATGCCGGTGGCGTTCGTCATCGACCCCTTCGCGCCGCCGCTGGTGCTGGGTCTGTGTCTGCGGTTCCATCTGATCCACGAGCCGGCGCTACTGGGTCCCGCCTTCGCGGGCTTCGCCAGCTGGTGGTTCATTGGCGCCTCCGCGGCCCTGTACGCCACGCACGCCCTCGCCGACAAGGTCCCGCCGATCGCGCACGTCATGGATGTGATCGGGATTGCCGTGAAGCCCCTCGTCGTTGGCTTCGTTGGTCTGTGGGTGTCGCACCAGATCAACGTCGGGCCCAATCTGCAGTGGGTCGTGCTGGCGGCGATCTTCGCCGGCGGCGTCCCCGCCGCCGCCGCCCTGCAGGCGTTTCGCACCAAGGCGCGCGGCGCGGCCAGCCTGGTCAGCCTGGGCGCCGCCCTGCCGGTGATCAGCGGCGCCGAGAACGTCGCCGGCCTTGGCCTGACCTCCCTGATCCTGACCCACCCGATGATCGCGGTTGGGGTGATCCTGGCGGTGGGCGTTCCGCTGATCTGGCTCACCTGGACCATCATCAGCCAGGCCGCGAAGGGCGCCCGGAGCCTGGTCGAGGCCGGGCGATCGCGATTGTCGAAGTCCTAACTATTGAAATATCCCGCCGCGATCCAGGCCAGAACACCGCCGCGGTACCAATACACATTGGCGTAGCCGGCGTTCTTGGCGCGCAGGGCGGCGTTGTACGATTCCCAACAGCTGGCGCCCTGGCAATAAAAAACCAAGGCCACGGACTTGTCGCCACCAGTCGCCGTCGCCAGGGCCGTTGCGACATCATACGGGGGGTAGGGCATGCCGATATTCGGGATGGACTTCGCATTCGGAAGCACCGGATGCGGGACCGCCCAGACGTCGATGAGCAGGAAGCTGCGACCGGCGTCCATGGCGTTTTTCAACTCTCCGGTGGTGATGACCCGCGCACCGGGAATGGACGTCGGCGTCGGACTGCTGACGGTCTGTTGCACCGAGTTGCGCGGCGCCACGCCAAAATCGGTTCCTTCTTCGCCGTAAACCTGTCGCGCTTCGGCGTCGTTGAGGCCGGCGCCCGTCGGCGATGATTTCGGCTGCGGCGCCGACGACCCAAGCGGCGGCCCAACGTCAGGCGCGGGCGAGGTGGCCGGCGACGGCGCGGACGCCGTGACCAGCTTGGGCACGTCCTTTTGCGCATCATTGTAGTGCCAGAGCGCGAAGCCGATCAGGAACAGGCCGATCACGAAGGCCACCGCGCGAGCGGCCCGGTTCGCCGCGCCGGGCACCTCCGAGCCGAAGATCTTAAAGCCGCCGCTGACCAGCGAGAGGAGCAACAGAACGGCGCCAAGCACAAACACAGCGATCGAAAGGTTCTGCGGCATCCTTCTTCAGTCCCCCTGCCAACCACGCCAAGCAACATTCGGCATCAAACGTCAATATGGCAACCTGAAAATTTCAAGATGTGACGGTCGCATTGACACGGATCACCGCTGGGATTCGCGCCAATTGGGCGCCTCGTAAAACGCGGCGTTCGAACGCGCCAGCATCGGTCGACCCAGGATGTGGTCGGCCGCCTTTTCGGCCAGCATGATGGTCGGGGCGTTGAGGTTGCCGGTGGTGATCGAAGGCATGATCGACGCATCGACGACCCGCAGACCCTCCACGCCGATCACCCGCGCTTCCGGATCCACCACCGCCATCGGATCATCCGCGGCGCCCATCCTGCACGTGCATGAGGGGTGATAAGCGGTTTCGGTCTTGTCGCGGATGAAGGCGTTGATCGCCTCCTCGCTCACCACCCCGGCGCCCGGGGCCAGTTCCTCGCCGCGATAGGGATCGAACGGGGTCTGCGCGAAGATTTCGCGGGTCAGGCGCACGCAGGCCCGCATCTCCGTCCAGTCGTCGACATGGCTCATATAATTGAAGCGGATGAGCGGCTTGGCGGCCGGATCGGCGGATGTCAATCGCACCCAGCCGCGGCTCTTCGACCGCATCGGCCCGACGTGAGCCTGAAAGCCATGGCCTTTGGCCAGCGATCTGCCGTCATAGGTCACCGCCAGGGGGAGGAAATGGTACTGGATGTCGGGATAGCGCACGCCGGCGCGGCTGCGGATGAAGCCGCCGGTCTCGAAATGGTTGGTGGCGCCCAGGCCATCCTTGCGGAGGAGCCAGCGCGCGCCGATCCACGCCTTGGCCAGCGGATTCATCGCTGAATAAAGAGTGATCGGCTGGGTGCTGGCGACCTGGAAATAGAACTCCAGATGGTCCTGCAGGTTCTCGCCGACACCGGGGCGATCGGCGACGACGGTGAGGCCGAACCCGGCCAGCTCCGCGCCCGGACCGACGCCGGAAAGCTTGAGCAGTTGCGGCGAATTGATCGCGCCGCCGGCGAGGATGACCTCGCGCCGCGCGTGAACCTGGACTTCATGGCCGCCTTGGCGATAGCGGACACCCGTTGCCCGACGGCCCTCGAAATCGACGCCGGTCGCCAGCACGCCGGTGCGTACGGTCAGATTGGTCCGCCGCATCGCCGGTTTAAGATAGGCGTTGGCCGCGCTCCAGCGGCGCCCCTCGCCCACCGTCATGTCCATGCGGCCAAAGCCCTCCTGCTGGAAGCCGTTGATGTCGGCGGTCGGCGGATAGCCGGCGGCCCTCGCCGCCCGCAACCAGGCGTCATGCAGCGGGTTGGCCAGGGACCCGTAGCGCGTTTTCAGCGGCCCGCCCGCGCCGCGCCAGGCGTCGCCGCCCTCGGCTCGATCCTCGGCGCGCCGGAAATACGGCAGGACATCCTGGTAGCCCCAGCCGGATGCGCCCTCGTCCAACCAGCGCTCGAAATCGAGCGGATGGCCGCGCACATAGACCAGGCCGTTGATCGAGGACGAACCGCCGAGCACCCTGCCGCGCGGGGTATGCAGCCGCCGCCCGCCCAGTGCCGGTTCAGGCTCCGACACGTAGTCCCAGATGTAGCGGGGATTGTTCATCGGGATCGAAAGGGCGGTCGGCATCTGGATGAAGATCGAGCCGTCGCCGCCGCCGGCCTCCAGCACCAGCACGGTGAACCGTCCGTCCTCGCTCAGGCGATGGGCCAGCACGCAGCCGGCCGATCCGGCTCCGACGATGACGTAGTCGAAGGCGTCGGTCATCTTGGTAACCCCCACCGAACGTTCCTTCGCCCCCGGTCTTCACGGGGGAGAAGGTGGCGCGAAGCGCCGGATGAGGGGGTGGCGCCGCCGCCTCGCACTCTCCGGCAGGGCCCGCTATGGTGTCTCAGACCGACACCACCCGCCCGACGGCCATGACCAAAAGCCCCAATCGAGACCGCGCTCGCATCCTGCGCGTGAACCAGACGCAGACCGAAGGGCTCTTGTGGAGCGTCTTGCGTGGCCGCCGCCTGGGAGACTGGAAATGGAAGCGGCAGGTTCCTCGCGGTCCCTATATCGTGGACTTCTACTGCGCCGAGGCCAATCTGGCGGTGGAGTTGGACGGCTCCCAGCATCGCGCGCCGGAAGCGATCGCTTATGACGCGCGCCGGACCGCCTATCTGGAGAGCCTTGGCGTGCGCGTCTTGCGGATCGAAAGCAGCGAGGTGTTTCTCAATCTTGACGGCGTCTGCCGCGACATCCTCATCGCTTGCGGCGGCGTGGGCGAGGTGGCGGACAGGAACGGCGCCCTGTTCGGCGAGAACGCGGCGGCGGAACCACGCCCTCATCCGGCGCTGCGCGCCACCTTCTCCCCCGTGAAGGACGGGGGAGAAGAAACGCGTCGCGACGAATCGGAAAGTGGGGGGCATCCGGACCAGAAGCACGACCTTCAGTACGGCGCGTCGATATCGCCCAGGGCGACATAGACGCTTTTCAACTGGGAATAGTGTTCGATGGCCGCGCGACCGTTTTCGCGGCCGAGACCCGACTGTTTGACCCCGCCGAACGGCAGTTCGATCGGCGTCACATTGTACTGGTTGATCCAGCACGTCCCGGCCTGCAGGCGCGCGACCACACGGTGGGCGCGGGCCAGATCACGGGTGAACACCCCGGCGGCGAGGCCAAAGTCGGTGGCGTTGGCGCGCTGCACGACCTCATCCTCGTCATCGAAGGCCAGCACGGTCATCACCGGGCCGAAGATTTCCTCGCGCACGATGGTCATGGCGTCGTCGCAGGCGTCGAACACGGTGGGCGCGACAAACGTGCCCCTGGCCAGGGCGCCGGTGGTGACCCGGTGGCCGCCCGCGACGAGTTTCGCGCCCTCGGCTACGCCCTTTTCGATATAGCCGAGCACCTTTCGCATGTGCGCCGGCGAGATCAGGGCGCCCACATGAGTGGCCGGATCGAGCGGATCGCCAACGACCATC
>JANXUA010000014.1 GCA_025352085.1 Caulobacteraceae bacterium | reverse complement strand
GCTCGGTGGTCAACAATATTCCGCTGCCGGACTTCGGCGGCGGCCACCCCGATCCCAATCTGGTCCACGCTCATGAGCTTTTTGCGCGGATGATGGGCCCCGACGCCCCCGATTTCGGGGCCGCGTCCGACGGCGATGGCGACCGCAATCTGGTCATCGGCCGGGGGCGGCCTGTCACCCCGTCCGACGCCCTGGCCATCCTGGCCGCCAACGCCCATCTGGCCCCCGGCTACGCGAAGGGATTGAAGGGCGTCGCCCGGTCCATGCCGACCAGCGCGGCGGCGGACAAGGTCGCGGCGGACCTTGGGGTCCCCATCTACGAAACGCCCACGGGGTGGAAGTTCTTCGGCAATCTGCTCGACGCCGGCCTGGCGACAATCTGCGGCGAGGAGAGCGCCGGCGCCGGGTCCGATCATGTGCGCGAAAAGGATGGACTATGGGCGGTGCTGCTGTGGCTGAACATTCTGGCCGCGCGCCGGGTGTCCGTCGATGATCTGATGCGTGACCATTGGCGCCGGTTCGGCCGCAACTATTACGTCCGGCACGACTACGAGGGCGTCGATGCGGCGGCGGCGGACGCCCTGATAGACGCCTTGCGCGCCAAGCTGCCGACCCTTCCGGGCGCGACGTTCGGACCGCTGACGGTCGAGACCGCCGACGACTTTGCCTACACCGACCCCGTCGACGGCTCGATCAGCCGCGCCCAGGGCGTCCGGGTGTTGTTCCAGGGCGGATCGCGGTGCGTGTTTCGATTGTCCGGCACGGGAACCGTCGGCGCCACCTTGCGGGTTTATCTGGAGCGCTATGAGGCAATGACCGGCGTCCTGGATCAAGACGTCGCCATCGCCCTGGCCGATCTTGCCGCGGCGGCGGCGGCCATCGCCGGCATCGCCCGTTATACTGGCCGCACGGCGCCGGACGTGATCACCTGATCGATGGGGAGTTCGCCATGATGGAGATTGTCGCGGTCGATATCGGCGGCACCCACGCCCGTTTCGCCCTGGCGCAGGTCGAAGGCGGTCGGGTTCTCGATCTCGCCCACGAAACCGTCCTCAAATGCGCCGAACACGCCAGTCTGCAGACCGCATGGGAGGCTTTCGCCGTCACGGTCGGCCGGCCGCTGCCGCGCGCCGCCGGCATAGCCGTCGCCTGCCCGGTGACCGGCGAGGTGCTGCAGATGACCAACAATCCGTGGATCATCCGGCCCGGCATGATCCGCGAGAAGCTCAGCCTCGATCACTACGTCCTGATCAATGATTTTGGCGCCGTCGGCCACGCGGTCGCGCAGCTCGGCCCCGAGCATTTTCGCCCCATCTGCGGGCCGACCGAGCCTTTGCCGACCGCGGGCGTCATCAGCATATTGGGACCGGGCACGGGCCTCGGTGTCGCCATGCTGGTGCGCGGCAAGGCCGGCGCCCAGGTGATCGAGACCGAAGGCGGCCACGTCGATTTCGCGCCGCTGGACGTCATCGAGGACGCCATCCTCGCCCGGCTGCGCGCGAGATATCGCCGCGTATCGATCGAGCGCGTCGTGTCGGGGCCGGGGCTGGCCAATATCTACGGCGCCCTGGCCGATATCGAGGGGCGAGCCATCGCCAGCCTCGACGACAAGGTTTTGTGGCCGCAAGCGCTGGCGGGCGCCGACAGCCTTGCGGTCTCGGCGCTCGACCGGTTGTGCATGAGCCTGGGTTCGGTGGCCGGCGACATCGCCCTGGCGCAGGGCGCGCAAGGTGTGGTGATCGGCGGCGGCGTCGGCCTGCGCATCGCCGATCATCTGCCGCGCTCCGGATTCGCCCAGCGCTTCCGCGCCAAGGGCCGTTTTGAACAACGGATGGCGAGCATCCCGGTGCACCTGATCACCCACCCTCAGCCGGGCCTGTTCGGCGCGGCGGCGGCGTATGCGGCGAACGATAAGGGTTAGCGGCGGAGCCGCGCGCGGCGAAGGGGTCGGCGGCCGCCTCGGCCTGTTCAAAGCCGAACCGGGCGAACCCCGCCTGCATTTCCGGGCTGAGCGGCGCTTCGATATCGATCACGCCGCGCGACGGATGCGGCAGGGTCAGCCGCCGTGCGTGCAATTGCAACTTCAAAGGTCCCGACGCGGCGATGGACTGCGGCGTATTGTACTTCGGATCGCCCAGGATCGGGTGGCCGATCGCCAGCATGTGGGCGCGCAGTTGATGGGTGCGGCCGGTCCGGGGGCTCAAGGCGAGCCACGCCGCGCGCGGGCCGGCGCGAGACAGGGTCACGAATTCGGTCACCGCCGCCTTGCCGTGGGGGTCTCTGGCGTCCGTCGGCGTCATGCGCTCGCGGTCATCGACGCCCATCTTGACCAGAGGCAGATCGATCGTCCCTTCGATAGGGCGCGGATTGCCCTCGACGATGGCCCAATAGACCTTGCGCGCGCGGCGCCGCGCAAACGCGCCCGAAAGCGCCGTCGCCGCATTGGGGGTCTTGCCCAGAATGAGCACGCCCGACGTGTCGCGATCCAGCCGGTGAGTCAGCCTCGGCCGGCCAAGACCCTCGCCCCACACGCTCAGCAATCGATCAATGTGATGCAGAGTCTTGGTGCCGCCCTGCACCGCCAGCCCGGCCGGTTTATTGAGCGCCAGCACCTCGTCGTCTTCGTAGAGCACCAGGCGGCGCGCGAAGGCGGCGTCGCGGGCGGTCACCGTCTCGCGCGCGGCGGGCGGCGGGCGATCCGGCAAAGGGGGCACCCGCACCATCGAGCCGGCGGCCAGGCGTGTGTCGGCCTTGACCCGCGCGCCGTCGACGCGAAGCTGGCCGCTACGGGCGAGCTTGTGGATCTGCGTCTGACCAAGGTCGGGCCAACGCCGGCGCAACCAGCGATCCAGCCGCGTACCATCCTCGCCGTCGCCGACAGCGATCAGCTTGACCTCGGCCATCAGGCGAACAGACGCCGCGCCGCCGCCAGACCGAAAAACAGCGCCCCCACCGACAGCGCCACCGAGGCGGCGATGTAGAGGCTCGCCGGACCATAGGCGCGCCGCTCGATCATCAAAGCCGCGTCCAGCGAGAAAGACGAAAAGGTGGTGTAGCCGCCGAGCACGCCGACCGCCAACAACAGCCGCCAACGCTCCTGACCCGCCCCGCCGCGATGGGCCAGATAGCCGACGAGCAGGCCCATGAGACAGCCGCCGACGATGTTGACGGTGAAGGTTCCCAGCCACGGCGCGCTCAGGCGCACCAGCCGCCTGGCGGCGACGCCGGTCAGGTAACGCGCTACGGATCCGAACGCGCCGCCCAGGGCGACCAGCGCCAACTTCTCCACGCGTGGCCCCTAGCGACCGGCTGGAGGCGGGGCGGCGCGCGGGCCCAGATTGCCGATCACGCCGCGTGCGTCATAGGTGTCGGGCCCCTGCGGCGCCGGCCCGCGACCGGCGAGAATTTCGATGGACCGCATCACCGCCGGCCCGCCGCTCAGGTCAAAACTGGTCCCAAGGCCCAGGCCGAAGCCGCCGCTCCGCCCGAAGCTCCCCGAGCCGCCGCCGACGGAAAGGCTGCTGCCCGATCGGGGCGGGGCGGCGAATCCACTGCGATCGACGACACGGAACCAGTCGTAGCCGTCTCGCACCGTCACCTGCGCCGCGCGCAGGAGGGCGTAGTCCTCCACCTGCTGCGCCGGCGCGCCGCCGCCGCCCTGAAAGGTCACCCGATAACGCCCCGGCTCGATGCGCTGCTCGGAATAGCCGACGGCGCCCTGGCGCGTCGCCTCCTGATAGACGGTCGGGGTCGCGCAGGCGCTCAAGGTGAGCAGGGCGAGAGCGGAAATGGCCAAGCGTTTCATCGATCACTCCAGGTTGGGGCGCGCACTATAAACCAGTGTCGGCCGATTGGGCGAGCCACCGCGCCGGCACCATCAGGCCGACAGCGGCCAGCATGGCGGTCATGTCATCGGCGAGCGACGCCTCGATCCGCCGCTCGCCGCCGGCGGGATGGGGAAAGGTCAGGGCGGCGGCGTGCAGCATCTGCCGCGTGACCGGCGTCCCGGCCAAAACCAGCGCCCCGCCGTAGCGCGCGTCGCCGGCGATGGGTCGGCCGATCGCCGCCATGTGCACCCGCAATTGATGCATCCGTCCGGTGCGCGGGGCCAGTTCGACGAGGGCGGCGCGGGCGTCGGCGGCTAGGGTGCGATAGCGGGTCGATGCGGTTTGCGCGTCCAGGTGATCGGCGTCGCACACCCGCATATAGGCTTCGCGTCCCTGGCTTTCCTTGCGCAGGGCAAGCTCAATCCCCCCTTCGCGCGGCTGCGGCGCCCCCGGCGCGACAATGGCCAGATAGGTTTTCCTGACCCGCCGGCTCATCATCGCCTTGCCCAGGAACGCCGCCGCCGGCTGGCTTTTGGCGGTGAGAATGACGCCTGACGTATCGCGATCCAACCGGTGCGCCAGCCGCGGCCGCACACCGCTAGGCTTGGCGAAGGCGGCCAACAACTCATCCAGGGTGTTAACCGCGATCCGCCCGCCCTGGCTGGAAAGACCCGGCGGTTTGTTGAGGGCGAGAATGTCGGCGTCCTCATAGATCACCAGAGAGCGCACAAAGGCGATCTCGTCAGAGGACAGGGTTATGGGTTTCACGAGCGACCCCGCAGCCCGCCCCAACGCTCCAGCCGCTCCTTGACCCTCGCCTCGGCGCCCTCGCCCTTTGGCGTGTAAAACACCGGTCGATCCATGCCGTCGGGAAAATAGTTCTGGCCGGAAAAACCTTCTTCCGTATCCGGATCATATTGATATCCCTTGCCGTAACCGAGGTCTTTCATCAGGCGGGTCGGGGCGTTGCGGATATGCGCGGGCGGCGTGAGCGAGCCGGTCTGTTTGGCCAAGGCGCGGGCGGCGCCAAACGCACGGTACACCGCGTTGGACTTCGGCGCGGCGGCCATGTGCACGCAGGCCTGGGCGAGGGCCAGTTCGCCTTCGGGACTGCCGAGAAAGTCATAGGCGTCCTTGGCTGCGGTGGTGATCAGCAAGGATAGGGGATCGGCCGCGCCGATATCCTCGCTGGCCATGCGCACCAGACGCCGGGCGATAAACAGGGGATCCTCGCCCCCCTCCAGCATCCGCGCCAGCCAGTAGAGCGCCGCGTCAGGGTCCGATCCGCGCACGGATTTATGCAGAGCCGAGATCAGATTGTAGTGTTCCTCGCGGTCCTTGTCGTAGGCCGGACTGCGCTTTTGCAGCACCTGTCCCATGGCGACCGGATCGAGGAGTTCGCCGGAGACGATGTTGAACAGGGTCTCGGCCAGGCTGAGCAGATAGCGTCCGTCGCCGTCGGCCATGGCGATCATGGCCTCGCGGGCTGCCGTAGCGACCGGCAGGGCGTTGCCCTCAAACGCCTCGGCCTTGGCCAGCAGAGATGCGAGCGCCGCGGTGTCGAGACGGCGCAGGACATAGACCTGGCAGCGCGACAGCAACGCGCCGTTGAGCTCGAACGACGGATTTTCCGTCGTCGCCCCCACCAGCGTCACCGCGCCCGATTCCACATACGGCAGGAAACCGTCCTGTTGCGCGCGGTTGAAACGGTGGATCTCGTCGACGAACAACAGGGTCGCCTTGCCGGCCAATCGTCGCTGCGTCGCCGTCTCGAACGCCTTGCGCAGGTCCGCGACGCCGGAAAACACCGCCGAGAGCTGCTGAAACTCATAGCCAGCCTCCTTGGCCAGCAGACGGGCGATGGTGGTCTTGCCGGTGCCCGGCGGTCCCCACAGGATCATCGACGACAACCGCCGCGCGACCGCCATCCGCCGGATCGGCCCGTCGGGTCCGAGCAAATGGTCCTGCCCGACCACTTCGTCGAGGCTTTGCGGACGCAGCCGGTCGGCCAGAGGCCGCGGCGCCTCGGGCGCGAGACCGGCGGCTTCGAAGAGATCGTTCATGGTGCCAGACTATCAGACTCCAGGCCGGTCGCCACGTTCATCCTTGTCAAAAATGGCGATATGTAGGATATTCCTACTTGTTGGAATACTGGAGGCGCAAATCATGGAACTCGCGCGGATTTCCGCCAAAGGTCAGCTGACCATTCCAAAAAAAATCCGGATGGCGGCGCTGCTGGAGGAAGGCGATGTGGTCAGCTTCGTCTTGGAAAACGAACGGATCGTGCTGCGGAAGCTTCCGTCGGGCGAAGACGCCTATCTGAGTGGCGTTCAGGAAACCTTGGTCGAATGGAACAGCGCGGAGGACGATGATGCGTGGCGAGACCTTTGACCCGTTTCAGGTCGTCATCGTCCCCTTCCCGTTCACCGATAAACCGACTGCAAAACGACGTCCCGCGCTGGTCACGTCGACTCGCGAGTTCAATGATCGACACAGCGAACTCGTGCTGGCGATGATTACATCGGCGCGCCACAGCGCCTGGCCGAGCGACGTTTGCCTGCAGGAGTGGCGTGCGGCTCGCCTCACCGCCCCGTGCGTCGTGCGCTTCAAACTCTTTACGCTAGATGTTTCGTTGATCCTCGATGCGATCGGCGTTTTGGGCGAACCGGATCGACGGGCGACCGCGACCATGTTGTCCCGGTGCATGGCCCTTAGCGACACAACGTTGAAGTTGAGCGCCGGCGGTTCAGTTTAGCCCCCAAACCTTGCCGTGATCATTTGGCCGCCGCGCTGGATGTTCAGGGTCCAGCCGCTCGCGCCGGCCTGAACGGCCGCCTGCAGGGCCGCCGTCGAGGTGATCGCCACGCCGTTGACGCCGCGCACGAAATCCCCGGCCTGAAGGCCGATCGACTGGGCGAAGCCGCCGCTGATCTTCGTCACCAGCACCCCCTGCGCCACGAACGGATCGACGCCGTATTGCAGGGCGGTCGCGGGTGAAAGGTTGACGACGGTCGCGCCGGCCAGAGGGTTGCGACCGGCGAGGAGGCGCTCGTCGGCGGCAGGGCGGTCGGGTGGGGCGTCCAGGGTCACACTCGGGTCGCGCATTGCGGCGCCGTGGCGCACGCTCAAGGCGAGGCGCTCGCCCGCGCGGCGGGTGGCGACGCGATAGGTCAGCGCCGCGTCGTCATTGACCGCCTGACCATCCACCGCCGTCACCACGTCGCCGACCGCTATCCCCGCCCGCGCGGCGGGGCCGTCCGGCCAGACGTTGGTAACCACCACACCCCGGGGCGCCGTCAGGCCCATGCTCCGGGCCATTTCTTCGGTGAGGGTCTGGGTCTTGGCCCCCAGCCACGGCCGGGCCACGGCATGGCTGCCGCCCATCGCCGCGCGCACCACCTGATCGGCCATCGCCGCGGGAATGGCGAAACCGACGCCCGCCGATGCCCCCGAACTGGAGACGATCGCGGTGTTCACGCCGATCATTCGCCCCGACATATCCACCAGCGGTCCGCCGGAATTGCCCGGATTGATGGCTGCGTCGGTCTGGATAAAGAAGGCGTAGGCGTTGGCGCCCACGTCCGAGCGCTGCAGGGCTGAAACTATGCCGTTGGTGACCGTCTGGCCGACGCCGAACGGATCGCCGATGGCCAGGACGAGGTCGCCGACTTGCGGCGCGCCGCCGGCGTCGATTTCGAGCGTGGGCAGGCGCTCGCCTTTGGTGTCGATCTTCAGCACGGCCAGATCGGCGCGGGCGTCATCCAGGAGGACGCTGGCCGGCCATTCGCGGCGGTCGGCGGTGACCACGCGGATTTCCTGGGCGTTCTCGATATTGTGGTGGTTGGTCAGGATCACGCCGTCCGGCCGCACGATCGAGCCGGATCCGAGGGATTGCTCGATCCGTTCGCGCGGCACGCCGCCGCCGGTGAACATCGACCAAAACGGATCGACCTGCTGGCGAACGACGCGCTTGGAATAGACATTGACCACCGCCGGCGCCGCCCGCCGCACGATCGGGGCGAAAGAAAGCTTCATCGAAACAGCGTCGCTGGGCGCGCGGCGGGCGTCACCATCCGATTGCGCGGACGCCGAAGCGACGCCGACGGCGAGGAAGGCTAAGGCGAAAAGCGTGTGTCTGCTGAACATGACCGGTCCGATATGGCGAGGGGCGCTGATCATCCCCGACCTGTTCGGCGCAATCAAGGCGGTCGCTACTGGGCGGGAACCGCCTCGGGCGCCATGGGCGTTACCGGCCGGGCGACGCGCAGCCCGAGCAACAGGGCGAGAACGAGCAGACCCGCCGCCAGCAGGATCGCCAAACCCGGCAGATGCAGGCTCGCATCATTGCGGATCGACCAGGCGAAGGTCAGGCCGAACAGCATCGGCCCGGTGATCGAGGCGATCCCCTGTAGGCTCTGATTGGCGCCCTGGAGCTGACCCTGGTGGCTGGGTCCGACACGGCGGCTCATCAGCCCCATCAGGCCCGGCTGAAGCAGGCCGATCAGGGCGAATATCGGTGTGTCGGCCAGGTACATCCACGGCTGCGAAGCGAAGCCATAGATGATAAAGGCGATGGTGCCGAAACTCGCGCCCAGCAAGACCGCGCCGCGCTCGCCGACGGCCTTGACCACCGGCGTAACCAGGACGACCTGGACGAAGATCATGCACGCCCCGGACGCCATGAACGCCATGCCGAAGGTGATGGGGCTCCAATGATAGCGATAGCCGGCGTAGAGCACGAACACCGCCGGCAAAACGGTGTGGGCCAACTGGAACAGAAAACCCACCGTGGCCAGGCCCAGTAGATCCCGACGCTGATGCAGGAAAATCAACGAGCCGAGTGGATTGGCGCGGCGCCAGTCGAACACCTTGACCCGCTTTTCCGGCGGCAGGGACTCGGGCAGGACGATGAAACCATAGACCCAGTTGATCGCGCACAAGGCGGCGGCGGCGATGAACGGCGTGCGCAGGCTGATTTCACCCAGCACGCCGCCGATGCTCGGGCCGATCATGAAGCCGAAGCCGAACGCCGAGCCGAGCAGGCCGAAATTGCGCGCCCGCTTTTCCGGCGGGGTGATGTCGGCGACATAGGCGTTGGTGGTGGAGAAGGTCGCGGCGGTCATGCCGTTGAGGATCCTCCCAAGATACAGCCACGCCAGGGTGGGCGCGAAGGCCATGAACAGAAAGTCGACGAACAGGCCGAAGATCGACACCAGGATCACCGGGCGGCGGCCAAACCGGTCCGAAAGCATGCCCAGGATCGGGCCGGAGACGAATTGCATGGCCCCCCAGGTGGCGCCGAACAGGGTCGCCCACTGCGACGCCGAGGCGGTGTCGCCGCCGGCGAACTGCTCGATCAGATTGGGCAGGATCGGGATCATGATGCCAAACGAGATGGCGTTCATCAGCGATGTAGTGAACACGAAGCCAAAGGCCGCGGCGCGCGGCTTGGGTTCGTCCGTTGGGGCGGGGCTATCGGTCATTCCGTCACTCATCGCGCGTCAATCTCGCCTGACACGCCGATAGCAGGGCCTGCCACCATTCGCCATGGCGGCGCAGGAAGACGGCGTCCGCAAAACCGTGCCGGGCGGCATGGCCGGCTGGAACGCTGTCCCAGCCGGTGTGCTGGACGGTGACCCGCGTTTTGTCGCCGACCGCCTCGAAGCGCACCTCGACCTCGGTATCCTGACCTTCCGCGAAGGTCGCCTGGCGCCAGCCGAACATCAGACGCGACGGCGGCGTCCACACGCGGATCCTGCCGATTTCGAAAACCTTGCCGCCCGCCCGGGTTTCGATCAGCCGTCCGCCGTCCCCCGGCTCGAACGACAGGACGCCCGGCTCGCGCGGGGTAAAGGCGAACAGGGCGTTGGGTCGCCACCAGGCGCCGATCTCCTGGGTGAAGACGGCGAAGGTCCGCGCCGGCGTCGCCTTGATCCGCAACGCGACCAGAACCCGCGAACTCATCGCTCGGCCGGACCTTCGACGTGCCTCTTCAGGGCGGAAAGCTGTTCGCTCCACATCCGCTCGGTTTCTTCCAACCAGCGTAGCAGGTCCATCATCGGCTCAGCCCTCAGGGCGTAGATACGCACGCGCGCATCGAAGGCGGGATGCGATTCCTCGACAATGCCGCCCTCGCGCAAGGCGCGCAGATGGCGGCTCATGGCCGGCGGCGCAACGCCGACCGCGCGCGCCAGATCGCCGGCGGGGCGCGGATGTTCGCGCAGCAGTTCGACCACCCGGCGCCGATGCGGATCGGCCAAGGCCGCCAGCGTGCGATCGAGGGCGGCGGCTTTCACACCCCGCCGGTGATCTTGAGACCGGTCGCCGCCTCCATCTCTTCGATCGACGGCGCCGCGACCGTCTGCGCTACGCTCCAGATATGACCCTCGGGATCACGACAACGATAGGTCTTGTCGCCGTAGAACTGCAGCGCCGGCTCGGCGACGATCTCCGCTCCGGCGGCGCGGGCGCGTTCGCAATGGGCGTCAAGGTCGGTGTCGATCTGGATGTGCACCGATTGGGTGTTCTTGCCGCCGATCGACGCGGGGCTCTTGTGATCGGCGCTCCATTCGCCGCCGACCATCACCGACCCGTCGCCAAAAGTAAGTTCCGAATGACCGACACCGCCCTTGGCGTCTTCGACCAGAAGGGTGAGCTCAAAACCGAACGCCTTTTGCAGCCAGACGATGGCGGCGCGCGGATCCTTATAGCTGAGCGAGGTGGAGAGGCTGGGGCGTCGGGCCATGGCGTGCATCCATTTGCCAATGCCGATAATAGTTATCTAATTTCACAATTATATTGTCAAGTCGAAATTCTGTTTGACGGACGTCTCGGCATATCGGGTTTGCCATGGCAACCCGGTCGATCGCGGCGTTCTCGAACAAACGATGACGCGTCGCTTTGGGGTCCATACATCAGGCTAAAATTCGTCGTTCTCGTGAGTGGTCCATGTCGTCAAACCCAGATATCCCCATCCTCCGGCCGGCCGACGTCACGCCCGATTGGATGAGCCACGTTCTGCAACAGGCGTCGTTCAACGCCAAGGTCAGCGGCTTCGAGGCCAAAAAGGTCGGCACCGGCCAGGTCGGCGAGAGCGTCCGCTTCACCCTGGCCTATGACGGCGATCCCGGCGGCGCGCCGCGCACGGTGGTCGGCAAGTTCCCGTCGCCCGACGAGACCAGCCGCGGCGCGGGGATTGCGTTCGGCAACTATGTTCGCGAGGTGAGATTCTACAACGAATTGGCCGCCAGCGCCCTGATCACCGCGCCGCGTTGCCTGCACGCCGATGTCGATCCGGAAACCAGCGAGTTCGTACTGATCATGGAGGATCTCGCGCCAGCGACTCAGGGCGATCAATTGCGCGGCGTCACCGTCGAACAGGCGGCCCTTGTGCTCGGCGAGGCGGCCAAACTGCACGCCTCGCATTGGCGCGAGGATAAGTTCGATCAGTGTCCCTGGCTGTTCAAGGTCGCCGCGGCGCCCAAATTGACCAGCGGGGACACCATGCGCACCCTGTGGGAGGGGTTTTGCCAGCGATACGGCGCCCGCGCCACGCCGGCGGTGCGCAACATCGGCCAAGGGATCGTCGCCGCCTATGATCGTTTCGAAAACGGCTACGTCGGCCCAAGGTGTCTGATCCACAACGACTTTCGGCCCGACAATATGATGTTCGGCACGCCGGAGGGCGGTTATCCGGTGGCCGTCGTCGATTGGCAGTCGCTCGGCTACGGCTGCTGCATGGCCGACGTCTCCTATTTTCTGGGCGGCGCCCTGAGCCTGGACGACCGGCGAACGCACGAAGAGGCGCTGCTGCGTCGGTACCATCAACAGCTGACGGACCTTGGCGTTACCGGCTATGCGTTCGACCAGCTGTGGCGCGACTACGGCCGCTACAGCTTCGCCCTGTTCATCATGGGTTTCGCCGCCTCGATGGTGGTCGAGCGCACGGCGCGCGGCGACGACATGTTCTTCGCCATGATCGAAACGGCGAGCGCGCACATCCAGGATCACAACGCCTTGGCGCTGATCTAGCCGGCGTTTTCTCCCTCCCCATTATGGTTAGGGTGGACCGCAAAGCGGGACGGGTGGGGACGTCTCAAAAGGCACAGCGTTGTGGGAATGATCGCGTTTGCCCCACCCCGGACGTCGCTAACGCGCCGTCTCGACCCTCCCCATAAAAGGGGGGGGAGGATTACGCTTCAGCCAGCAGGGCCTTCACGGCCGCCACGCCGTCGGGCGCCCTGGATCCGTCCGGCGCGCCGCCCTGGGCGAAGTCGGCCTTGCCGCCGGCGCCCTGGCCGCCCATCGCGATCACCGCCGCGCGGGCCAGATCGGCGGCGTTGAAGCGGGCCTGGGCCGCGCCGCTGACCACCACCGTACAGGCAACCTTGCCATCCAGCACGCCGCACAAAACCACCACGCCGTCGGGCGCCTGTTTGCGGAAGGTCTCGGCGATCGGACGCAGGTCCTTGCCGCCGACGCCCTGCAGCACCTTGCCGATGAAGGCGACGCCGCCGACATCCTCGATCACCGTCTCGCCCGCGCCGCCCCCGCCGCCGACCGCCAGCTCGCGCTTGGCATCGGCCAGATCGCGCTCCAGCTTGCGTCGCTGGGCGTCGAGGGCGTCGACGCGCGCCGGAACCTCGGCGACCGGAACCTTGAACTGATCGGCGAGGCCCTTGGCGACGGCGGCCTGATCCAAAAGATAGCGCCGCGCGGGCTCCCCGGTCAGGGCTTCGATCCGCCGAACGCCGGCGGCAATGCCTTGCTCGGCGACGATCTTGAACAGGGCGATATCGCCGGTGCGCGCGACGTGGGTGCCGCCACACAGCTCCACCGAATAGGCGCCCTCCCCGTCCAGCGCCTTGCCGAGGGTAAGCACGCGCACGCTGTCGCCGTATTTCTCGCCGAAGAGGGCGATGGCGCCGGCCTCGATCGCCGCCCGCGGGGCCATTTCGCGGGTGTCGGCGGACAGGTTCTGGCGGATCACCGCGTTGACCTCGGCCTCAATGGCGTCGAGTTCGGCGGGGTTAAGCGGCGCGCCGTGGCTGAAGTCGAAACGCATGCGCTCGGCGTCGACCATCTGGCCCTTCTGGGCGACGTGGGGACCGAGCACGCTGCGCAGGGCCGCGTGCGCCAGATGCGCCGCCGAATGGTTGAGCCGGGTGCGGGCGCGCCGCTCGGCGTCCACCGCCAAGCGGAGCCGATCGCCGACCGTCAGGCGTCCGCGCCCGACCGAGACGGTATGGACATGCAAATCGCCGGCCTGACGCTGGGTGTCGAGGACCTCGCCGGCGCCGTGCTGGCCATCGATCTCGCCGCGATCGCCGGCCTGGCCGCCGCTTTCAGCATAGAACGGCGTGGCGTCGAACAGGACCTGGATGGTCTGGCCAGTCTGCGCGACGGGAACTTCCTCGCCGTCCTTGACCAAGGCCATGATCTCGCCCATCGCCTCGACGCCGTCGTGGCCGGAAAACACCGTCGGACCCAGCCGGTCGCGTAGGGCCAGCCAAACGGCGCCCTGGACCTTCTGGCCCGACCCCGCCCAGCTTTCCCGCGCCAGGGTGCGTTGGCGTTCCATCGCCTCGTCGAAGCCGGCCAGGTCGACGCTGATGCCGCGCGGTCGCACGGCGTCCTGCGTCAGATCAAGGGGAAAGCCGTAGGTGTCGTAGAGCTTGAACGCGGTCTCGCCCGGCAGGGTGTCGCCGGCGCCCATTGCCGCCGTCGCCTCGTGGAGCAGGCCGAGGCCACGGCCGAGGGTGCGGTGAAACCGCTCCTCTTCGCCGCGCAGGGTCTCGGTGATCGCCGGCGCCGCGCGGCGCAGATCGGGATAGGCGTCGCCCATTTCGCCGACCAGAGCCGGCACAAGGCGGTGCATCAATGGCTCGGCCGCCCCCAGCAGATAGGCGTGGCGCATGGCCCGGCGCATGATCCGGCGCAGCACATAGCCGCGCCCCTCGTTCGACGGGGTCACGCCGTCGGCGATCAGAAACGAGGTCGAGCGTAGATGGTCGGCGATCACCCGGTGCGAGGCCGCCGCTTCGCCGACCGCCTTGACGCCGGTCGCCGCTTCGCTCGCGCCGATCAGGGCGCGGAAGAGATCGGTTTCGAACACGCTGGTCTTGCCCTGTAGCACGGCGGCGGCGCGCTCCAGGCCCATGCCGGTGTCGATGCTCGGCTTGGGCAGGTTGGCGCGCACGCCGTCCGCCTGCTGGTCAAACTGCATGAAGACCAGGTTCCAGATCTCGACGAACCGGTCGCCGTCCTGGTCGGGCGAGCCCGGCGGACCACCGGCGACGTGGTCGCCGTGGTCGAAGAAGATTTCCGAGCACGGACCGCAGGGTCCCGTGTCGCCCATCGACCAGAAATTATCCGACGAATCGATGCGGATGATCTTGTCGTCGGCGAGGCCGGCGATCTTGCGCCATAGGCCGGCGGCCTCTTCATCGGAGGCGTGGACGGTGACCAGCAGCCGGCTCTTGTCGAGCGCAAACCCCTCGGTGATCAGTTTCCACGCCAGCTCGATGGCCAGGGGTTTGAAATAGTCGCCGAACGAGAAATTCCCCAGCATTTCAAAGAAAGTCAGGTGCCGGGCGGTGTAGCCGACATTATCGAGGTCGTTGTGCTTGCCCCCGGCGCGCACGCACTTCTGCGACGTGGCCGCGCGCGGCGCCGGTGGGGTCTCCGCGCCGGTGAAGATATTCTTGAACGGCACCATGCCGGCGTTGACGAACATCAACGTCGGGTCGCTCTGCGGGACCAGCGGCGCCGAAGCGATCACCACATGATCGGCGGCGGCGAAATAGTCGAGAAACTGGCGGCGGATATCGCTGAGACTGGGCATGGGCGCGCTCTAGCATCTTGCGTTTGAGCGACAAAGACTTCCCGAACCTCCCTCCCCTTTATAGGGAGGGTCAAGTCGCGCCAGCGACCGGGAGAGGGAAGCGTCATGAAACCCACATGCGCGGATGAAGATCGAGATTTCCCCACCCCGGACGTCGCTTCGCGCCGTCTCGTCCGTCCCCATAAAGCGGAGGGAAAGTCCGCGCCCTATTCCTCCACGTCCCCGACCGGGCCGATCAGCAGTTCGTCGACGACCTTGGCCGAATTGCCGCGCACCTGTTCTTCGATCTGGTCGGCGATGTCGGGGTTGGCTTTGAGAAATTCGCGGGCGTTGTCGCGGCCCTGGCCGATGCGCTGGCTGTTCCACGAGAACCACGAGCCGGATTTCTCCACCACCCCGGCCTTGACGCCCAGGTCGATGATCTCGCCGAGCTTGGAAATGCCCTGGCCGTACATAATGTCGAACTCGACCTCGCGGAAAGGCGGCGCGACCTTGTTCTTGACCACCTTGACGCGGACATTGTTGCCGATGATCTCGTCGCGCACCTTCACCGAGCCGGTGCGGCGGATATCCAGGCGCACCGAAGCGTAGAACTTGAGCGCATTGCCGCCGCTGGTGGTCTCCGGGCTGCCGTACATCACCCCGATCTTCATGCGGATCTGGTTGATGAAGATCACCAGGGTCTGGGTCTTGGAGATCGAGGCGGTGAGCTTGCGCAGCGCCTGGCTCATCAGCCGCGCCTGCAAACCGGGCAGGCTGTCGCCCATCTCGCCCTCGATTTCGGCGCGCGGCGTCAGCGCGGCGACCGAGTCGATGACGATGATGTCCACCGCGCCCGAGCGAACCAGGGTGTCGGTGATCTCCAGCGCCTGTTCGCCGGTGTCCGGCTGGGAGACCAGCAGCTCGTCGAGGTTGACCCCCAGCTTGTGGGCGTAGGACGGGTCGAGCGCGTGCTCGGCATCGACGAAGGCCGCCGTACCGCCCAGCTTCTGGACCTCGGCCACCACATGCAGGGCCAGCGTCGTCTTGCCCGAGCTTTCCGGCCCGTAGATCTCCACCACTCGGCCCTTCGGCAGGCCGCCGATGCCCAGCGCCATGTCCAGGCCCAACGAGCCGGTGGGCACACTTTCGATCTCGACGATCTTGCCCTTGTCGCCCAGTCGCATCACCGAGCCCTTGCCAAAGGCCCTGTCGATCTGCGCCAGCGCCGCTTCCAGAGCGCGCTGCTTGTCACCGTCTTCGCGTGCCACGAGTTTCAATGCCGTTGCCATGTCCAGAGCCCTCTATCCCACGATTCCGCCAACCGGCCCGGCCCAATGGCCAGAGAGTCATGCGTACCGTCTTTGTTCTATGTTCGCAAGATGTTCTTTTGAGCCGGAGCCCGGGATAAGGCCAGAGCAACAGCCGGCCGCGTTCTAGGCACCAGAGCGATGACTGGACTGTGGCAAGAGCGGCTCTAACCGTCGGGAGGCCGCAGGCCCTGACTAAATGGCGTGAACGTGTCCGGCAGACGCGCTGAGGAAAGAGCGGACGATTTGCTCAGCCTTCTCGACGATTTCGTCCTCAGCTTCATTAGCTTGCGCCCATAACATCGCTGCCTCTTCTGTCGCGTCGGCGATCGCGTCCTCCGCATTCCCAGGCAACCGCGGAACAGGGA
>JANXUA010000005.1 GCA_025352085.1 Caulobacteraceae bacterium | reverse complement strand
GGTCGCCCGCCATGACGATTCTGCGCGCCGTCCTGCGCCCGGCGCAACGCTGGATTTGGCGCGAGCCGGAGCGCCGCGCCCGCAACCTCCTGCGCTTCAGCGAAACCGAGGCCGACGGCGGGCGTGATCTGGCGCGCGCGGCGGAGACCACCGCCGATCCGCTGCTGCGGCGCCTGTTCATCTTCCACGCCCTGGACGAGCATCGCCACGCGGAGATGTTTCGCGCCCGAGGCCTGGCCCTCCTGCGCGATCAGGCGGGTCCGCCGCGGCGCCTGGCGGGCCCGGCCTGGCTGACGCCCGGCGAACGCGGCGCCGACGATCTGCGCGTGGGCGAGGTCAGCGACGCCGCCCTGCTGGCCTTTCTGCACCTGTCGGAGAAGGCCGCCGCCGAGGACTTCGCCGTCTATCGCGATCTGGCGCCCGAAGACGGCGCCACCGCGGCGGTGTTTGCGCAAATCCTGCACGATGAGGCCTTCCACATGAACTACACCTACGCGCAATTGGGTCGGATCGACCCCAAGGGACGGCGCCGGCGCGTGTGGCGCGCGCGTGCGTGCCGGCTGTGGAAAGGCTATCTGCGCCTCGCCGGCGCCGTGGCCGGACTGTTCAGCGGCGTCGTTCTCACCGGCCTCTACTTTGTGCTTCTGCCGCCGTTCGCCTGGCTCGCGCGGGCGGCGCAGCGGCGCGAGACCGCCGGCTGGACCACGGTCGAGGCCGGCGATCCCAAGGCCATGCGGGGGCAGTATTGAGATGAATATCCTTGGGATTTCCGCGCACTATCACGATTCCGCCGCCGCCCTGCTGATGGCCGGCCGGCCGGTCGCCGTGGTGCAGGAGGAGCGCCTCACGCGCCGCAAGAACGACGCGGCTTTTCCGCTGACGGCGATTGAGTGGTGCCTGGATCACGCCGGCCTCGCGCCCGCCGATCTGGACGCGGTGGTGTTCTACGAGCGGCCGATGCTGAAGTTCGACCGCATCCTCACCAGCGCCCTGCGCGCCTTTCCCCGCTCGTGGCGATCCTTTCCCAAGGCCATGCGCAACACCTTAGGTGAAAAGGTGTGGGTCAAGGGCCTGATCACCTCGCACCTGGGCGTTCCGGGTCGCAAGATCCTGTTCACCGAACACCACCAGAGCCACGCCGCCGCGGCCTTCCTGACCTCGCCGTCCCGGCGCGCGGCCATCCTCACTGCCGACGGCGTCGGCGAATGGGCGACCATGTCGATCGGCCATGGCGAGCGCCGCGCGGATGGCGCCACGTCGATCAACCTCCTGCGCGAGGTGCGTTTCCCCCATTCGCTCGGCCTGCTCTATTCGACCTTCACCGCCTATCTCGGCTTTGCGGTCAACGAGGGCGAATACAAGGTCATGGGCCTGGCTAGTTTCGGACGCCCGACCCTGGTCGATCAGGTGCGCAGGCTGATCCGCCGCACCGCCGACGGCGCCTTCGCCCTCGATCTTTCGTATTTCGAGTTCCACACCACGGCGGAGCGATCGTTTTCGACCAAGTTCATCGACTTGTTCGGCCCGTCGCGCGGCGCCTATGAGCCGATCGCGCTGGACACCGCCGAAGGCTGCCGCTTCGCCGACATCGCCGCCAGCATCCAGCGGGTGCTGGAGGACATCCTGGTCGATATCGCCCGCGGGCTGCAAAAGGAAACCGGCTTGGACGACCTGTGCCTGGGCGGCGGCGTGGCCTTGAACGGCGTCGCCAACACCCGCATTCTCACCGAGGTGGGCTTTACCAACGTTTATGTCCCGCCCGCCCCCGGCGACGCCGGCTGCGCGCTTGGCGCCGCACTCTACGCCGATCGCATTTATTTTGGCCGGCCGGATCGCGCGTTCCCCGACCATCCGTTCTGGGGGCCGGGGATCGACGAGACGCCGATGGCCCTGCTGGCGTCGCAGGATCGCCAGAGCTGCGAAACCCTGGATGAGACAGCCTTCATCGAGGCCATCGCCGACGATCTCGCCGCCGGTCGGGTGGTCGGCTGGATGGAGGGCGCCCTGGAACTCGGGCCTCGGGCGCTCGGGCATCGCAGCATTCTGGCCGCACCGCATTCCGCCGCCATGCGCGACCGACTCAACCGCGACATCAAGTATCGCGAGGAATTCCGACCGTTCGCGCCGGTCGTTCCGATCGAGGTCGCCGATCATTATTTCGACCTGCCCGCCGGCGGCGCGCGCCTCGCCCGGTTCATGTCCGGCGTCTTTCCGGTGCGGCCCGAGTGGCGCGACCGCCTGGCCGCCGTCACCCACGTCGACGGCACAGCCCGGGTGCAGGTTCTCGAACAGGCCATGGCGCCGCGCCTGCATGCCCTCCTCATGGCCTACGGTCGGCGCAGCGGCATGCCGGTCCTGCTCAACACCTCGTTCAACCTGGCGGGCGAGTCGATCGTCAATCGGCCGATCGAGGGCTACACCACCTATCGCCGAAGCGGGATCGACGTTCTGGCGGTCGGCTGTATACGGATGACCAAGCGCGCGACGGCGCCGGCGACCTTGAGCGAGGCCCTGGCATGATTCCCCGACGCGGACGCATCGCGCGCGGTCTGATCGTCATGGCCAGCGCCGGCGGGGCCATCGCCGACCTCGCCGCCGGTCTGTGGCGCGGCGGCCCCGGCAAGCGATGGCTTTTGCCGCTGGCGATATTTCTGTGCGTGATCGGACTGGTGCTGATCCTGGCGGTGAGCGTCGAAGCCCTGGCGCCGTTTATCTACGCGATCTTCTGACCGGTGAGTCCAGACATGCGAGCGTTGCTGGCCTGCCCGGCGTGCGGCGGCGGTCTGCGCGCCGACTGGTCGTGCGAGATTTGCGGGATGTTATTCGACGCGGCCGATGGCGTGCCCGCCCTGACGCTGGACTGCGACGAGCGCACCAGGATCGTGCGGGAGTTCTATGATGTCGCGCCGTTTCCCGGCTATCGCGACGCCGACACCCTCGCCAATCTGCGCGCCCGCGCCGAGCGCAGCGCCTTCGCCCGGCTGCTGGACCAGGCCATACCCGGCGACGCCCGCGTCGTCGAAATCGGCTGCGGCACCGGACAGATGAGCCTGTATCTCGCCAGAGCCGATCGGCAGGTGATCGGCGCGGACATGACGCGGGCGTCGGTTCTTCTGGGCGCGCGCGCGGCCAGAAGCTTCGGCGTCGACCAGGTCCAGTTCGTCGAAACCGATCTTAATCGACCCGGCCTACGCGAAGGCGCCTTTGATGTGATCTATTGCTCGGGCGTGTTGCACCACACGCCCGACCCGCGCGCCGCCTTCGCGCGGATTGTCAGGCTCGCGCGGCCCGGCGGTCTGGTCGTACTGGGCCTCTACAACACCTTCGCGCGCCTGCCCCTGCGGCTGCGTCGAGTCGTCGCCAGGCTGACGGACTATCGCTGGATTCCGTTCGACCCCGTCCTGGCCGATCGAGAAGGCGAGCCGGCCCGGCGCACGGCCTGGCTACGCGATCAATACCAACACCCGGAGGAGCACCGGCACACCCTTGGCGAGGTGGGCCGCTGGTTCGCCGACAACGGCGTGGACTTCATTCGCGCCTATCCCAGCGCTCTGATCGGCGAGGACCCCGATGATCTGCTGCAACCGGCCACCGACTTCTGGCCGCTGGAGAGCTGGCTGGCGCAGTGGGGCTGGATGGCCCGTCTGGGCGCGGAAGGCGGCCTCTTCGTAACCATCGGTCGCAGGGCGGCGTGATGGACCGCGCCGTCAACCCGGGTCAGACGGTCGGCCTCAACCGCCGGCGGGTCATTGAGCTGATCTTTGGGATCATCGGGCTTGGTCTGATGTCCGGCGCGCTGCAGGCCGACCAGGCCTGGTTCGACCGTCACTTCCTGCCGGTGTTCTTCCTGTCGCGCCGGTCGCAGGTGATTGGCCAAACCGGCGCGCGAATCGTCGTGGGCGTCCTTGGTCTACTTATCGCGATGCGCGGCGGCCCGATGGTCGGACGGCGGCTCGCCAACGCCACGTCGAAGGCTATGGCGGCGGGCCCCGCGCGGCTGGCCTTGGCCCTCTTTCTGGCCCTCGGCGTTAGCGAACTTGGCCTGCGCGTGACCTATCCGCGCGCGCGCGAAGAAGCCCCGGCCAAGGAGGAACCCCTTCGCCACCACGATCCCCGCCTCGGCTGGGTGTTTGTTCCGGGCCGCGTGGGCCACGCGGTTGTTGCGGGACAGGCCGTCGACTACGCCTTTGACGCGCGCGGCGACCGCGTGCCGGATCTCGCCCACCCGGTGGACCGGGCCAAACCCACGATCCTGTTCGTTGGTGAATCGATCATCACCGGCTTTGGCCTTCGCTGGAACCAAAGCGTCCCGGCCCGCGTCGGCGCGGCCCTGAACAGCCAGATCGCGAATTTGTCGGTGTTCGGCTACGCCGACGACCAATCAGCCATGCGCCTCGCCGACGAGCTCCCGCGCTTCACCCATCCGACCGCGGTGGTGGTTCTGTTTTCGCCAGGCCTGCTCTTTCGAGACTTCGACGACGACAGGCCGCATCTTGGCGACGGCATGGTCTGGCGCCCGGCGGTCGGGCGTTCGCGCCTCGCGGCGCTGATCCGGTTCTACGTCCCCTATCACAGCCGGGCCGCCCTGGACGGCAAGGTCGCCCTGGTTCGCGCCGAATTGACGGCCGACGCGCGGCTGGCGCGCGCACAAGGCGCGGTTCCCCTTATCGTCGTTCCCTATTTTGGCGATGAGGATCCCAGCGAACGGTCGCTGCGGCGGCGCATACTTGATTCCGCCCGCCTGCCCTATGTGGTGGTTAAGCTCGATCCGGCCTGGCGCATTCCGCGCGATCCGCACCCCAATGCGCAGGGCGCCGCGGTTATCGCCACCGCGATCGCCGGGCGGCTGGGCGGCGGATCGACGTCTGAATCAGGCTCTTGA
Source organism: Caulobacteraceae bacterium (assembly GCA_025352085.1). Classification (GTDB taxonomy): domain Bacteria; phylum Pseudomonadota; class Alphaproteobacteria; order Caulobacterales; family Caulobacteraceae; genus Acaudatibacter. The sequence continues at coordinate 2,514 of JANXUA010000005.1, read as the reverse complement.
AATGGGCGATTGGTTTCGGCCCCAGGGCCGGCGACGCAAACGACCGCTTCATCGGACCGGACAAATGATCGCACCGGACCCGCTCGCAAAACCCTTGCCAACCGAGCGCCGGCCGCACATGACTGATGGGTCTGGAAAGCGGGACGGACCAAGATAATGCGGATTGGCGCAGGCACAGTGGCCGGGCTGGCGGGGTTGGCGGTCGCGCATGGGGCATCGGGCGCCATCCTTGGATTTGGGTCGCGGACATTCGATGACATCGCGGCGGTCGATGTCGCGCAAAGCGCGATCGAGCACGAGCATCTGTCCACCTTGTCTTCGGCTTGTCTTGATTTATCTCCCACGGCCGATGGGCCTTCAAAGTTCTCGGTCGACGTTCGGACGCATCACTCAACGGAATGCGGCGGCGACGCCGGGGCCAAGCCGTTGCTGTTCACCATTGACGTCGACGGCGCGCATAAGACGTTGCGGCTCCAGCGGACCGGTGAGCCTGACCGGTTCCTGAAGTGGCGCAACAGCCGCTGAGACGTTCCCTCTAGTTCGCCGCGGCCGGCGGGGTCGGTCCAGCCCCGCAAGTGATCAGCCATAGGTCATAGGTCGGATGCTGCAGGGCGTGGACGCCTGGCGCATTGGCGAACATCCAGCCCTTGAACACCTGTTTGCGATCCGAAAGAGCCTCGCGGACGGTAATGTGGGGGTCCGATGTGACGTCGAGATAGGCGGACGGCTTGGGCAAGGGGTCGCCCACGCCGCGCGTCTCACACACCTTCACCTCGATCAGCAGGGTCTTGTAACGGACGCGTCCGCCGACAGGGACTTCGAAGCGCAGGGTCTCGGCGGTCACCTTGTCTAGCACCTGGAGAACCGCGAGCGCGCCGCGAACCGGGCGCGGCGGCACGATCGGCGTCGGCGGTTTTTCCGGCGTGGGCGCGGCGACGTTGGCCGGCGATGGCGTTTCAGCAGTCGTATCCTCGTTCGCGGCCGCCGCGACAGGCGCCATCGTGACGGCGGGCGATTGCGGGACCGGGATAGACGGCGGCGTTGACGCGGGTGGCGTGGGCGAGGGCGTTGGCGCCGACGCGGGAACCGTGCCGCTGGGGTTTTGCGACGGCGAGTTCTGCTGGGCGAGGCCCAGGCCTGCCCCCAGGCTCACGACCGCCAGCGCGGCGGCCGCCAAAGAGCGCGTCAGCGCGCGGGCTAGTCTGGGGTCCACGGCTGATAGTCGCCCGAGGCGGCGGAGCGCTTGCCGCCCTGAGAAATGGCGCCCTGGGGCCGCCAGGCCCACAGCGTGCCGGTGAGGTTGGGCCGGTGATCCTTTTCCCATACCTGCCGCTTGAGCGGCTCACGCGTCGGCGGCTCGACAAAGGTATGGTGCAGCCAGCCGTGCCATTCGGACGACACCTTGGAAGCGTCGGGATAGCCCTTGTAGATCACGAAGCGACGGTTGCGGCCGTCGTAATCCCACTTCTTGTCGCGGGTTTCGAAATAGCGATTGCCGATCTCGTCCTCGCCGACGAACACCCCGCCGCGCTTGATCTGGTTGCGCGCGCCGATGGTGGCGCCGGTCCACCAGGTAAAAATCTGTCTCAGCACGAAGGGGAACTTTCCAGGGCGGGACTCAGGGGACGGGCGCGGTTGCTTATAGGTCGCACGCCGGACGACGTCTAGGCGACCTCCCTCCCCTTTATGGGGAGGTTCGAGTCGCGAAGCGACCGGGGTGGGGAACTGTTGCGAAGACGTGAAAGACGGTGGCAATCGATACATCCCCACTCCGGACGCCGCTTACGCGCCGTCTCGACCCTCCCCATAAAGGGGAGGGAAAAAGTCCGCGGTCTCCGCTATATCTTGTGGGCAATGCATCAAGCGCCCCCAACATCTATTGCCGAGCCCAGCCCATCGTTCTAGCGTCGGGGCGGATGTCCGAGGGTCCCATGCGCTTCAAACGTCGCTTCGCCGATCTTGATCACGCCGCCTATTTGCGGGAGCGCGAGATCGAGCGGGCCGGAACCGTCACCGTCGTCACGGCGCCGAGCATCTGGCCGAGCGCGCGCGTCGAGGCCTGGCTCGATTGGGCCGACGGGCTCCCCGCCGACTATCCGCTGGGCGCCGCGCCGGACGGACTGGCGGCGGGTGCGGCGCTGGATCCGGTTCTGGGGGGTGGGCCCGATCGCCATGCCCACCGCTTGGCGGCCTGGGGTCGGGCGCTCGGCCTGTTCGACCAGCGCGCCGACGCCCTCGCCTTCCGCGCCGACCTTTTCAACCTGCTCGCCGCCGGGCTGGTCGCGCCGGGCGCGAGCCGGTCCTACGGCGCCCGCCTGCACCCCCTGGCCAACGATCCCGGGGCGCCTTCCGGGCAAGTCGAAGCCGCTACCACTGCGGGCCCGCCAAGCTTCCTGACCGGTCGCCTGGCCGCCGTCACCGACGCAGTGCGGCGGTGCGAGGGCGACGCCGACGCCTGCGCCGACCCCGGCGAAAATCAGGCCCTGGCCCGCGCGGCCCTGGCCGCTCGCGCCG
>JANXUA010000152.1 GCA_025352085.1 Caulobacteraceae bacterium | reverse complement strand
CCCGGGCTCGGCGGCCCGCCCGGGGCCGGCGTCTCGGCGCCGAGAAGCAGCAGCTTGACCGAGCCATCCACGAAGGTCACCGGCGAGAGGCGCGGCGTGTCGCTGAGGTTCGCTTGCTGCTTGAGCTTCTGGGTCACCGCGTCGAGCAGATCCTGTGCGACGCCGATATTGACGTCGAAATTGATGAAACCGCCCGTGCCCGCCTGGCCCTCGTATTCGATCAGCTGGATCTGGGGCGAGGGCGTCCCGGTCGCCGGATCGGTGACCAGGCTCAGGTGGGGCGCCATCGGCAGGAAGTAGAACTCCAGGGGGTCGGCGTGGTCGGGAAAGATCGATATGCCGTCGATGAGGAAATAGGGCGGATTGAGGTAGAGCATCGAGCGCTCCCGTCAGCTCGGCATCATCAGGACAAGGTCGATATCGCTGGTGGTGGCGGGCGGCGTCTGCACCGCCTTGGGCGGCGGCCCGGCCATGTAGAACGTCGCCGACCAGGTGTAGGCGGTCTTGGTCTTGTCGCGGGCGTAGAATGTCCACGGCTGCGGAGTCACGCCGGGCTTAAGCAGAAATTCCTGCTTTACATCGATCTGGTTGGCGCTGTCCTGGTACTCAAGGTCCACCTTGACCATCCTCACAGCGGTAAAATCGATGAGCGTGGTGTCCGGCAGAACCGAGATGATCAGCTGATTGGGGGGGCCAAATTCGATCAGGTCGGAGGTGGTCGTGGTGTCTGGAATCGATTCGGTCGTGTGGTTCTTGTAGGAAATCACGCCTGAATAGGTGATGACGCCCTTGCTGTTGGCGACCACCGGTATCTTCCAATCGCTCTGGCGGGTGTCCGCTTTGAAGATATAGTCCGTGGAATTCTGGAGTTTATTCACTTCGTCAACGTAGTTCATCTTCAAGAAGATATTGTCGATACTATTGGCGAAGTCGCCCTCGGCCAGAAAACTGAAGGTGTGCAGCAGGAACGGGCTGTTGATAAATATCTCGCTGGCTTGACTGTCGACGGGATCCATCAACATCTGGGACCCATCGGCCATGATGTAGGTAATCCGGTATGTATATGATTTATCGACGGGTTTGAGGATAACCGCCAACATGGTGTCGGTCTTCTTGGTGGTGTCGAAGTTGAATTGCTGGCTGATCGGCTGGCCGGCCGCGTCGGTGTCGGGATAGGTGACCGCGACCTGGACCTGCGGGGTCTTGGCGAAATCGACATTGCCGATCGAGAGCTTCACATAAAGGATGCCCAAATCATTGGCGTTGATGGTGATCGCGGTGTGATTGGTGGTGGCCAGAGCCGCCTGATATGACTGGTTCTGATCCTTGTAGTTGACGGCGAACGAATAGGCGTAGTGCATGTCGCCGTTGGCCGTCTCGGCGTCGAACTTGCCGATATCGTCGGGTTTGGTGAGGTGGAAGTCCTTCACGGTCGCCGGGTTGGTCTTGGTGTACTCCATGTGAACGTCGACGCTGTCGATGCCGAAGCGGTCAAAGTCGGCGTTCACCGCCACGGTGGCGTTGATCTGCGCGAAGAACGGGTCGTTGGCGTCGATCTCAAGCGAATAGTCGCTCCACTTGAAACCCATGTCCGTCAGGCTCGGCAGGTGACCGCTCTGGGTGGTCTCGAAGGAGAGCCCTTCTTTCTCGTTGATGGTGCGGGAAAAACTGCTCGTCTCCAACGTCGTCTGCAGTTTGGTGATGTGCTCCATGCCGTGGTCGCCGGTGTCGTCCGCGGCCTTGATGTCGGGAAGGGCGGAGGTCTTTACGGCTTGGTCAATCTGGCCCCATCCCCAGTTGGTAATGGCGTCGTGCACCTTCTTGGCGGTGTCAGCGTCGAGAAAGCCAAGAGTGCTGAAATCGAAACTCACGCCGCCGCAGCTCGAATTCGAAAATTGAGTCTGCATGACGTCGTTTTCGGTATTGTCGGAACTGTCCCAGTCGCCTCCACTCTTATCTATGCTCTGATAGAAGCTGTAGAACTTGCTGGCGTTGAACCATACCGTGCCGGTGATCGGCGGGAAGGTCGCCGGGAAATGCAGGTCGTAGGCGATGGCGACGACGCTGGCGCCGGAGCCGCTCATCGTCGCTTCGACGATGGTGGCGCCCTCGGGCGTGAGCTCGACGTTGAACGGGCAGACCATTGAGCCGAACAGCGAGGGCTGCGCGGGGTTGCTGATCTTGCTGACGAGGACTCCGCTGGAGTCGAACGCCACCATGCTGGCCGCGCCGGCGGTGAACGGGATGTGGTTGATCTGGGACTGGACCACCTGGCCACTGCCGTCGCTCACTCCTCGGGACTGCAGGTCGCTGTCGAGGGCCGCCTTGATTTTGGCCAGCCGGTCGTCCGGCACGACGAACTCGCTGTCGAAAATGAGAAAGCCGCCGCCTTTCTTGCCGTCCGGCCGGTCCACCGGCAGCTTGTATTTGATGAACCTGAAGACCGGCTTCTTGGTCTGCTGGTCGATGCGGATCCGCGGCTGGTCGGCCAGCACGTAGAAGACATTCGGCGCGACGTCGTCGCCGAACACGGTCATGCCCTCCAGCAGTCTTTGGTTTCCAAGATCGACGGTCATGATGGGTCTCCTTTTTGAATGGGGTCTTCAGCCGAGGACGCGAACGTGGCTCAGCCCGTCGGTTCCATTGAACCAGGTGGCGACGTCCGCGCTGCGCACCTGCGGCGTGTCGGCGCCGAACGGGAGGATGGTGTAGTCGACGCTCAGCAGGCCGCGCCGACCGCCGATCGCGCTGATCGCCTGTTCCGCCTGGGTCGGCGACAGCGCAATCGCGAAGATCGCCGCGAACGGCGGGAACGCCGAACTGGTCGAAGTCCCGATCTGAGCCTTCGCGCCGGTGTCGTCGGCCAGCATCACCGCGACGCTGTTGACGGTGATGGGCGAGGGCTCAAGCCGGGCCTTCACGAGGCTGGGATACATGGCCGAGATGCGGGTCATGAGACTCGCGCCGCCGCCGGGGGGCAGGTCGAGGAGGGCGCCCAGCTGCAGGCTGGTCGTCTGCGCCATCTTCATGACCAGCACGGTGGGCGAGCCGGTCGAGTCCAGCTCCGGCGTCGGCGTCGCCGGCAGATAGCGCAGGACGCCCGATGCGTTCGGATCGATCGTCACCTGCACGCCGTCGATCTCGAACGCCGCCGGCGGGCTGTCGCCGCCTCCCGAGGCGTCATTGGTCAACGAGCCGTCCGGCTTGAGGTTGAGGCGCGCGCCGGGCGCCAGGACCGCGGACCACGTTCCTCCGGCCGGCCGGTAGCGATAGCCGGCATGGAAGGGCGAAGCGGCGACATAGCCCCAGGCGGCGTCCGGCGCGGCGGGAACCAGGGTGACACTGGCGGCGCCGGAGCCCTGCTCGGGCGCCAGGTCCAAGGTCAGGGGCGCCTCGCCGCTGGCGAAATCGCAGTGCAGGGCGACGCGGTGCGGCCCGTAGCCGGGGAAGGATGAAACGTCCAGCAGGATGCGTCCGGCGGCGAACGCCGGCAGGCTCGCCACGGCGCCGCCCGGCGTGGTCGCGGTCAGCGAGATGCTGGCGCCGGTCGCCGCCGACGGCATGGCCAGCGCGACATCGGCCGTGGCGGAGCCAAGCGCAAAGGGCAGGGACGCGGTCTGGCCGCCAAAGGCGTAGTCAAGGGTCCCGGACACCCGCGCCTGGGCGATCAGACGCTGGCTCGCGGTAATGTGCGAAAACGTCACCGGAAAGTCGTTCGCGCTCAGGTCCAACCAGGTCGCCGTGCTGGGGCGCGGCGCGGCGTCGAGTTCATGGACCAGGGATCCGGCCGTCACCACCGCAAATGCGGTCAGGTCGTAGGCGAAGGTCTCATCGGGATCAAAGCGCAGGCTCACCAGACCGCCATTGTCGGGGGACGAAAACACCAAGGTCTTGTTGATCCCGCTGGGCCGGTTCGGTGGCGCGGGCGGCGCGCTGAGACGTACGCCGATCGCTGGCGCTCCCAGGCGATTATCCGGCAGATTCGCGGCCAGCACCACGTCCCTGAACCCCACATCAAGGGCGGGGATGGTAAGCTCGCGCACGAGGGAAGCGGGCTCCAGCTTCGCCAGGCCGGTAAGGGTGTCAAGCCGCAGCGCGACGGCGCGCGAAACCGCTTGCGGGATCGAGAGATCCCAGTCCACGCGTTCGATCGGCAAGGAAGCGTTGATGAAAAACCCGGGCGGATCGAACGGGCCCGGCGCCGGCGCGAACCGGCCAAAGGCGCTCAGCAGGCGGTCGGCGAGAGCCTCGGCGACCTCGACGATTGTCGCGGCGCCGACCACGGTGAGGGCCGCCGGGCTGTTTTCAAGCCTGGTCAGCAGGTCCTCGCGGCTGACGAAGGTCTGCCCGGACTTGAGCAGTTGCGTCGCCAGCGTCGCCGGGACGAAGCTGACCCGCGCGGACGCCCGGGGCGCGACGCCAACGGCGACGAACTCGATCCTCGCCCCAAAAACCAAAGATCCGCCCTGGAGCGCGCCCTTGATCACCTCAGCGGTGTCCAGGTCCACGCGGCAGGTCCAGCGCGCGCCATCGGCGGCGGACCAGCCGAGCATGGTGGCCGTTGTCATCGCGGACGGAAGAGCCAACGCCGCGCTGCCCGAGACCAGGCGCGCATAGCCCAATTCGATCGGCAGCGGCCTGACCGTCGCCCCCGGCGCCTGAGCGCGGGCCAGGGTCAGGGCGTCATCCAGGGGATAATCGCAGCCGATCCGCACGTCCAGGGTCGCATACGATCCCGCGCCGCTCAGTTCGTCGGCGCGGCGGGTCATGGTCAGGGTGATGCCCGCCAGGGCGCCGTCGTTGGGGACGACCGCATAGGCGCCCGCATCGGTCGAACCGAACGGGGCGAACGCCTGGACCGCTTCGCTCGAAAGCGCCGTCCCGAAGTCCGGTAAGCCGACGAGCGGGTCCACGGTTCAGCCCGGCACGATGTACAGGGTATCGCGGTTGTCAGTGATCCATGTTCCCTGAAGCACCCCTTTTGGCGTCACGGAATCAACCCGATAGCTGTAGGTGTCCGTCGGTCCATCGCCGAGGACGAAAGATTCGATGGGCACGGTCAAGGTCACGGTCTGGGTCAGGAACCCCGCCGCGTCAGCGGTCTGGCTGGCGTCGAAGCTGGCGGTCTGGCCGCTCTGGAAGACGATCTGAATGGCCAAGACGGCTCCCGGCGCCGGCGGCGCGGCGCCGCCCGGCTGGGCCAGGGAGGCGAAGATAAGCTTCAGCGTCACCGCGCGGCTGACCGGGCTTGGCGTCCCGTTGGCCATGATCGCGCGCCAGGTCGCCTTGGGATCGGGGGTGACCGTGACCTGGCTAAAGTCGAACAGAGGCGTGCATTTGGAATCCAGCACCAGGTTCTTCAACCCGCCAAGCTTGCCCAGGTCCGGCCCGCCGTCGCCGCCGAACAGCCCGCCAAGGCCGCCTTTGCCGCCGAGCAGCCCGCCCAATCCCCCGATCAGCGACGGCTTCAGGGTCACGCGCAGACTACCGCCCGGCCCCCCGGCGCGCGGCGCCGCAAGGTCGATGGGCGGACCCGGAGCGACGGCCGTCACCTTGGAGTCCAGCTGCGCGCCGTCCCGGGTGATGACGCCGGTGAGGGCGCCCACATGGATGGCGCTCTCGATGGCGTTGGTCAGCGTCACGGCCATGGTGTTGGCGCTGCTGTCGATGCTGACGCTGGTGTCGAAAATGTCTCCGGCCATGTCGCCGATCC
>JANXUA010000138.1 GCA_025352085.1 Caulobacteraceae bacterium | reverse complement strand
CACGCCCTGACCGAGGTCGGCGATGACGCAGCCAGAACGACCGAGGCGGTCGCCGGCGCCGGCGGCGATCTGATCGTCACAATTGGCGGCGCTTCGGTCGGCGACCACGATCTGGTCAAGCCGGCCATGGCGACGCTGGGTCTCGTCCTCGCGGTGGAAAGCGTTGCCGTCCGCCCTGGCAAGCCGACCTGGTTTGGAGCCCTGGGCGATGGCCGTAAGGTGCTCGGCCTCCCCGGCAACCCCGCGTCATCCCTGGTGTGCGCCGAGATCTTCTTGAAACCCCTGTTGCGCACCCTGCTGGGCGCGGATCCGGCCCTGCCGCTGATCTCCGCCAAGTCCGCCCACGCCCTCCCTTTCAACGGCCCCCGCGAACACTGGATGCGCGCCCGCCTGACCCACGATGAAAGCGGCGCCCTGATCGCCGAGGCGTTCAACGATCAGGATTCGTCGCTGGTGACCGTGTTCGCCGACGCCGACGCGCTGGTCCGGCGGGGCGTAGGCGCGGCGGCGGTGGCGGCGAACGGGGCGGTTGACGTGTTGCGGCTGGAGCGGTTGGAGTAGGGGGCGTTGAAACTGGATCCACCCGTCAACCATCGCGGGATTGCCGCTGAGGATCCGCGCAATGCCGGCCCGATCGACTATTTTCGGCCCCGGACGCCGACGCGCTCGTCCATACGCGCCATGCTTGCCCCTTACTATTCGAGCAAGAGCGCGATCGACCTTGAGGAAAAAGTCGACTCCGTGTTGGAGAAAATCGCCCGCGGACCGATCCGTCCCGATCCGCCGCTGAGCCGGTCGCTCGCTGCGGTGGCCGACCCTGTGTACGGGCTGGGGACCCATCCCGACATCATCGACGACATGTGGAGACTCGATGACTCCCTGCCGGGGCGCTGCCGCTGGGTGTTCTGGGGCGGCCCGGCTCTGGTCCATCCGCAAACCGGCGTCGTTTTCGCGGTGGGGATCGGCACATTCGGCCTTGTCATGCGCTTGCCCGCCGACGTGCTCAACGCCGCCGACCCGGACTGGCTCAGTGTCGCCGTCGAGCGCAAGCCCGCCGCGCCCTTCGAGATTGGCGAAGCGGGCCCGGAATGGCGCTTTGTCGGATGGAAGGCGCCGAGAGCCCTGTGGGCGCGAGCGGCCTACGATTTCGCGGGCGAAGCGACGCCCTGACCGTCGACCGGCCCCCATGACAATGCATCGGGGGACTGGTGCTCCTGTTCCCCTTACTCCGGTGACGGTGTTTGCGGAGGCGGATGCCTTGGTGCGGTGGGCGGTAGGCGCTGGTTGCGATCGACGCAGGCGGGGTGGCGGAGGTGTTGCGGTTGGGACGGAAGGAGTAGGGTCCTGAATCGGCGCCAGGTTCGCCTTGGGGCGCCGACGGAGGGGTGTTGATGCTTGGTCTGCTGTTCCCGCGCGTCATCGATAACCGCTTTCGCGGCCAATGGCTCGGCTATTGGTTGCTGGCGCCGGTCCTCATCCTGAAATTCGGCATCGCCATCGGCTCGATCTTGACCCCGGGCAATGCGAACAAGGCCGACGCGATCGACCTTTCCACCTACTCGCAAGCCGCCCTGCGCGACGCGATGACCTCGACCGCGCTCCTGGGTCTGCTGTACCTTGCCATCGCCCTAATCTGCCTGCTCGCGATGATCCGCTATCGCGCCATGGTCCCGATGATCTATCTTTGGCTGGCGCTCGAATTCCTCGGTCGACGGGTCATCCTCGAGGTCTATCCGATCGAGCGGACGCCGGGCACGTCGAGCGGGTCGATCGTCAACCTCGTCCTGATCGGAATGCTGGCTCTCGGCCTGGCGCTCTCAATCTGGCCGCGCCGCGACGAGCGCGACGGGACGGCGGGGTAGGCGCGCGCGCGTTCATCGGCCGCCTGGCGCCCCAACGCTCCCGCCCCGCCCGATTGACCCCCAACCACTCCCGTGCCCTTAATCCCCCGCCGCCCGCGGCCCGAAAGCCCGGCCGCGCACCAGGGGGGCCAGCCCATGCCGACCGTGCTCACCCTCGGATCCACCATCACCCGCGCCGGATGCATGACGCGCCTCGACAATGTCGTCGGCCGCGGCCCCGCCGATCTGGAACGAGCGATAGGCTACAAGCTTGGCCGGCTGGCCGGCGGCTTCTACGTCCTCCTGCTCAAGGACGCCCTGAAGGCCGGCGACGTGGAATTCTTCGGCTACACCCATTTTTCCGGCGGCAAGGTCGGCAAGCCGAGCAACGACCCCGCCGTCGATGCGGGCCGCGCGCCGGTGCAGGCCCGCCTCGCCGCCGATGTCGGCACCGCCGGCGTGGCCGCCCTGGCCGAGCGCTTCACGACCGGCCTGGCCGACCAGGGCGCAGGCCCCCTGGTCAAGATCACGCCGATGAACGACGAAGCCGACCCCGCGAACAAGGGCGACGAGTACCCCGTGGGCGCCGGCATACCGCAATGGAACCTGCGCACCGGCCTCGCCAAGAGCTTCTATGTGGCGGCCGAGGTGCACGGGTCCGTCTGGTCCCTGGCCAACGGCGCGCGGATTGACGTCTCCCATGTCGACTACCGCCGAGCCAACGACGCCCAGCCGGCTGCGCAGGTGAGGACATATCTGAGCGAGGTGATCTGTCCGTGAGGGGCTGCGACTCGCTCCTCGCCTAAGGGCCGCGTAGCCGGTTGGCGATCTCCCAGGTCGTACTCGTAAGCTGCTGGTGGTGCTGGGCGATCATTTACGACTCCACCAAGTTCGGTACGATACAGTCCGAAACAGGTTGGCCCTCTTGCTGGAGACGTCTGTTGAAGGCAATGCGGGGCCAGCCGTGCCGGCAGCCTGCCGCCCTATTTGATCTCACATCCGCAAGCCCGGCCTCGCGAACACCCTCTCACGGTGCCACTCCAGCGCCTCGGGGCTGGGTAGAAATGCGGGGTTCTCCGGCGGCCTCAGCAGCCGTCCATGCAGGGCGTAGTACTCCTTACCGTTCTCGTAGTGCTCGCGCAGCATCGGGCTCACCTCGAAATGGTGGTCCGGGCTGACGGTGACATAGCCCAGGTCGAACAGGCGGTGTACGTCGGTGCGTAGCAGCAGGCCATTGCCGGGCGTGTGCTCGCCGCCGTCGGCCCACGGTTTGATGTGGGCCGCGTCCAGTATGGGCAGGGTCTTTTCGCCGGTGACGGCGCACCGTCGACTAAAGCCGTCGATGACCGCAATGCGGAATGAGCCCTGGCCCAGGCGGGGCATTACCAGTTGCGGCGCGCCTCGCCGGGGCATTTCTCCGAGCCCCGGCGCCGGGGACGTCATAGCCGGCTCCAGCGCGCCCCACGGGAGGCGCTCCTCCAGCATGCGCCGGACGTAGACAGCCTCGACTTCGTCGGTTCCGTAGGATTTCCCCGAAACGGCGTTCTGCGGAAAGGTCGTCGGCGCCGGAAACCAGGCGTCGCGCGGCAGGAAGAACGGTTGCTGCAAGAGCCGGCAGCCGATCACGGGGTCCGGGTGACGGCGCGCTTCGGCTGACTGATACTGGCGGATGCGCCTGACCATCTCCGCCGGGGAACCGACGCCATTGGCCTCGCCGAACGCGCTCCAGGCCAGGGACAGCGGGAGCAAGGTGGAATGCGCGAACCAGCCGCCGCCCACGATGGCGTGGCCGTGAGGCGCCTTGAGCTTGAAGACGAACAACTCGCCCGGCGCGAGCACCTTGAACGCCGCACCGCCCGGCGACCAGAAATTCACCTCGTCGGCATCGGCGCGCGCCGACAGGTGTTGATACCAGTCGAAATCGGTGACGCCGAGGTAGAGCCTGGCCATGGTCAGACGGCCCTCCGATAGGAAGGCGGTGGGCCGGCGGATCCCGTCGCGCGCCCGTCCAGATGCGGACCGCCCGCAAGCGCTGGTGCATCGATCGCTGGTTCGCCACGATATGACATGCCTGCCCCTTCCGTCTTGAAGCCACGGCGAAACGGGGTGGATGTCAACCGGCTCGCCAAACTCGCCGGCAGGTCTCCGCTCTTGATCCGGCGCGAGCGTCGATGCCGGGGCCGCCGCGCCGGCCGGTCAACTTGACTTTTACATTGCATTATGCAATATATGGGCTGGGTTGCGGGGCCGCGCGTTCAATCGCGCGCGCCGGGCGCCGCAGGCTCCAGGTTCAGCCGTTACACCGCCGCCGCAGTCCCCTCGAGACCCGTGTAAAACCCTCATCTAACCCGTCAAACCTCGGCCGAAACCTGCGCGAAACACGTCAAAACCCGGCTTCGGGACGTCATATTTCCGGGTTTTTCGCCCCTGAAATAGGGTTCTTTCTTTGACATCGTTGATGGGTAAATGAGTAAAAACAACGGCTTGGTGGTAGGGGGAACGTAAGAACACAACAAAACAATAGGATATGGAATTAAATCAACGCCCGCCCACCGCCAAAAGGCCGCCGCTTCACCGCCCGATCGTCACATCCCCCGAGCCGACGATGTGTTTGTTCACCGCGCCGGTCACGCGCGCCACCGTGATGTCACCCGAGCCGGCGATGCGCGCATCGACGTTCGCCGCCACGCCGCCGAAGTTCACGTCGCCCGACCCGGCGATGTTGGCGCCCAGGTCGGACACCTGGCCTGTTTTCACCCGCACATCGCCCGAACCGGCGATGTTGGCGTGGAGCGGGCCGCTCACCGCCCCGGCGTCGACGTCGCCCGAGCCGGTCACCGTGGCGTAAAGTCCGTTGCGAACGGTGCGGACGACCACATCCGACGAACCGGCCGTATGCACATCCACCTTGGTCGCCGCCCCGGCGCGAACGTCGCCGGACCCGGCCAGATTGAGCGTCAGGGCGCCGGTCTGATCGCCGACCACCCAATCGGCGCAGCCGGCGTTGGACAGGGTCAGGCTGTCGCCGCGTCCGACCACGCCATAAACGGCGCCGGCGGCGCGGACGTTGGCGTTGAGGGGCGCGTGGATCACGATCTGCGGCATGTCGTCGTAGCGCACGTCCCCGCGCATCCACACCGAGACATGCGGCCGGTCGGCCGGACCGTGACAGTTGGCCGAAGTGTGGCCCAGATCACCCCAGATCGAAACGCCGTCGCCGGCGCGCTGAATCTGGATCGGAAAATGCGGATTGGTCCGCACCATTTGGGCGACCACGTCGTTGCGCGGCTCCAGCACCACCGTCACGCGGGCGACCGCATGATCGATGGTGATGTTCGGCGCCGCCGACGCCGCTGCGCCGCCAAGAACCGGCGCGACAAGAGCGCCGAGGACCCACAATCTGCTCATATCCGTCTCCCCGTCAAAAGCTCGTCGAGATACGGCTAACGCTCCAATTGATCCGGGTCAGCTTAAATCGGGTTCATGACATAAGGTTCATCAAATCAGGCGGTTGCGCCAACCGTCCTTGATGACGACTCATTGGAGCGCGGGCGCCCCGCCCGCGTCCGGCGTCGTCGCGGGCGAGGCGCCCGCGCTCCGGGGGCGTTCACGCTGACCGCTGCTCCCGAGGGTCAGCCCGCCCCGCCGCTCGCGCCACCCGCTCGCCGGTGATCTGCGCGATCACCGCGACGGCGACCTCCCACGGGGCCTTGCCGCCGAGGTCGAGGCCGATAGGGGCGTGCAGGCGGGCGATGTCCTGCATGGAGATACCCGCCGCGATCAGGGCGGCGCGGCGCTCGGGGGTTCGCCGCCGCGCGCCCAGGGCCCCGACGTAGAAGGCCGCCGACGGCAGGGCGGCGACGAGGGCTTCCAGGTCAAGCTCCGCCTCGTGGGTCGCCACCGCGACGGCGGTCCACGGGTCGAGGCCGACGGCGCCCAAGGCCTCGGTGGGCGCGCTGCGGCTATAGGCCACGCCCGTCAGCGGCGGCGGCGCGTCGGGGCCCTTGGGCCGCACCAGCGTGGTCTCATAGCCCGATTGCGCGCCGAGGGAGGCGATGGCCAGGGCGGTCGGATCGGCGCCCAGCACGATCAGCCGGGGCTTGGGGTCGAAGCGCTTTTGAAAGCACCCCGGCCAGTCGCGGTCCTCCAGCGACGCCTCTCCGCAGCCGTGCCGACGCCCGTCGCTGACCCATATGGCGGGGACCCGGGCGCAGGCAAGCTCAAGCAGTCGGGCGACGGCCGCGTCGTCAGGCGCGATGCGTTCGAGCAGGACCTCGATCCGCGCGCCGCACAGCAGGCGGATGTCCGGCCATGGGCTGCCCTCGCCATAGACCAGCCGCAGCGGCGCGCCGTCTGCGAGGACGGCCCTGGCGTGCCCGGCTACGTCCGCCTCCAGGCATCCGCCGGAGAGAAAGCCCGAAAAGCCGGCGGCGCCGATCACCATCTGTGTGCCGATGGGCCGCGGGCCGCCGCCGTCCAGGCCGACAATGGTGGCCAGGGCAGCGGGTACGCCGGCGTCGCGGGCGGCCTCAAGCGCGGGGCGGGCGTCGTCGATCAGGCCGAACGTCGGCCAGGCGGGCAAGGCGTCAAACATCGCGTCCACGTTAACCCCCCGGAAAGATCGTCGATACGGCTTCTTTACGTATCCGTGCGCAATGTCACCCCTGCGCTAGAGCACGATGACACAAGGCGGAGTCGCTCCGTGTCTGGATCGTGCTCTGGATTCAAGTGTGTAGAGCTGGATTCCGACGTCGGCGCGACGTCATCGAGCTCTAGGGGTGACGGCGGGGAATGGGCTGACCATGCAGACTCTGGTTTCGAAATTGGGGCTGGGCGCGGCCCAGTTCGGCCTCGACGGCGGCGGTGCGCCGGCGCGAGGTCGCACGCCCGAGACCGAGGTGCGCGACATGCTCGGCCTCGCCGCCAAGGCCGGCCTCGGCCTGCTGGACGCCAGCGCGGCCTCGGCGCACGGCGAGGATGTTATCGGCGGCGTGATGCCCCGGCCAACGCCTTTTGGCGTGATGGTCAAGGCTCCGCGCGGCGATCGCGGGCCGGTATTCATTGAAGCGGAAATCCGTTCCAGCCTCGTGCGCCTGGGGGTTCAGCGCGCCCACGCCATTGTCGTGCAATCGGCGGGCGATCTGTTTTCAGCCTGGGGCCCGCTGATGTGGGAGCAGTTGAAGGCCATGCGCGACGACGGCCTGTTCCACCGCGTCGGCATTTCCGCCTATGCGTCGGACGATCCGGTCGGCCTGGCCCGCCGGTTCAAGCCCGACCTGATCCAGGTTCCCGTCAGTCTGCTTGATCAGCGCCTGCTGATCGACGGCAGTTTGACGAGCGTGCGCGAGATGGGCGTGGAGGTGCATCTGCGCTCGATCTTCCTCAACGGACTGTTGTTCCTACCCCCCCACCGGGTGCCCAGCCAGATTCAGGGCGCGGCGGCGCGGCTGTCGCGCGCCCGGCGCCTGATCGCCGAGGGCCGCAGCGATCCCTTGCAGGCGGCATTGGGATTCGCCCTTTCGCGCCCGGAAGCCAACGCCGTGATCATCGGCGCGGCGACGGCGGCCGAGCTTTCCGCCGCCCTCGCCGCCGCCGCCAGCCCGCCCCCCGATCTCGACTGGGACGACATGGCGCTGGATGAACCCGAAGCCCTCGATCCGCCCCGGTGGCGCGCGGCGTAGTGGATGATTTCTCCCTCCCCATTATGGGGAGGGTCGAGACGGAGCGAAGCGTAGTCCGGGGTGGGGTTCTCGCCGCCCCAAGAGCCCCGCCCCGGTCGCTTCGCAATTCGCCCTCCCCAGAGGGGGAGGGAGGATAACTTTGGGAGAGGATATCGCATGGCCAAACCGGAATCAGTGGGTTTGTCGTCGGCGCGACTGGCGAAGCTCGATGAGGTGATGACCCGCCGCTATGTCGATGGCGGCGATCTGCCGGGTTTCATCACCCAGATCTGGCGGCGCGGCGAGCTGGCCCACACCGGCATCGCCGGCCACATGGACCTTGAGCGCGGCAAGGCCATGCAAGAAGACGCCATCTTCCGCATCTATTCGATGACCAAGCCGATC
>JANXUA010000080.1 GCA_025352085.1 Caulobacteraceae bacterium | reverse complement strand
CTTCTGGAGCGCCGCCAGCAATTCGCGCGGCTCGATCTCCGCGATGGGGAAGTCCCCGATCTCCGACCGGAGCTTGGACTGAAACAATCGATAGGTGACGAGCGTGGCCGGAGCCAGGCCCTCCCGCTCCCGCTTGGCGATGAACTCCGTGGCCACCGCGTCGAATGTCGCGGCGTCGGAAACCAGCTTGCGCGCTTCCTCCCGGCGTTTTTCCCGCGCCGGGTCCCGGCCCTCGGCCAGATGGGCGCGGGCCTTGTCCCGCTCCACGCGGGCCGCCTTCAAGCCCAGGTCGGGGTAGGAGCCGAAGGCCAGGAGTCCTTCCTTGACAGTCCCGTCCTTCACCGGACGCCCTCGGCGTCGCGGCGCTTCCTCGCCGCCCTGATCGGCCTCCGGCATGGCGGATTCGGCCACGCGGAGCCGATATTTCATGCGCCAGAGCTTGGAGCCGTTAGGGGCCACCAGAACATAGAGCCCGTCGCCGTCATAGAGCTTGAAGGGCTTTTCGCGCGCCCTGGCGCTTCTGATCGCGGCGTCCGAGAGAGCCATTGGCGACCGTCCTGATTTTTCGCGGGGTAGATTTCCGGGGGGTATGGCCGCGATACCCTTGGACAATACCCCAACAGAAAGACGGCCACAAGCGAGCAGGCGCGAGCACTCGCGAACTGTTTTTATCTCTATTAATAGTGATTTTCAGCGAAGGGATGGACCAAGGCGAACGGCCACGGCCAGCTTCTTGGTGGAGCCGTGGGGAATCGAACCCCAGACCTCCTCATTGCGAACGAGGCGCTCTACCATCTGAGCTACGGCCCCTTCCCGGAAACGGGGGGAGGCGGGAGATAAGGGATCGGGGGGCGCGAAGTCAAGAACGCGTCTCGTCTTGCGCGTCGTCGGGGCGCACCCTAGTTAACGGCCTCCCGCTTGCCGCCTCAGGACTTTCATGGACGCCCTCTTGAATTTTTCCGAGTTCATCCTCCTCAGCCTTCTGGGCATTGTGGAGTTTGTGATCATCGCCAACGCGGTGATGAGCTGGCTGGTTGCCTTCAACATCGTCAATATGCGCCATCCGATCGTCTCACAGATCGCGCGCGGGCTCGACGCAGCTACCCGGCCGTTGCTGCGCCCGATCCAGAAGGTGATACCGGCTATGGGCGGGCTCGATATTTCACCGGTGATCGTGATTCTGGTGATCGAAGGCGCACGAGGTTATCTGATTCCGCCGTTGTTCGCGTGGCTGCACACCTTGGTCGGCGGCCCCGTCGGGGTCTGACCACGCCCCATTCGCGCTATTTTGGCCCACGTTATTTAGAAGGCTCACACCATGACCACCCTGAAACGCTGGGTTCTCAAGCACCGCCCGCAAGGCGAGATCGCGCCGGGCGATCTTGAGCTCGTCGAGGAGCCGATCGCCGATCTGGCCGACGGCGAGGTGCTCGTCCGCAACGTCTACCTGTCGCTGGATCCGACCAACCGCATCTGGATGAGCGATCAGGACCAATATCTGCCGCCGGTCCAGATCGGCGAGACCATGCGCGGCGGCGGCATTGGCGTCGTCGAACGCTCGCGGTCGGACAGTTTCAAACAGGGCGACGTGGTCAATCCGGGCCTGGCCGGCTGGTCGACGCACACCATCGCCGCGGCCGGCGCCGTCAGCCCGGTTCCGGCCATTCCCGGCGTGCCGCTCACCGCCTTCATGAGCGTGCTGGGCGCGACGGGTCTGACCGCCTGGTTCGGCATGATCGATATCGGCAAGCCCCAGGCGGGCGAGACGGTGGTGGTCTCCGCCGCCGCCGGCGCGGTCGGCTCCATCGCCGGGCAACTGGCCAAACTGCGCGGCGCGCGGGTGATCGGCATAGCCGGCGGCAAGGCCAAGTGCGACTGGCTGACCGGCGAGCTCGGTTTCGACGGGGCGATCGATTACAAGTCCGAGAATGTCGGCGCCGCGCTCGACCGGCTGTGTCCGAACGGCATCGACGTGAATTTCGAGAATGTTGGCGGCGAGATCATGGACGCGGTGTTCTCGCGCATGAACAATTTCGGCCGCATGGTCCTGTGCGGCATGATCTCGACCTACAACGCCGGCGGCATTCCGGCCGGGCCGACCGACTTTTCGCGCATCCTGATGCATCGACTGACGGTCAAGGGCTTCATCATCATCGACTATCTGCCCCGGGCGTCGGAGGCCCTGGCCGAACTGGGCCCGCTCGTCGCCTCGGGCGCTCTGAAGTGGAAGGTCCACGTCGAGGACGGTCTGGAAAACGCGGTCGCGGCGGTCGGGCGCCTGTTCACCGGTGACCACGACGGCAAGCTGCTCCTGCGCATCTCGCCCGAGCCTTGACGGGCGGGCCGATCCGGCCAAGGAAAGAGGCATGTCCAAGACCGTTCACGTCCTCAATGGCCCCAATCTCAACCTGCTCGGCCAGCGCGAGCCGGCGATCTATGGCCATCAGACGCTGGCCGACGTCGAGGCCTTGTGCCGGGCGACGAGCGAGGCGCGCGGCCTCAACCTGATCTTCCGTCAGACCAACCGCGAGTATGAGATGGTCGACTGGCTGCAGGAAGCGCGGACCTCGGCCGGGATCGTGATCAATCCGGCCGGTTTTTCCTACCATTCGGTGCCGATCCTCGACGCGCTGAAGATGTGCGCCTGCCCGATCGTCGAGGTGCACATCTCCAACATTCACCGCCGCGAAGCCGACTGGCGGGCCGACACGATCATGACGACGGCGACGACGGGGATCATCTCCGGTCTGGGAACCAAGGGCTACGCCCTGGCGATCGAGTTTATCGCCGATCAGGTCGGCGCTTAGGGCCCAGGCTCAATCGCCCCCCTACCCTCCGTCATGGCCGACCGTCAGTGTCGGCCATCCATTGGGCGAGCGGTCAGGAGTGGCCGTGCGCGCGCACGGCCAATGACAGATCTCGCTCTATGGGTCACCGGCACTGTCGGCCGGTGATGACGGAGGGGTGTGGGGGTGGCGTATTCCGTAGGCCGACAGAGTTTCGGCCCTGACCCATCACACCAACGGCGCGCGCAGCGCCGCCATCACGGCGGCGGTCGCGGGCCTGATCCCCCGCCACCAGGCGAAGGTTTCGGCGGCTTGTTCGACCAGCATGCCGACGCCATCGGCGATGTTGACGGCGCCGCCTTCCCGCGCTCGGGCCAGGAACGGCGTCAGCCCCAGGCCGTAGGTCATGTCGTAGGCGAGGACGCAGTCGTGGAACACCGACGCGGGCGCCGGCGGCGGTGCGCCCGTCAGGCCCGCCGACGTGGCGTTGATGACGAGATCGAAACCGCCGGCGGCGATCTGGTCGAGCGTGCCCGCGTCGATCGGGCCGTGGTCGGCGAACGCGGCCACGAGCGCGCGCGCCTTGGCGGGCGTCCGGTTCACCAGCACCAGACGCGCCGGGTTCTCGGCGAGCAGGGGTGCGAGGGCCCCGCGCGCCGCCCCGCCCGCGCCCAGCAGCAGCACGCGTCTGCCCCTGATCGGCTGGCCGGCGTTGACGGTGATGTCGCGCACCAGACCGGCGCCGTCGAAATTCTCTCCCTCCGCGCCGCCCGCCTCGAACCGCAGGGCGTTGACCGCGCCGGCCAGCCGCGCGCGGTCGGACACCGCGCCCGCGTAGGCATGGGCGTCGAGCTTGAACGGCGCGGTGATGTTGAGGCCCCGGCCCCCCGCCGCGCGAAAGGCGTCAACCGTCGCCGCGAAACCGCCACTCGGCGCGGTGAGGGCGACATAGTCCAGCGCCTGACCGGTATCCTCGGCGAAGCGGCCATGAATGAACGGCGACTTGCTGTGGCCGATCGGATTGCCGATGACCGCGTAGTGGTCGGTCATTGATAGTTCGGTTCGCGCTTTTCCAGAAAGGCCGCCACGCCCTCCTTGAAATTGTCGTCGCGCGAGCTGAGGATCTGGTTGCGGTCCTCCATGGCGATAACCGCTTCCAGACTGCCCGCGTCGATGGCGTGGTTGAGCGCCTCCTTGGTCAGCCGCAGGCCAAGCGGCGTGGCGTGCAGCATGTCCTTGACCAGGGCGCGGCCCTCGGTCTCCAGGGCGTCCGGCTCGACGATCGCGCTGACCAGGCCCAATCCCAGCGCCCGCTGCGCATCGATGAACCGGCCGGTCAGCATGAATTCCGCCGCGACCGAGGCGCCGACCATGCGCGGCAGGAAATAGGAAACGCCGATGTCGCAGGCCGACAGGCCGATGCGGATGAAGGCGGCGTTCATCCGCGTCAGCGGCGTCGCCACCCGCACGTCCGCCGCCAGGGCCAGAGCGAAGCCGCCGCCGCTGGCCGCGCCGTTGACCAGCGCGATGATCGGCTGCGGGCAGCGACGCATGGCGATGACGATTTCGGCGATGGAGCGCTGGCTGTCCAGGCCCTGGCCGACCGTGCGCGGGGCGGCGTTGTCGTGCCGCTCCTTCAGGTCGAGACCGGCGCAGAACGCCCGCCCGGCGCCGGTGAGCACCACCACCCGCACGTCACGGCGCCAATAGAGATCAACGAAGAGCGTGCGCACCTCCTCGACCAGGCGCCGGTTCATGGCGTTGAGCTGGTCGGGCCGGTTCAGCGTCACCCACAGGGTCTCGCCCTCCTGACGAACATCGATTGTCTGGTAATCCATCGGTTTTTCTCCGCTTGTAGCCGTCACGCCCCGCCGTCCACGCGCACCAGGGTCCCGGTGGTGTAGGACGACGCCGGACTGGCCAGAAACAGGGCCGCGGTGACGATCTCATGGGGATGGCCGGGACGTCCGAGCGCGACAGGCTGGCGCTCGCGGGCGTTCTCCTCCCAGGCATTGGCGATGTCGGTCAAAAACGGCCCCGGCGAAATGGCGTTGACCCGCACCTTCGGGGCGTATTCCCGCGCCAGGCTGACCGTCATCGCATTGAGCGCCGCCTTGGCCGCGCCATAGGGCACGACCTGCGGCAGGGGCATCAGGGCGCCGGACGAGGAAATATTGATGATGACGCCGCCATCGCCGTCGGCCATGCGTTTGGCGACCTGGCTGGCCAGCCGGAACGGGCCCTTGAAATTGAGACCCATCACCGAATCGAACAGGGCTTCGCTCACCTCGTGGCTCGGCACGCGCGGCGACATGCCGGCGTTGTTGACCAATATGTCGACGCGGCCGAAGGCGGCGTACGCGGTCTCGATCAGGGCGTCGATCTCGGGCCATTTGGCGGCGTGGACCTGGGCGGCGAGCGCCCGGCGGCCCAGCGCGCGCACTTCGCCCGCGACCGCTTCGCAGGCGTCCAGCTTGCGGCTGGCGATGATCATGTCGGCGCCGCGCCGCGCAAACGCCATCACCATCTGATAGCCCAGCCCCCGGCTGCCGCCGGTGACCAGGGCGATCTTGCCGGTCAGATCGAACAGAGGGTCGATCATGCGCGCTCCTTTTTGGGGTGGATGGCCGTAAACAGGATAATGCGGATCACCCTTGCTGATCGCCGTCGCTTCCGTCCAGACCTCGCGTCATCGCGACCCCGGTTGCGCGGCGCCGGGGAGCCCGTTATCTGACCACCGGGACCCGGTGAGGTCGCATAGTGTTTGACCTCAAGGGACCATATCCGTGAAAACCAACCGGCTCGGCAAGAGCGCGATCGTCGTCTCCGACATCTGCATGGGCACCATGACCTTCGGCGTCCAGGCCGACGAGGCCATGTCGCATCGCATTTTGGATAAATCGCTCGACGCCGGGATCAACTTCTTCGACACCGCCGAAAATTATCCGGTGCCGCCGAAAGCCGAATACGCCGGCCGCACCGAGGAGATCATCGGGCGCTGGTTGAAGACCAAGAACCGCGACGCGATGATCATCGCCACCAAGGTCAGCGGACCCAGCCACGGCTGGCTCAAATCCTCGCAGCGCGCCGGCATGACCGCGCTCGACCGGCACAACATCGTCCGCGCCGTCGAAGGCAGTCTCAAACGTCTGGATACGGACTATATCGATCTGTATCAGACCCACTGGCCCGATCACGGCGCGCGTTATGAAGAGGCCCTGCGCGCGCTCGACGACCTGATCGACGCCGGCAAACTCAGGGTGATCGGCTGCAGCAATGAAACCACCTGGGGCCTGATGAAAGCGTTGGGAACCTCCGAGCGCGAGGGCCTGGCGCGTTTTGAAACCATCCAGAATAATTTTTCCCTGAACAATCGCCGCTTCGAGGATGAACTGGCTCAGGCCTGTCGCCAGGAGGGGGTGAGCCTGATCCCCTATTCGCCGATCGCCGGCGGCGTGCTTTCGGGCAAATACAACGGCGGCGCGACGCCGGACGGCGCGCGATTCTCCAACTATCTCAAGATCGGCGGACGTCAGGCGACGATGGCCAAACGCTATGTCAACGACAAGAGCCTGGCCGCCACCGAACGCTTCGGCGCCATCGCCGCCGAGGCGGGCCTGGCCTTGGTCACCCTGGCCACGGCATGGAGCAAACAGCACGACTTTGTCGCCTCGACCATCGTCGGCGCGACCCACGAGGGCCAGCTGGCCGACATCTTCGCCGCCGCCGACGTCACCCTCGACAAGGACGTGTTGACCAGGATCAACGCGGTGTCGAAGGATATCCTCTACCCGATGGGCTGAGACTCCAAGCTGGCCTTTCCGCGCCGAAAGACCCCGCGGATCGGCCAGACCATGACCTCAAGGGGCCCGACCGCCCGGTCCTCAAGGCCGGTGGCCGGAAATTCCCCGGGTCTGGGCCGATGGTAGGCGCCGGTGACGACGTCAAAGATCGGCAGCAGGGCGGCGAAATTGGCGTTGTAATGCGTCTCGTCGGTCGAATGGTGCAGCCGGTGATATTGCGGCGAATTCCACAGCCACGACACAGGGCCAAATCCGAGCCGGAGGTTGGCGTGGCTGACGAAATTGTAGAGGCTCACAACGACATAGAAGGTCAGCATGGGTTGGCTGACCTTGAACAACAGGGCCACGGCCAACCAGATGCTGACCGACTTGATCGCCGGATCCAGCCAGAAATGGCGCTGGGTGGTGGTGACGTTCAGCCCCCGATCACTGTGATGCAGCGAATGCAGGGCCCACAGCCAGGGAAAGGCGTGTTGCGCGCGGTGAAAGGCGTATTCGCCCAAATCCATGGCGATGAGATAAATGGCCGCGCCGGCGAGCCACGGCAGGCCGCGCAGATCGACCAGGCCGCCGCCCAGGCCATTGACCAGGCGCGTTTCCGAGGTCGCCCAAAAGGCGCCGAGCAAGACCTGGGCCAACAAGATCAGCAGGAACGCCGCTGAATTGTTCACCCATTCGCCGCGCTGGGTCCTGGACGCGGGCCACAGCCGCTCGAGGCCCAGGAGCACGGCGCCGGTCGTCGCCATCAACACAATGCCGAAATAACCGCCCATCAATTCTGCGTCCGCCCGGCGCCTAGAGCAAACCCCGTTTAGACGGAATCGTCTAACCGGGGATAATTTGCTCTAGACGCAAAAGTGTAGAGCCTGATTCACCGTTCACATCTGTTCCGTGTGAACGGATCAGGCTCTAGAATAATCCAGGGGCGAGGCGATAGCGCACCTTGCCCGTGAAAGACTGATAGGCCGGGTCGGCCTTCAGCACCCGTTCCTCGACCAAGACCCGGATCACGATCAGGGTCAGAGTGAAGGCATACAGCACCGCGTTCCAGGCCAGGGGGTTGCCCAGAAGCGAGGCGATGTAGATCACGATATAGCCGCTGTAGATCGGATGGCGCACAAAGACATAGGGCCCGCCCTGGACCACGCCTCGATTGGCCGCCGCCAGGCCGAAGCTGCGCCGAAGCGTGAGTTTCCCCCAGA
>JANXUA010000055.1 GCA_025352085.1 Caulobacteraceae bacterium | reverse complement strand
CGCGCGCCGACGACATCGACGTGCGGCGTGTCGCCAACATACCAGCATTGCGCGATCGGCGTTGCGAGTTCTCGTGCGAGCAATGCGAATGCCGCCGTCGCCGGTTTCTCGCTGCGCCAGACCGGGCCGGCGGTCATGCCGCTGTTCCTGTTCGACGACGACCCGGACCTGCGCCGCGGTTTCTGTTTCGCCAGCGAGATGCTGGAGCGCGGCGTCTATACCCACCCCTGGCACAACATGTTCCTTTGTGCGGCCATGACCCCGGCCGACATCGAGACCGCGCTCGATGCCGCCGAGGGCGCGTTCGCCGCGCTGAAGCGCCAGGCCCCCACCCTGTCGCCGGTCCCCAAGCTGGCCTTCCTCACCCCCACCGCGAGATAAACCCATGAGCATCGCTGACTACTCCGACTATGACGGCCTGGGCCTGGCCGAGCTGGTGGCCAAGCGGCAGGTGACGCCACTGGAGCTTGCCGAGGCCGCCATCGAACGCATCGAGCGGCACAACCCGACGCTCAACGCGGTGGTCTACAAGGGCTACGACGACGCCCGGAAATGGGCGGCTGGCGATCTGCCCGACGGCCCGTTCAAGGGCGTGCCGTTCCTGATCAAGGACTTCGGCGTTTGCGTCGCCGGATGGCCCAAGACCCTCGGCAGCCGTTTCACCCACGATCTTGAGGACGCCAAGGACAGCAGCCTGGTCAGCCGCTATCGGGCCGGCGGCGTCGTCCTCGTCGGCAAGACCAACACGCCGGAGTTCGCCATCACCGGCACCACCGAGTCGGCGCGGCTGGGGCCGTGCCGCAATCCGTGGAACCCCGATCACATCGCCGGCGGCTCGTCGGGCGGATCGGCCAGCGCCGTAGCCGCCGGCATCGTGCCGCTGGCCCACGCCAGCGACGGCCTGGGCTCGATCCGCATCCCCGCCGCCTGCTGCGGCCTCTTCGGCCTGAAGGTCACCCGCGACCGCAACCCCGACCTGCCCGACGGGCCCAACAGCACCTATAATCTGGCCGTCGATCACGTGGTCAGCCGCACGGTGCGCGACAGCGCCGCCATGCTCGACGTCACCGGCGTCCCGGCCCCCGGCTCGCCCTACCCCGCCCCGCCCAAGGCCCGGCCGTATATGGAGGAAATCCTTAGCCATCCCGGCAAGCTGAAGATCGCCTGGTCGTCCGAAACCCCCAGCGGCCGGCCGATCGATCCGGAGGTCGAAGCCGCCCTGCGCGCCACCGCCGAAACCTTGAAAGCGCTCGGCCACGACGTCGTCGAACAGGGTCTCGGCATCGACTATCGCGCCCTTTACGAGGTGATGGCCCCCATCGGCGGGGCCAATTTCGCCGCCAACATGCGCCGGGTGATCAATGACATGGGTCGCGAGCCGGAAGCGGACGAGCTCGAGCCCCTGACCTGGGCGATCCTGCGGCGCGGACGCGAGGTGAGCGGCGAGACGGTGTTGTGGAACATGGCCCGCCTGCGCCTGATCAACCGGCGGATCCTCGAGCTGTTCGAGGTCCACGACGTCTATCTGACCCCGGTGATGGGCACCCCGCCGCCGCCGATCGGCCACATCGATCCGGTGAATCTGACCCCCAAGGAGGTCAACCGCCGCCAGGGCGTCGCCTTCCCCTACACCCCGCCCTTCAACGTCACCGGCCAACCCTCGATGTCCGTGCCGCTGGCGTGGAGCGCGTCGGGGCTGCCGATCGGGATGATGTTCAGCGGCCGGTACGCCGACGAGGCGACCCTGTTTAGGCTGGCGGCGCAGCTGGAAAAGGAGATGCCGTGGAAGGATAAGAGGCCGGAGATTTGGGGGTGAAAAAGGGTGATGGGCGTTGCGGGGCAGGCTGTGCAAGAACTGGTTAGGTAGGCGCCGGCCGGGGGCTGTTGCAATGCGAAGCCCCGTTCAGGCGGGTTTGATCACCACCGCACCGAAGGCGTTCAAAGCATGGAGGATGTTGAACGCGAGGATGGATAGCGCTGCTTCCGCCTTCACCGCCCTAAGTCCCCTCGTTAGGAATAGGCCACCACCAGACATCCGCTTGATCGTCCCGAAGGGGTGCTCAACAGTACAGCGGCGGATCGTCATCAAGCTGGGGTTGGCGTAGATTCTCGCCTCCATCCGGTCCAGAGCGCCCTGGTCGACCAGGCGATGGATCGTGCGCTGGGCGCCAAGCGTACATCGTGGCTTCAAACGGCAACTCACGCAGGCCGGCGTGCGATAGCGGATCGCCCGGTTCCGGGTGTGGCGGCCGGACGGACGCAGTGTCTCTCCGGTCGGACAGCGGATGGTGTCGCTGGCTTCGTCGTAGACGAACTGGACCAGCCGGAAGTGATCGGAGTTCATGGCGCCCCGCTTGATCGGCGCGGCTACTTCGATGAAGCTCACTGCTCGCTTCCACTAGCTTCAATGCATTGATTCTACGGTGATTTACTCAATTTGGCCAAAATCTTGCGGGCGTTTTGGACTCGCGCTTTCGACCCCTCAAGGGCCATTCGCGTCTACCGCTTCTTGGCCTTGCTCGAGACGATCTCTCAGGCTGGCGACGACCCGGCGGGCTAACCCGATCTCGTCGACGGTGAGTCTCTGCGTCAGGCGGTTCACCCACGGGGTTTGAAAGTTCATCGCGGCGGCGAAGGCCTTGCGCCCCTTCTCGGTCATGACGACCAACTGCGCACGGCGATGGTGGGGGTTCGGCTCGAAGGTCAGCAGGCCATCGCGGTGCAGATCGTTGACGATCCGCTGCACGTTCTGCCGGTTGCCGCCAATGTCGCGGGCGAGCCAAGACACGGGTTGAGGTCGGTCGGCGGCGTCAATCGCGCCCAGGACTTGCCAGCGGGCGCTCGTCAGCCCGAGCCCGGCCACCAAGCGGTCGCCCGAAGTCACGATCAGGCTGTTGAGCCGGAGCAGATCGAGAATGAGGGGTGTCATCGCTTCGCCGGCCGGGGTCCGTTTGGGTTCGCGCATTTGTCACCATAAAACATTATTGACATGATAATGACAACTAGTCATAATGCTGCGTTGTCAGATTGACATCATAATTCCAACTCGGAGATATGTCATGCCCATGCTTCGCCAGCTCGACCCGTCGTTTCCGATCGAACGGCAACTCGCCGTAGAGGCCTCGCCCGTCGTGCTCGTCAACCTGTTCACGCTGGACTCCGCCGACGAGCCGGCGCTGCTCAAGGCCTGGGAGGACGACGCCCTTTTCATGAAGCGCCAGCCCGGCTTCATCTCGACCCAGCTTCACCGAGCCATCGGCGACAGCGTCACCTACCTGAACTACGCGGTCTGGGATTCCACGGCCGCGTTTGCCGCCGCGTTCTCTCACCCGGAGTTCGTGTCGAAGCTTTCGGCCTACCCCTCATCGGTCGTGGCAACGCCACACCTCTTCCAGAAGGTCGCGGTTCCCAACGTCTGCGTCGCCTAGCCACCACGACGAAGCGGGGAAGGTGGATCGCGCGCCCTCGCGCGAAACGGAGGGCGCGCACCGCCAGCCGGCCATCAAGGCGCCTTGGCCTGGACGATGGCGGCTTGGCCGACATTGAGCGTCACGGCGCCGTCCATCAGTCCGATGAGCGGATCGGTCAGGAGGACTTTCCGCAGCACGGTCTGGGCGGCGCGGTCGGCGTCGCGCGAGCCGGAACCGCGCACCACCCGGATACCGCCGAGGCTACCGTCGGGCTCGACGGTCGCGCGGACCGACACCGACCGGGTCGTCCAGTCGATACCGGAGGCGCGCAGCAGAACCCGCACCTGGGCGTCGGCCCGGTCGGTGTAGAGTTGTAGCTCCGAAGGCGTGGCATGGACGGCGGGGGCGGCGAACAACAGGGCGGCCGCGCTCAGCGCCATAATGGGCGTATTCATGATCTTGAGCCTTGTTTTTGCTGCTCAAATGGACTGAGCCGGTGACCAAGACCTAAGGCGTCGGCGGGCCGTCCGCGAACGATAGGTTTTGCCTCGGGTTGTTACCTGAGCTAACAACTTGAGACCGTGAGACGCCTGCCGCCCTTTTTCGCCCTGCGCGCCCTGGAATCCGCCGCCCGGCATCGCAGCTACAGCCGCGCTGCCGATGAGCTGGCGGTCACCCACGGCGCGGTCAGCCAGCAGATCCGCCGGTTGGAGGCCGAACTCGGTGCCAAGCTGTTCGAGCGGCGCGGCAACACCATGGTCCCCACGCCCGCCGCGCAGCGCCTGGCCGACGAACTGGGCCGCGGCTTTGACGTGCTGCAAAACGCGGTGAGTGAGTTCGACGCCGGCGCGGCGCGTGATCCGCTGGTCATCAGCCTCGATCCGCAGTTCGCCGGCCGGTGGCTGCCGTCCCGGCTGCCCAAACTGCTCGCCGATGAGGCCGGCGCCCATATGGAGTTTCGCGTCGAGGACCGGCGCGCCGACTTCACCACCGACGGCGTCGATGTCGCGGTGCGCTACGGCGCCGGCCGTTGGGACGGCGTGGAAGCCCAACACCTGTTCGCCGAAACCCTGTTCCCGGTGTGTAGCCCGAAGGTCGCGGCTGAGCATCCGATGCACGAACCGAAAGATCTGCTGACGGCGCCTCTGCTGCACCACGGCTACCGGCCCTGGAGCCTGTGGTTTGGCGCCTTCGGACTGGATACCCCGCCGCGCGAGGGGCTGCTGTTCGACGACTCGGTGATGCTGGTGGAGGCGGCCGCCCAGGGTCTGGGCGTGGCGCTGGCCCGCAGCGGCCTGATCGAGCACGATCTGGCCGCCGGTCGACTGGTGCGTCCCCTGGAGGGCGGCGTCGCCTCGGAGCTCGGCTTCTACGTCGTCTGGCGCGCCGACAGCCGAAAACTGCGCCGCATCCAGGCCCTGCGCGACTGGCTGGTCGCCGAGGCGGCGGTCGTCCAGGAGGCGGTTGAGTAGACGAGGTCCGATTGCAACGCCGGCCCGCTGGCGTTTTTCGACCGCGAAGGCGCGAAGCTCGCGAAGGTCTAATTCGGCGTTTCGCGCCAAGCGTGTGCTCTCAGCTGTGCGAGCCTTGTTCGCGTCATTCGCGTCTTCGCGGTGAAACATCGGCCAGCTTGACGTAGCGGCGCCGAAGGAACAGTCTTCGCCCCGAAGCCGGGCTTGTCCACGGGCGCGGCGCTGGGGGAACCGGCATGAAACGCTCGACCCATATTGTCGCCATGACGATCGGCGTCTCGCTCCTGGTCCTGGCGGCGACCGGCGCGGCGGCGCAGAGCGCGCCCACTTTGGACAAGACTTTCGGCTTTATCCGCGACAAGATCGCCGAACAGGGCCTGCTCAACTTCGCCAGCACCACGCACGATCCGGCGGACGGCCAGACCTGGGACAACCAGTTCACCGCCGAGGCCACCAACGTTACAACCGACCAGGCCGCCTGCACCGTCGACTTCCATTGGCACACCACGGTCGACGGCAAACCCGCGCAGGATCTTGGCTCCACGATCCAGTTCAAGATCGTCACCAGCGCGTCCGTCACCAGCCTGGACGACGATATCGCCCGCCTTAACGCCGACGGGGGGCATGCGGCCTGGGTCACGAAAATGCGCCCTGCGATCTGGGTTTTGCTGGTGCGCAAGAGCAACGGACACACCAACACCGTCGATTTCCGCGACCGCGACATGGCCGAGCGCGTCGCAAAGGCGATGCGCCACGCCGCGGAGCTGTGCGGCGGCGCCGGCGCCATGCCTTTCTGAGGCGGCGCGACGCGGTGTTCTTGACCGCCTGGCGGTGAGCCGGGGGTGACGGCAAGGCGCCGCCTCATATCCCCTATCCCTTGCAAATTGGGCGACGACCCCGCTTGCCTTACCTTGAACTTCAAGGTATATACCTTGAATCACGATGCATGGGTGATCGATGGCGACGCGCGAGACCAATCCCCATTTCATGAACGGCGTCCCGGAGTTGCTGATCCTCAGGCTGCTCCACCAGGACGAGATGTATGGCTATGAAATCGTCCAGGCGATCCAGAGCCGCACCGGCGCGGTGATCACCGTCGGCGAAGGCGTGGTCTATCCGGTGCTGCACGGACTCAAACGCGACGGCGCGCTGAGCTCGCGGCGCAAGACCGTCAACGGCCGCACCCGCATCTACTATTGCGTCACGCCCGCGGGATCGCATCGATTGGCCGATCTCGCGGCGACGTGGAGCACATTGACCGCCGCGATCAAGGGCATGCTGACCGGAGGGCCGAATGGCGATGCTGTTAAACGACCTGCGTGAGCGTCTGCTGCGGGCCGGTGTCGCCCCGGCGTCCGTGCGGCTCTACCTGGCCGAACTGGCCGATCATCTGGCCGACCTGACGGAAGACGAAAGGCAAGCGGGGCGCGGCCGCGCGGAGGCGGACGCCGCGGCGCTTTTCCGACTGGGGGAGGCGGATGGACTGGCCAAGGCGATGATCGAGCGGCGCCAATTTCAGGCCTGGAGCGCGCGGGCGCCGTGGGCGATCTTCGGGCTCTCCCCCCTCGTGCTTCTGGCCGGCGCCTACTTGGGCGCCGGTTTGATCCTGTGGTCCGGCTGGAAGATGTTTCTGTCGGGGGCCGATACGCCGTTCGTCCCGATACACGGGCCGGCGGTCGTCTATTTCGGCCTCGGCAAGCTGGCCTATTTCGGAGCCCCCCTGCTGATCGGGTGGGCCATCGGACTGATCGCCGCGCGGCAACGATCAAACGCGGCCTGGCCGATGGTCGGTTTGATCCCGGTCGCGTTGATCGCCGGCGCGGTTCAGGTTCACGCCGTTCGCTCCCCCCCCGCCGGCGCGGCCTATCGTGTCTGGATGGATGTCCCCCTTGCCGGCATGGCCGGCGCTCTGCTCCATTCTGTCGAGATTTTCCTGATCACGGCTACGCCCTACGTCATCTGGCGACTGGCCAGAGCGCGCCTGCCCGACCGGCCGGCCGCCTGACCGCGCGCCAACGCAGCGCGGCAAGGCGGTGATCGTCGCGGGACAAAGCCCGCGGAAGACGCGCGGTTTTTCCTTTGCGATCGGGCGCCGTCGGGCTACCCGCCATGCTTGGCCAACAAATGGACGCAGGGCATATGCAGGACTTCGGTGGGCGGGATCGGGGGTGGATCGATCAGGCGGTCAGGAAGATCGAGGCGGATTTCGCGCGCTCGGCCGACACCCATCTGCTGCACGTCCCCCTGCCCGCCCTGCCGCAGATCGCGCTTTATCTGAAGGACGAGTCGACCCACCCGACCGGCAGCTTGAAACATCGACTGGCGCGCTCGCTGTTTCTCTACGCCCTTTGCAACGGCTGGATCGGCGCGGAGACCCCCATCATCGAGGCGTCGAGCGGTTCGACGGCGGTGTCGGAGGCGTATTTCGCGCGCCTGCTGGGCCTGCGCTTCATCGCGGTGATGCCGCGAACCACATCGGAAGAGAAGGTGCGGGAAATCGCCTTCTATGGCGGCGAGCATCATTTCGTCGACGACGGCCGGGCGATGTACGCCGAGAGCGCCCGCCTGGCCCAAGAATTGGGCGGCCACTATATGGACCAGTTCACCTATGCCGAACGGGCGACCGACTGGCGCGGCAACAACAATATCGCCCAGTCGATCTTCAGCCAGATGGTCAATGAGCCCGCGCCCGTTCCCAGCTGGATCGTGGTCGGCGCCGGCACCGGCGGCACCTCGGCGACCCTGGCGCGCTATGTCCGCTACCGGGGCCTGCCCACCCGCATCGCCCTGGCCGATCCGGAAGCCTCGGTGTTTCATCGCCATCTCGCCGATCGCAATGTGTGCACCGTCGCCGGCGCGCCGTCGCTGATCGAGGGCATCGGCCGGCCGCGCTGCGAGCCCTCTTTCATCCCCGAATTGATCGACCGGGCTTACGCCGTCGCCGATGTGGCCAGCATTGCGGCCGCACGGGTGCTGTCGCGGCGGATCGGCAAGCTCGTCGGCGGCTCGACCGGCTGCAATCTGATCGCCTGCGTGGCCTTGATCCGTGAGATGGCGGCGAACGAGGCGGCCGGCGCGGTGGTGTCTCTGCTGTGCGATTCGGGCGAGCGCTATCGCAGCACCTATTTCAACGACGGCTGGCTGGGCGAGCGCGGGCTGGATACGGCCGATACGGAAGCGGATGTCGAGCGGTTCTTCGACGCGGGCGTTTGAGCGTTCGCCAAGTCCCCTAGTGCGCGGCAAAGGGACCCATAACCAACCCTGCCGCAATTCCCGCCAGCAACATCCGCGCGAGATAGCCCAGGCAATGGGCGACGGTGATCTTCGGGTCGATCTTGATGAACATACCGTTGATGATGATCAGGAACGGCGGGCCCGCGAGCCAGGCCAGGACCGCGATCTCGATCCCGCCGACAACATCGTGCACGCGCGCGAGACAGCAGAGCGCAACGACCGCGCTGGTCATCACATAACCCAGCAGCGAGGCGATGATGATCGCTTTGCGCTCCGTCCCCTCGCGGATGCCCGGTCGCCAGACCTCGGGATAGGTGTTGTAGGCGTCATGGAACAACACCCCCATGAACAACCAGTCGGTCAGCCCGCCCAGCGTGCCGGCGACCAGAATGGCGATGATGATCATGCCCATGGTTAATACCCTCCCTCGACTTGACGTCGCCCCGTTCGAATTGAAGAAGAGACGCCGTGTCCGCGTTTGAACCAATCCTTGCCGAATTTCGCCCCGGAGTCACCGCCTACGTCCAGGGCGCGATCGGCGAGCCGGCGGGTCTGCGCGCGGCGCTGGAGTCGGCGCCGGAAGTCCTGACCGACGTCGCGTTGATCGGCGGATTCATCCCCGGCATCAACGGCTTTGACTACACCTCCCTCAACGCGGCGGCGCGGCTGACGGTCTTCATGATGTCGCCGGCCCTGCGGCCGGGGTTCGAGGCCGGGCGGGTGGCGATCCGGCCCCTGCCCTATTCGCAGATCGTGCACGCCCTGATCCACGACGCGCCGCCGGATCTGGCCATCCTGCAGGTCGCGCCGCCGGACGTGAACGGCCTGTGCTCGCTCGGTCCCTGCGTCGATTTCGCGCCTCTGGTGTGGGCGCGCGCCAAACGGCGGATCGCCTTCGTCAATCGCAACTATCCCCGCGCGCAGCGCGGCCCCGCCGTGTCGTTCGCCTCGATCGACGTTGCGGTGGACACCGACGAAACCTTCATTACCGGCGAGGACGGCCCGGTCAGCGCCGAGCAGGCGCTCATCGCGGGACACATCGCCGCCCTGATCCCGGACGGCGCGGCCTTGCAGACCGGCATCGGCGGCGCGCCGGCGTCGGCCCTGGCGCAGCTGGCGGATCGGCGCGGGCTGACGGTGCGGTCGGGGCTTGTCACGCAAGGTTATCGGATCTTGAGCGAAGCCGGCGCCCTGGCGCCCGACGACCATCATGTCGCCGGCGTGGCCTACGGCTCGGAGGCCTTTGTGAGATGGGCGGCCGACGGCCTGATCTTCGCCGACGCCACCGTCACCCACGGCGCGGCGGGTCTGGCGGCGACGGACAAGCTTTTTGCGATCAATTCAGCCCTGGAGATCGATCTCTTCGGTCAAGCCAATGTCGAATGGCGCGGCGGCAAACTGGTCAGCGGCCTTGGCGGGGCGCCCGATTTCGCCGGCGCGGCGCGGCGGTCCAGGGGCGGGCGGGCGATTCTGGCCCTGCCGGCGACGGCGGCCGGCGGCAAGATATCGCGCATTGTCGCCAGACTGGACGCGCCGACGGTGTCGATCCCGCGCGACGACACCGATCTGGTCGTCACCGAGCACGGTGTCGCCGACCTGCGCGGCGCCAGCCTCGACGAGCGCGCCGAGGCCCTGATCGCCGTCGCCGCCCCGGCGTTTCGGGGCGACCTCGCCGACGCTTGGCGGGAGATGCGGCGGGGTTTGTAGGGTGGTAGTTCAATTGGCGCGCGGATTTCGCGTCCGCCACCCACAACTCTCCGTCATCACCGGCCGTCAGTGCCGGTGACCCATTCGGAGAGACCTCGCCATGGCCGAGCGGCCGTACGGCCACCCCCGCCCGCTCGCCTAATAAATAGCCGGGACTGACGCCCGGCTATGACGGAGGGTTTAGGTGGGCGATTGAGTCTCGACACTAAACCGCGACCTGGGTGCCCATTTCGACCACGCGGCCAGGGGGAATGGCGAACACGTCGCTGGGATCGACGGAGTTTCGGCTTAGAGCGATGAACAGCAGGTCCTGCAGGCGCCGAAAACCGCGATGCACGCCGCGCACCACGGTGCGGCGGCCGAGGAAATATGACGTATTCATCGGGTTGAGCGGCAGGTTGGCGAGGTTCAGCTTGCCCAGCGCCGTGGGCACATCCGGCCGCTCCATGAAGCCGAACGACAGGGTGATACCCACAAAGAGATCGTTGAGGGTCTCGACCACGGCGCGGGCGTCGTCGGCGACGCGCGGCTCGTCGGTGGTGCGCACCGCGACGATGGCGTTGCGGGCGTGCAGGACGCCGTTGTGCTTGAGATTGTGCAGTAGGGCGCTGGGGGTCAGCTCCAGATCGGCGGTCAGATAGACCGCCGTGCCGGACACCCGCGGCCGCGGGCGGCGGGCCAGGGAAGCGAGGAAATCGGCCAGGGGAATGCGGTCGCGGCGCACCTTGGCGTTGACGATGGCGCTGCCGCGCATCCAGGTCATGATCACCAGCGCGACCGCGCCGCCCAACACCAGGGGCACCCAGCCGCCGGTCAGAAGCTTGAGCATGTTGGCGCTGAAAAAGGCCAGATCGACCGCCAGCAGGGGCGCCACGACCAGGGCGGTTCGCGGCAGGCTCCAGTTCCACAGCTTGCGCACGACGACGGCGGTGAGCGCCGTGGTCACCGACATGGTGCCGGTCACCGCCAGTCCATAGGCGTCCTGCAGGGCGCCGGAATTCTTGAATATGCCGACCAGCAGGATGACGCCGAGCATCAGGAGGAGATTGACGGTCGGCATATAGATCTGTCCGGCCTCGGTCTCCGACGTGCGCCGGACCGCCAGGCGCGGCAACAGGCCCATCTGCATGGCCGAATTGGACATCGAATAGGCGCCGCTGATCACCGCCTGGCTGGCGATGATGGTGGCCGCGGCGGCCAGGATCACCATCGGAATGCGCAGCACCTCCGGAACCATCAGGAAGAACCAGTTCTCGGCGGACAAATCCGCGCCGTGGCCGGCCGGCGACGCCAGGAAATGCAGGGCGAAGGCCCCTTGGCCGAGATAGTTGATCAGCAGCGCCGGGAAGACCACCAACACCCAGGCGCCCTGGATGGGCTTGGCGCCGAAATGGCCCATGTCGGCGTAGAGCGCTTCGGCGCCGGTGATGGTCAGGGAGACCGCGCCCAGCACCAGCATGCCGATCAGGCCGTGATGGACGAGGAAGGTCAGTCCGTAGGTCGGCAGGAAGGCCATCAGGATTTGCGGCTCGTTCGGAATGTGCATGAGGCCGAGAACGGCGATGGCCACGAACCAGACCAGGCAGATCGGACCAAACCAGGTGGCGACCTTGGCCGTGCCGCGCGACTGGGCGGTGAACAGGCCGATCAACAAGGTCAGGGCGATGGAGATCTCGATCGGCGGGGTGATGGCGTGCGCCAGGCTGGGCACGGCCGACAGGCCTTCGATGGCCGACAGCACCGAAATCGCCGGGGTGATGATGGCGTCGCCGTAGAACATGGCCGCGCCGATGATCCCGAGGATCAAGACCACCCGCGTCCGCCCGCCGAGAGCGCCCTGCGCCAGCGCCATCAACGACAGGATGCCGCCTTCGCCGTGGTTGTCGGCGCGCATGATGAACAGGACGTATTTGATCGTCACCACGATCAACAGGGCCCAGATAATCAGCGAGGTGATGCCGAAGATTTCGCCCGGCCCGACCGCGCCGTGCGCCGCCGCCGTGACCGCGCCCTGGAAGCCGTACAGCGGGCTGGTGCCGATATCGCCGAACACCACGCCCATAGAGCCCAGCATCAGGCCCAGATAGCGCTTGCGGCCGCCGTGGGCAGAGGTCCCGGATCCCGGGTGTGTGGCGGGCGCGTTCATGCGCGCCTGCCTTTAGTCGGGTGAGCGGGGAAAGGAAAGAGCGGCGGGCGTGTCAGCGGCAAGGACACTTGCTCCTTTGCGAACCAAGCGTTCAATCACGATCAGCCGTGGGCAAATCTAAGGTTCGATTTCACCGCGAAGGCGCGAAGGACGCGAAGAGAGGACAATTCGCCTGATGCCGTCCTTGAACAATACAACATTGAAATTCAAGAGAAATCCAAGTTTGAAATTGGACAGTTTGAGATAGATGAGAATTTGCGCCTTGTGGCGTTCTGTCAGAGCGTCGACCGTTTTTATTTCAACAATGATCGAGTCACCGACAACGAGGTCCAGACCATAACCTGCATCTAGTGTCAGACCTTCGAAAACAATTGGGAGGACGACCTGGCGCCGGACTGAAATGCCACGCGATTGCAGTTCATGAACGAGGCAGTGCTCGTAAGCCGATTCCAACAATCCCGGACCGAGAACCTGGTGAATTTTGAACCCGGCATCGACGATCGTTCGCGCGAGTTTCTCGATGTCTGAATCAAGTCCGTCCTTTTGACGAAACGGCTCAATCCCGGAATCGCCAACCGTTTCATCTTTCATACCGTCTGCCCCGATGTTTCGCGTCCTTCGCGCCTTCGCGGTAAAATGTCTTACGCCTGCCCTATCTCACTTTTACCGCCCGCCCTGGACGTCGTCGATCTTGATGACCGCGCCGGTGACGAAGTCGGCGGCGGGGGAGACCAGGTGCAGCAGGGTGGCGTCCATCTGGGCCGGATCGCCGATGCGTTTGCGGGGAAAGCCCTGAGTGATATCGCCCACCCGCGCCAACATGCCGTCCATCATTTCCGAGGAAAAGGCGCCCGGCGCTATGCAGTTGACGTTGATGTTGTAGCGCGCCCACTCCACCGCCAGGGCCTCGGTCAGGCGCACGACGCCGGCCTTGGTGATCGAATAGAGGGCCGCGCCCTCGCCGCGATACTGGAACGCGGCCATGGAGGCGATGTTGACCATCCGGCCGGGCGACCCCGCGGCGATCAGGCGCCGCGCCACCTCGCACGACAAAATGTAGGGCGCGCGCAGATTAGTGTCGAACACCCGGTCGATCAGCTCCAGCGGCATTTTGTGCGCGCGCTGGGCGTCGGGAATGCCGGCGTTGTTGATCAGGATCGTCACCAGGCCGAGGGCCTTTTGCGCCCGCTCGACGACGTCGATGAGCTGGTCGGCGTCGGTGACGTCCAGCGCCAACGGCGCGGCCTCGCCGCCGGCGGCCTTGATCTCGGCGGCCAGGGTCTCCAGCCGATCCAGCCGCCGGCCGGTGACGGCCACCTTGGCGCCGCACGTGGCCAGAACCAGGGCGAAGCGCCGGCCGAGCCCCGACGAGGCGCCGGTCACCAGGGCGGTCTGGCCGGTCAGGTCGATCGAGGCGTTCGGGAGGGGGTAGGTCACAATCTCTCTCCAATCCAATGACTGAGTATGGCGTTGACGGCTTCGGGCGCCTCCTGCTGCACCCAGTGCGAAACGCCCGGCAGGCGCTTGAGGGTCAGGTCGCTGACCAGACCCTCATAGCCCTCGGTGCATTCAATGCCGATTGCGGTGTCGTCTTCGCCCCAGACCATCACGGTCGGAACCTCGATCAGCGGCGCGGCGCCGTCGTAGCGTCCGATCAGATCGCGATTGGCGCGGTAATAGTTGAGCATGGCGGTCATGGCGCCGGGCGCCAGGGCGTTGGTGCGATAGACGTCGGTGACATCGGGCGGAAAGCGCGATGTGTCGACCGCCATGCCGGTGAAGGCGCTCGCCACCGCCCGGGCGCCGCCGCGGGTCAGCGCCCATTCCGGCAGGAACGGCAGCTGGAAAAAGCCGACGTACCACGAGCGCTTGCGCTGCGCCGCCGAAGTCTTGAACACCCGCGCGAACACCGCAGGATGCGGCACGTTCATGATGATCAGGCCATCGAGCGGCAGGCGTTTGTCCATGGCGAATACCCAGGCGACCATCGCGCCCCAGTCGTGGCCGATCAGCAGACGCCGCTTGGCGCCGACGGCGTCGAACAGGCCGGCGACGTCCTCGACCAGATGATCGATCTGGTAGTCTTCCCGGCGCGCCGGCCGGCTGGAGCCGCCGTAGCCGCGCAGATCGGGCGCGATCACCCGCCATCCAAGCTCGGCGAGCAGGGGGATCTGGAACCGCCAGGAAAACCGGCTTTCGGGAAAACCGTGCAGCAGGACGGCGACATTGTCGCCCTCGCCGGCCTCGTCGACGGTGAAGGTGAGGCCGTTCGCCTCGATTTTTCGCGTCGATACCGTGACCACTGTCACACTCCCTGCTATGTTGGGCCCTGTATTTCCGGCTGGAAAAGCGAAGATACCGAGGGGGAAGTCAAGATGTTGGTTCGTGCGCCGACCCGAGAGGTTCGTGACTGGTTCTGCGACAGCCGCCAGTGGGATCGCTACCACCCGCGCGCCGATGACATCGTCATCGCCACCGCCGCCCGCGTCGGCACGACCTGGACCCAGCAGATCGTCAGCCTGCTGGTGTTCCAGTCCGCCGAGCCGCGCGATATCATGGCGGTGTCGCCGTGGATCGACTGCCGGTTCATGATGCCGATCGAGGCCATGGCGCCGATGGTCGCGGCCCAGCCGCACCGCAGTATTCTGAAATCGCACCTGCCCGCCGACGCCCTGCCGATCTATGACGAGATGCGCTACATCCATGTCGCGCGCGGCGGGCTGGACGCCTGCATGTCGCAATTCAACTTCATGAACGGTTTTTCGCGGGATCAACTGGCCGCGTTCGACGCGCTTGGTCTGGCCGACGACGTGATCGGCCGATCATTTCCCCGAACGCCGACGGCCGTGCGCGAGTTCTTCCGTTGGTGGGTCGACGAGGCCGGCGAGGACTTTTGCATGTCCGCGAACGGTATTTTTTCGCTGGAGCGATCCTTCTGGGCCGAGCGCGAGCGGCCCAATGTGCTTTTGGTGCATTACAATGATCTGAAAGCCGATCTCTCCGGCGAAATGGGCCGCATCGCCGACTTCCTCGGCATCGAGACCCCCGCCGCCCTGTGGCCCAAGCTGGTCGAGGCGGCCACCTTCGAGACGATGAAAAAGAACGGCGCCGCCCTGCTCGCCCAAGTCGAGGGGCGATTCAAGGACGGCCACAAGACCTTCCTGCATCAGGGCACCAACAATCGCTGGCAAGGCGTGCTGACCGACGAAGACGTCGCCCTCTATCGCCACCGCGTGGCGAGCGAGCTTCCCGCTGACCTGGGCGAATGGCTGGAGCACGGGCGGTTGGGGTCGCGCGCCTAAAACCCCGCCCCGATCCGGCTCAGCCTCGTCCGCATTTGCTTCAGGCGCAGGTCGATCTCGGCCATGGTGCGGTTGAGGGCGCCTTCATCGTCGCGCCAGACCTGGACGACGCGGATCCAGATCGCGGTCATGGCGAGGCGCCGCGGGGGCGTGGCGTCGAGACCGGCGGCTTCGAACAGGGCGCGGGCGGTGCGCGGAAGGCTGGGCGCGACGCGGGCGGCGCCAAGGCCCCGATAGATCGCCATCAGCGCCGTGCGGTGCGGCTCCATCGCCTCCACGCGGGCCATGACCGCGTCGAACAGGCGGTCGTGCGCGTCGTCCGAGGCCGTCGCTGCGGTAGCCAGGGCGGCGGCGTCGAAGCGGATCGACAAAAGATCGAGCAGGGCGTCCTTGCCGTCGGCCAGAACAAACAGGTCGGCGAGGGGGACGCCCGCCTTCTCGGCGATCTGGCGCAGGCTGACGTCCCGCCAGGCGCCCTCGGCGGCGAGGGTTAGCATGGCGTCGATGGCGCTCTGAACGATGTCGCGCGTTTGCTTCATCCGCTCAGGTCCCGCGAGCGCGCGGCGGCGGCGGCCACTGTTCGCCTCATCAGGGGGCCCAGCCCGTCTGCGCCGATGAGGACATCCAGGGCCGCCTGGGTCGTGCCGTTCGGCGAGGTCACCTGCCCGCGCAGGGTCGCGGCGTCCTCGCCGCTGGTTTCCATCAGGGCGGCCGCGCCGATCAGGGTGGCGCGGGCCAGGTCGCGCGCGGCACGCGGTTCAAGACCGGCCGCCTCACCGGCCGATTGCAGGGCTTCAACCAGGGCGTAGAAATAGGCCGGGGCCGAGCCGGAGGCCCCGGTGGCTGCGTGCATCAGGCTCTCGTCGGCCAAATCGACCACCGCGCCGAGCGGTTCAAACAGGGCGCGGGCGACGGCGCGCGTGGCGACATCGGCCGCCCACACGCTGGCGGCGCCCCGGCCGATGGCGGCGGCGGTGGTCGGCATGACCCGGGCGATCGATCGGCCGCCAAAGGCATGCGCCAAATCCTCCGCCATCACCCCCGCGCAAATGGAGATGATCGTGGCGTCGTGCGCCAGCAGCGGCGCCGTCGCCTCGGCCGTCGCCCGCCAGGTCTGTGGCTTGACGGCCAGGATCACGGTGTTGGCCTTGGCGAGGCCGGCGTCGGGACCATTCAGCGTCGCGCCCCACGCGGCCGCGGCCTTGGCTTCATCTCCCGGATAGGGATCGCGGATGATCAGGTCGGCGGCCTTGAGCGCGCCGGCGCGCCGCCAGCCGGCGACCAATGCGCCGCCCATATGGCCGGCGCCGATCAGCAGAACGGGTTTCAGGCCGGTCCGCACGGCTTTCCAGCCTCAGGCCTGACCGACGGTCTCGAACATGCAGGCCGACATGGCTTCTTCCGGCGTCTTGCCCTGATTGATCAGAAAATCGAAAGCCGGATAGAAGCGGTCGGCCGCCTCCATCGCCGCGTCGATCATCGAAGCGGTCTGCGCCATGCTCGGCCTGTCGTCGTCCGGCAGGGCCATGGAGTGGCGAAACACCACCTCGCCCTCTTCGGCCCAGGTCTCGAAATGGCCCAACCAAACCCGTTGATTGATTAGATTGACCAGATGATGGGCGCCGTCGCGCTGTTCCTTGGCGATTTTCATGTCCATCGACAGGCACAGCTGCAGGCAGTCGGCTTCCGGGCGCCAGGCGAACCACAGCTCGTAATCCTTCCAATCCCCGGTCAGGGAAAAGGCCAGATCGCCATCGTCGGTGCGGTCGAACGCCAGATTTTCGGCGGCCAACACCCGCTCGACCACCTCAAGGGGGTCGAGGGTGACAAAGGTGTCGTCTTCATCGGGGCGAGGAATGTTCATGGAGCGTCAAAAGCGTCCTTTGGGCAATTTAAAGGGGCGGCGGGACCATGGAAGCACGCCTGAGAGGCTAGACTGCTTCGCGCGGTTCGCGAGCAAAAAATTCAAGCCTTTTTCGCGGGCTTCAGGGCGGCCAATTCGGCGCGCAGGGCGGCGACTTCGGCCTTGAGGGCCTCGAAATCCTCGCGGCGGATCAGGTCCATGTCGGCGGCCCATTTGTCGGTCTGGGCGCGCATGGCGCTCTTGGCTTCTTCGCCCGCCGCCTGGGCGAGGCCCATGGCGGCCTGGGTCAGTTTGGACATTTCGTCGAGGAAGGGATTTTGCGTCTGCATGCGCCCTCTTAACTCAAATCGTCGCGCTTCGCGAACCCGGGGCGGATGATTGGCGTGCGGGTCGCAAGCCAACGACCCACGAAACATGGTGCCCTCGCCCATACACCGGAACACGCGAGACACATAGGGAGACTAGGGTCTCCATGGAACCGATGACGGCTTGGGGAGTCTTTCATGAAACCTGGAGGTCCCGCCGTGGCCAACGTTAACCTGTCACCCACCAAAGCGCGACTGCCGGACGATCGCGCGCCGCCGCGCGGTCGCCTGGACTTTTCGACGACCCTGTTCACCCGTCTGACGGCCGGGGTGTTTCTGATCCTGGCCGGCGCCGTCGGCACGGCGGGGATCCTGTTCAGCCAGGGACTGTGATCCGCGCGCTCAGGGAAATCCGCCGGCCCGGCTGAGGGCGGAGACCGGCGGCTTGCCGAGCTTTTCGCCCACCCAGCGCGCCGTCGCCACCAGGGCCTTGATATCCAGGCCGGTGTCGAAACCGGCACGGTGCAGCATGTAGGCCAAATCTTCCGTGGCGATATTGCCGGTGGCCGCCGGCGCGAACGGGCAGCCGCCGAAGCCGCCGCAACTGGCGTCCAGGATACGCACGCCAGATTCAATCCCGGCACAGGCGTTGGCCAGGCCGGTGTTGCGGGTGTCGTGGAAATGCAGGCGAAGACGCGCGGCCGGCGCCGCGGCGCGCACCGCGGCGATGCGCGCCCGCACGGTCCACGGATCGGCCACGCCGATCGTGTCGGCCAGGGCGATTTCCTCGATACCGAGGGTCGCCGCCGCGCGGACGATATCGACCACTTGCTCTTCGGACACCTCGCCGTCGAACGGACAGCCGAAGGCCACGGCGATGGTCAAGGAGAGCGGCGGACCGCCGCGCTCGGCGCGCACGGCGACGATCTCTTTGAGGGCCGTCAGCTGTTCGGCGACGGACGCGCCCTGATTGCGGATGCCGAAGCCGTCGGTGGCGCACAGGGCGAAATTCATCTCGTCGCAACCGGCCGCCACCGCGCGGCTCCATCTACGCCGGTTGAGGATCAGGCCAATGCGCGAGCGGTCGGTTTGTCCGACCAGGTCGGCCATGACCGCTTCGGCCTGCGCCATTTGTGGCACGCGGGCGGGATTGACGAACGACACCGCCTCGATCCGCCGCACGCCGCAATCCTCCAGGCGCCGGACGAACTGCGCGCGGTCAATGGGGCCCAGAATGGCTTTTTCATTCTGCAGGCCATCGCGGGGACCAACCTCCACGATCTCGATATGATCGGTCATGGCGCGCCTTTGGTATTCAAGCGGTTGGCGGGTCGGTAAAGGGTCAGCACATCGCGCTGGTTGTTGGAATAGTCGAGGCCGGCGACACTACCGGCGGGGGTGGACGTGCGAGCGCGCGCTTTCAGCGAGGCCTGAAACGCCGCGTCCTGCCGCGCTTCGACAATCGCCGGGCGCCCGTCGACGACGGCGTCGGCGGCGTCGTCGGCGTTGCCGAGCACGGTGTCAGCGCCGAGCAGGAAGACCAGGCTCGGCTCCTCGAAACCGGCCACCGTCACCGGACCGGGGACCACCCCCTGGCGCGGGCTGAGGCCGGTCAGGATCAGGGCGCGGGCGGCGCGGCTGGACAGCCACAGGGGCTGCAGGCTGGGCGCCAGGGCGCCGATCAGCACGGCGTGCGCGGAGACGGCCGCGGCGCCCGCGACCATCATGGCCGGCAGGGTTCTTTCGCGCCAGAAGAACACGGCGCCGCCGACGCCGGCGAGCAGGAACAAGCCCCCCGCCAGAAGCCCCCACGCCGTCGCCGCGTCGCTCGAATACTTCAGCGCATGCAGGGCCGCCGGAACCGCGCCGGCGAAGGCGACGCCGGCGACGACAATCAATCCCGCCCCAATCGCGCGTGACGTCCGGGCGATCGGCTCGGACAGCGCTCGCGCCATCAGCCAGGCCAGGGCGCCGTAGAGCGGCAGGGTGTAGTGAACCAGCTTGGTGGGAATGAGCTCGAACACCAGCCAGGCGGGGAGGAGCCAGCACACTGCAAAGCGCACCGCCGGCTCGACGCGCGCGCGCCAACCTACGGTCAGTCCGGC
Organism: Caulobacteraceae bacterium; assembly: GCA_025352085.1. Lineage (GTDB taxonomy): Bacteria > Pseudomonadota > Alphaproteobacteria > Caulobacterales > Caulobacteraceae > Acaudatibacter. The sequence continues at coordinate 14,785 of JANXUA010000055.1, read as the reverse complement.
CGGAAGGAGCATTGAGGCGGGAAACAGCAGAAGCGGCGCCAGGGCCAGATAGAACCCGGGCGGGGCGCCGTGCCCCTCCTGGTCTCCCACCAGCTTGGGCGCGAGATCGCCGCCGACCGCCGCGCCCCAGAACGCGCCGTCGGTGGCGACGGTGATGGCCATCGCCCACGGCCCCACCACCAGAGCGGTCAAGATCAGGCCCCAACCCCAGCCCAGATCCTTGAGCCAGACGATCTTTCGATCCCAAACGCACAGACTGAGGAGGGTCAGGCCGACAACCATCGGCCCCACCGGACCCTTGATGAGGACGGTCGTGGCGAAAGCCGCCCAGAACAAGATCTTGACCGCGCGCGTCGGCGTCCGTCCGTCGCGCACGGCCAGATACATCCGCCCCAAGGCCGCCATGGCCAGGGTCACCGCGCCGCACAGCAGCCCGTCGGTGGCGGCGATGTCGGCCTCGGTGGACACCAGAAAACCCGTCGCTAGCAGACCGCCGGCCAACAAGGCTCCGCCCGGACGCAGGAACGCCGCGGCCCCCCAGGCGCAGGCAGCCGCGGCCAGCATGGCGCCCAGCAGCGACGGCAGCCGATACGCCCAGATCGCCCGATCCTCCAGGCTCGATGTCGTTCTGACCGCCAAGGCCTGCAGCCAATAAATCCCCACCGGTTTCTTGAAGCGCGGCGCGTCCTGAAAATGCGGCGTGACGAAATCGTCGCTCTCCAGCATCTGGGCGGAGGTCTCGGCGAAACGCGCCTCGTCGCGGTCCAGCGGCGGCAGGCTCAACAGGCCCGGCAGGCCGGCGATCAGGGCCAGGAGCGCGGCCAGCACCGGACCACGCCAGCCGGCGCCCCAGGCGTCAAGACGGGTGATCAGCGTCATGTCGTTTCATTAGCATGAAGACGGGTCGGATCGGACCGCGCGCGCGTCCGATTTTCCGCTATGATGACGCATGAGTCTGGACCCTTCACCGCGCCGCCCGCCGAATCGCGATCCCGCCTATTCTATCGTCGTGCCGGTATTCAACGAAGAGGGCGCGGCCGACGCCCTCGCGCGCGAGATTGACGCGGCCTTTCAAGGCCAGGCGGTGGAAATCCTGTTCGTCGACGACGGCAGCACCGACGACACCCGCGCCCGCCTGGCGCGGGCGGCGATCGATATTCCCCACCTGCGCATCCTGGGTCACCGGCGCAACGCCGGCCAGAGCCGGGCCGTCCGCACCGGCGTGCTGGCCGCCCGCGCGCCGATCGTGATCACCCTTGATGGCGACGGGCAGAATGACCCCGTCGACGCGCCCAGACTGGCGCGGGCCCTGGCCGAGGCGCCGCCGGATCTTGGCCTGATCGGTGGTGTGCGGACCGAACGGCGCGACACGGCGTCAAAGCGCTGGGCCTCCAAAATCGCCAACGCCGTCCGGCGACGCGTGCTGAACGACGGCGCCCGCGACAGTGGTTGCGGGCTCAAGGCGTTCCGCCGGGACGCCTATTTGCGACTCCCTTTTTTCGATCACAATCACCGTTATTTACCTTTGTTAATGATTCGCGAGGGGTTCTGGGTCGCTTTTGAGCCTGTAAACCATAGACAAAGACACAGCGGGCGATCAAAATATAACAATTGGAGTCGCTTGGGGGCGGCCGTTTTCGATTTGGCTGGCGTGGTTTGGTTGAGATCACGCGCTCGCGATCACGGTGGCGTCGACTAAATCTAGGAGGGTAGATGTTCGCCGCTATACCACTACTGTCCTTTCCGGTTGCCGCCTACGTCTTCTTTGTATTCGTCTGGGACGCCGCCGGCGCCGGCGCCGCCACGCAAGCGGTGCATTCGCGTCTGACCGATCCTCTGTTCACACTGGGGGGCGCCGCGGGGAATGGCTGGCCGATCAGTGTCGCCGACCTCCTGGTCGCCGCCGCCCTGGTCGTGATGTTCGTGGAGCTTCTCAAGGCGCCGCCCGGTCGGGCCGTCGCGGCGGCCAATCACGCCCTGACCATATTGTTGTTCATCATGTGTCTGGCGGCGCTGCTGCTGGTTCCGCAGTTCTCCACCTCCACCTTCCTGCTGATCACCCTAATGATCCTGCTGGATGTCGTCGCCGGGTTCATCCTGACGTTCGCACCGCCGGGCGAAGAAGGCCTCTAGCCTACAGCCCGACGCGTTCAGACGGAACAGATCTGAACGCTTAAATCAGGCTCGACGCTTTTGCATCTGGCGCAGGATTTAAGATTTTGGACGGTTCTGTCTAAAATCGTCCTGCTCTAAGGCGTCCAGCGCGCCAGCCAATCGGTCAGGGCCTGCGGCGACATTGATCGGGCGTCATCCAATGCCGCGGTGTGGCCGGCGTTGACCAGGTGATCGTGGCGATCGACGATCAGCACGCTCGGGACCCCCACCAGGCTATTCACCCCCCAGCGCGCGGGAATATCCAGATTCCGGTCCATGTGTCCGGCGTCGACCATCACCACCACATAATGCGCGTCGATGAAGGCGGCGATCGTCGGCAATTGCATGAAGCCGGCGAGGATGCGGCAGTCCGGGCACCAGTTGCCGCCCAGATCGATCAGCAGAAGCTTGCCGCTTGCGCGCGCCCTGGCCTTGGCGGCCGCGACCTGTCGTGCGGCGTCCGCCGAAGAGTCATAGGGCGCCGGCAGGGGGGTCGGCAGTTCAACGAGGCTGGATATCGGGGCCGACGGCGCGTGGGCGCCAACGGCTGCGGTAGCCATGGCGAAAAGTGCGGTCGCCACCGCCGTCAGTCGCAGCGCCACGCGCACGACGTCTAGGCGACCGGCTTGGCCGGCGCGGCGGCGGGAGCCGCGGCCGCCGCCGCGTTAGCGGGAGCGCCAGTTGCGGCGGGGGCGCCGGCAGCAGCCGCAGGCGCTTTGGGACTGGGCGCCGGAATGGGCAGGTTTGAACCAAGGGTGTGCAGATAGGCGATCACATTGATGCGGTCCTGGGGCGCTTTGAGGCCCAGGTAGGTCATCTTCGTTCCGGAAACATAATTCTGCGGCCCCTGCAGGAATTCATAGATGTGCTCATAGTCCCACACCGGCTGCTTGGCCCCGAACGCGCTCATGCCCGCCGAATACGCAAATCCCGGGTGCGATCCGGGCTTGCGGCCGACGACGCCGTAGAGACCCGGGCCGATGTTGTTGGCGCCGGACGCGTCGAAGGCGTGGCACGATTTGCAAACGGCGGTTTTGGCTTCGCCGGCGGAGACATCGGCGGTCTTGAGCACCGTGCCCCAATCGGGCGGCGTGTCGGCCGCCGCCGCGCCCTCGCCCGACGTATCGGCCGCCACGGCGATGGCGTAGCCCTGCTTCGCCGCTTCGGGCGCCTTGAAGACCAGCGGGACCCCGACCCACAGACCGGTGACCACCAGGGCGGTCGCCAGACCCGCGCCCAAAATCTTGTTGGTGTTGAGGTCGCTCATCTCGAACTCTTTATCCCTTGTCAGCCCGCATTGACCAAGCACGCCCTAGAGCTTGATGACGTCGTATCGGCGTTTGAATCAAGCTCTAGATTTTTGACTCTAGAGCACGATTCAGACACGAGTCAGTTCTGTTTCATGTCATCGTGCTCTAGCGCCGTTGCGCGCCATTTTGTTGCGTCGGCGTCTCTTACACGCTACCGGCGCGGGCGCAACCGGGGGCGGTCAGACACGACCGAGCCACAAGCCTTTTGAGCCAAATACAGCATGACGCCGATTATCCTCATCCCCGCGCGGCTGGCCGCCAGCCGATTGCCGGGCAAGCCCCTGGCCGATATCGGCGGCGTGCCGATGATCGTGCGCGTGATGCGCTGCGCCCAGGCCGCCGACATCGGTCCGGTGGCCGTCGCCGCCGGCGACCCGGCCATCGTTCAGGCGATCACCCAGGCCGGCGGGCGAGCGGTTCTGACCGATCCCGACCTGCCGTCGGGCTCCGACCGCATCCTCGCGGCGCTGGCGCAGCTTGATCCCGCTGGTCGCCATGACGCGGTGATCAATTTGCAGGGCGACATGCCGTTTGTCGCGCCGGACGTCATCGCCGCCTGCGCCGACCTGCTGGCCGCCGAGGCGAGTTGCGACATCGCCACCTGCATCGCGCCGGAGGCGAGCGCGGGGGACCGGACCAACCCCGACGTCGTCAAGGCGGTGATGAGTCTGGCCGAGGACGCGACACGCGGCCGCGCGCTCTATTTCACCCGCGGGGCCCAGTACGGCGACGGACCGATCTGGCGTCATATCGGCCTCTACGGCTATCGCCGCGAGGCCCTCGCGCGATTCACCGCCGCGCCGCCGTCGCCGCTGGAGCGGCGCGAAAAACTTGAGCAATTGCGCGCGCTGGAGCTGGGCCTCACGATCTGGGCCAGCGTGATCGCTTCCGCGCCCCTTTCAGTCGACACCCCCGCCGATCTCGCCAACGCCCGCGCCCACGCGCGAATCTCGGAGCCGCCGTCAGCATGACCCAAGCCTTGCGAATCGCCTTCCAGGGAGAGCCAGGCGCCAACAGCGACGAGGCCTGCCGGGCCTATTTCCCCGACTACGCCTCGGTCGGCTACGCGGCGTTCGAAGACGCCTTCGAGGCGGTCAAAACAGGCGAGTGCGCGCTGGCGATGATTCCGGTGGAAAATTCCATCGCCGGGCGGGTGGCCGACGTGCACCATCTGTTGCCGTCATCGGGCCTGCGCATCATCCAGGAGCTGTTCAAGCCGATACACTTTCAGCTGATGGTCAATCCGGGCGCCAAGCTGGAGGACGTGCGCACGGTGATCAGCATGCCGTTCGCCGCCGGCCAGTGCCGCCGCCTGCTGCGCAAGCTCAAGGTCGCCATCGAGCCGGCGCACGACACCGCCGGTTCGGCCATGGCGCTCGCCGCCCATCCCGATCCGACCCGCGCCGCCATCGCCCCGGCCCTGGCCGCGGAGATCTACGGCTTGACCATTCTCATGCGCGACATCGAGGACGAGACGCACAACACCACCCGTTTTCTGGTGATGACCGCCGACCGTGATCCGCCCGCGCCGCCAGCGGGTGTCCGTTGCGTGACCAGCTTCGCCTTTCGCGTGCGCAACATTCCCGCCGCCCTGTACAAAGCGTTAGGCGGGTTTGCCACCAACGGGGTCAATATGACCAAGCTGGAAAGTTATATGGAAAACGGCGCCTTCACCGCGACCTTCTTCTATGCCGAAGTTGACGGGCGCCCGGAGGATCCGTCCCTGGCCCTGGCGCTTGAGGAACTGAAGTTCTTCAGCGATCACGTCGAGGTCCTGGGCGTCTACCCGGCGGACGCGTTCAGGGACGGGCAAGGTTAGCCCTCTTCCGCCCACGCCTTGATGATCTGGTGGGCGATGGCCAGGGGCGGCGGTGCCTTGGCGTCGGTCAGGTCGCCGCGCAGCATGGCGCGGGCTTCGTCGCGGGTGAACCAGCGCACCTCTTCGAGCTCGGCCTGATCGGCGACGGCGTCGTCGTTTTCGACCTCGGCGATCAGCCCGATCATCAGCGTTGATGGATAGGGCCAAGGCTGGGTGGAATGATAGCGCACCGAGCGCGTGCGCAGCGCCGCCTCCTCGAACAATTCGCGCGCGCAGGCCTCCTCGATGGTCTCGCCGGGTTCCAGAAACCCGGCCAGGGCCGAGTACATATGCTTGGGCCAGACGGCCTGGCGGCCGAGCAGGCAGCGGTCGCCCTTGGCGGCGAGCATGATCACCACCGGATCGGTGCGCGGAAAGTGCTCGGTCTTGCAGGCGGGGCATATGCGCTTCCAGCCGGCCTCGGCCACTTCCGACGGCGCGCCACACGTCGCACAGAACTGGTGCTTGCGGCGCCATTCGAACATTGATTTGGCGGTGGCGAAGATCGCCGCGTCCGCGCTCGGCAAGCGCATGGCGATAGCGCGCAAATCCTCAAATCGCCCGAGCCCCTGCAGCGGGCCATCGGCGGGGTCGGCGTCGCCCTCGAGATCGACCGCAAATACGGCGGTCTCCCGCCACAGGCCCAGAAACAGCAACCGTTCCGGCCCGCCGGACAATTGCCGCGCCATCTCGGCGGCGAGATAGGCGATCTGTACGCCGGCCGCCCCGTCGTTCGCGCCTTTGGCGTCCTCCACCAGCGGCCGACCGTTCCAGATCGCGATCGCCAGCGATCCAGGTTCCGCGAGTCGCTCGGCCACCCACGCCGCCTTCGCGCGACGATCGCTGGCCCGGTCGAGGGGATTGCCGGCGAAGGTGTTGGTAAAAGCGGTCAGGGGCATGACGACCTCCTAACGCGCGCCATAGATCGCCATCACATCGCGTCGCAACGCCAGGCGGCTGTCGGAGCGGCTGTAGAACATGTGGCCGCCGGGATATTCCTTCACCTGCACCCGCCCAGGATCAATCGTCGCGGGCAGTTGGTCGACGATCAGCACCGAGGCGAAGAAGGGGCAGGACAGATCATCCCAGCCGTGGACGATCAGCACCTTCATCTTCGGGTCCCGCGCCACCGCCTCGCGCAGGGCGGTCACCGATTCGACCTGCTCGTCGTGGCCGCCGTTCCAGCCCTTGGCGACGATTTCGCTGAGCGCGTTGTAGCGACCCTCGACCTTCCAGCCGACCACGCGGGTGACGAAATCGACCATGGCCGAGGTGGTCGGGGCGATGATCGAGCCCAGGATCGGATCGCCGGTGCGCTGTTCGGGGGCATAGGGAAACGGGTCGTCCTGCGTGACGTTGGAATCATAGCGGCTGCCGAGTTTGCCCTGATCGCGGAAGACTTCGCGCAGAAAGGCCTGGGTCTCAATGCGTCCACCCGAACGACGCACGAAGGTCGGATCAAGGCCGGTCAACTCGACGATCCTGGCCTCCATGCGGCCCTGCGCCGCAGGATCGGTGCGGCCCTTCATCAGATCGACGGCGTAGTCGCCGCGCGCATAGGCCTCGACCGCCGCCATGGCTTGCAGGGTCAAGGCGCCCCGCCGCTCCAGGCTGGCGGCGGCCATGGACGGGAGGGTGACGACGAACGGCAGGGGCGAAAAGGCCGGATCGAACCCGGTCGCCGAATCCAGATAGGGCGAGACCAGCACCACGCCGTTCACGCCCACGCCCATCTCGGTTTGCAGATAGTCGGCCAGGCGCGGGCCGCGAAACCCGCCGTAGCTCTCGCCGGCGATGAATTTGGGCGAGTTCAGGCGACCGTTCTTCAACAGCCAGTCGTAGACGACGCGCGATAGGTATTCAATGTCCGGCTTGGTCGCCCAGAACGCCTTTTTGGTCGCCTCTTCGTCGACCAGGGAGCGGGAAAAACCCGTGCCGACCGGATCGATGAACACCAGATCGGTGAAATCGAGCCAGGCGCCGTCGTTGTCGATCAGGCGCGGCGGGTCGGACGGACTGTCGCCGGCCGCGCCGAACGCCACCCGCTTGGGTCCGATCGCGCCCAGATTGAGATAGACCGACGCCGCGCCCGGCCCGCCGTTGAAGGCGAAGGTCACCGGCCGGTTCGCGACCTCCGCGCCGTCGACAGTGTAGGCGGTGAACACCACCTGGCCGGTCAGCTTACCCTTGTCGTCGCGCACCGGGATCGTGCCGACGGTGGCCGTGTAGTTGAGTTCCCGCCCCGCCAGCCGGATCGATTGCTTGACGTGGGCGTCGGCCGGCAGGGGCGGCAGATCGGGCTTGTCGACCGGTTTGGCGTCGGCCTTTTCGACCTTGGCGGGCGTCGCCGCGTCGTCCGCGAACGCCGGACCCGCCGGCGCCGTCGCCAGAAGAAGCGCGCCGAGCGCGACCGCTTTCAAATTCATTGTGTCGTCCCGTCGTTGTGATCGCGCAATAGGACCGTGTGGCGCCGTTTGATGCAAGGGTTTGCGTTCGGCCCGCTTGCGCCCGCCCCCCTCACACGCGATATAGGGCGTGGAGATCGGCGATGGGCGGAGGCCTCGCCAACCCGGTCAGGTCCGGAAGGAAGCAGCCGTAACGAATCTACTCCGGGTCGTCTGCCGGTCTCCACCTTCCTCCAGCCGCCCGGGCCCCCAAGGTTCATGACCGATCAGGACGCCACGCTCGATATCGACCCCGCGACGCGTGACGAGGCGACGACCGACATGTTCGGGGCGCCGGCGCCGGCCCAGAACCCGGAGCCCGCGGCGCCCTACACCGTCATCGCCCGCAAATACCGGCCGCGCAATTTCGACGATCTGATCGGCCAGGAAGGCATGGTGCGGACGCTGAAGAACGCCTTCGCCACCGGCCGCATCGCCCACGCCTTCATGCTCACGGGCGTGCGCGGGGTGGGCAAGACGACCACCGCCCGTCTGCTGGCCCGCGCGCTCAACTATGAGAGCGACGCCGTCCATCAGCCGAGCGTCGAGGACCTCGCGGTCGAGGGCGTGCACTGCCGGGCGATTATCGAGGGGCGTCATCTGGACGTGCTGGAAATCGACGCCGCCAGCCGCACGGGCGTCGACCAAATGAAGGAGCTTCTGGATGGCGTGCCCTACGCGCCCGCCAGCGCGCGTTACAAGGTCTATATCATAGACGAAATCCACATGCTTTCCGAAAAGGCCTTCAACGCTTTGTTGAAGACGCTGGAGGAGCCGCCGCCGCACGCCAAATTCATCTTCGCCACCACCGAAATCCGCAAGGTGCCGGTGACCATACTTTCGCGCTGCCAGCGCTTCGACCTGCGCCGGGTCGAGCCGCCGGTGATCATCGCCAGCCTGGCCGCGATCGCCGAGGCGGAAGGGGCGCGGATCGAGCCCGAGGCCTTGACCCTGATCGCCCGCGCCGCCGAAGGCTCGGTGCGCGACGCCCAGTCCCTGCTCGATCAGGCCATGGTGCAGGCCGACGCCGGCCAGAGCATCAGCGCCGCGACCGTGCGTGACATGCTGGGTCTCGCCGATCGCGGCCAGACCATCGATCTCTTCGAAACCCTGGCGCGCGGCGACACGGCGGGGGCCATCACCACGTTCCGCGCCCTCTACGCGGTCGGCGCCGATCCGAACACGGTCATGCTCGACCTATTGGAGCATTGCCACGGGGCCACGGTCGCCAAGACCCTGGGCCCGGATGTGCTGACCCTGCCGAAGGATCAGGCCGCGCGCCTGACCGCGCTGGGCGTCGCCCTTTCCGCCGGCAGTCTGGCGCGGCTGTGGCAGATGCTGCTCAAAGCGTTGGACGAGGTAAGGCGCGCGCCCGATCCGGCGGCGGCGGTGGACATGACCCTGATCCGCCTGGCCTACGCCGCCGATCTGCCGGGGCCGGAAGAGGCGCTGAAAGTCCTGCGCGGCGAGGGCGGGAGCGAGAGTGCGGGCGTTTCTCCTCCGGCGCCGCGACCGTCCGGCGGCGGCGCGTCCGCGGCGGCGCGCGCGTTGGCGACCCAGGCGGTTGCCGCACCGTCCGGCCTGGCCGCGCCGCAATCTTTCGAGGACGTGGTGGCCCTGGCCGGCGAGCGGCGCGACATCGGCCTCAAGCTCGATCTGGAAAAATACGTCCGACCGATCAGCTTTCGCAGCGGCGCCCTGACGTTCGAGGCGGTTCACGGCGCGCCTTCCAACCTCTCGCACCGTCTCGTCGCCCGGCTCAAGGAATGGACCGGCCAGCCGTGGCTGGTCGCCTGCGAAGGCGGCGGCGGGGCCGAAACCCTGCTCGAGCGTCAACAAAAGGCGGTCGACGCCGCCCACGCCGAGGCCCTGGCCGAACCTTTCATCCAGGCCGTCCTGGCCGCATTTCCCGGAACGGAAATCCTGGACGTGCGCCAGATGGGCGCGCCCGAAACCCCGACCGTCGATGACGAAGTCGCCACCAACGAGGACTAGACCACAGTGAAAGATCTCGGATTTTTGATGAAGCAGGCCAAGGCCATGCAGGAAAAGCTGCACGCCGCGAAGGCCGATCTCGAGCGGAGCGAAATCGACGGCGTTTCCGGCGGCGACATGGTGCGCGTCACCCTGACCGGCGGCGGCGCATTGGCGCGCCTGCATATCGACGAGAGCCTGCTGGCCCCCGGCGAAGGCGAGATCCTCGCCGACCTGATCATCGCCGCCCACGCCGACGCCAAACGCAAACTCGACGTCAAACAGGGCGAGATGATGCGTGATGTCGCCGGACCCCTCGCGGGCCTGCCGGGCATGCCCAGTTTCTAGTTCAACGCTTTTTCGTAACGCCGGCCCATCTCCGCTTGACCGCCCCTACGGCAGGGCGTTTGGATGGCCGAAAATCCGGTCACAGTTAGCGAGGTAGCCATGACATCCTTCAACTCCGATTTCACCATGACCATCGGCGGCAAGGCCGTCGCCGGCGCGTCCAGCTTCGCCGTGCTCAACCCCGCCAATGAGCAGGAGATCGCCCAGGCGCCCGACTGTTCGGCCGAGCAACTCGATCAGGCGGTCGCCGCCGCGCGCGCGGCCTTCCCGGCCTGGAGCGCCACGCCGATCGAAAAGCGCCGCGAGGCCCTCCTGGCCATCGCCGGCGTGCTCGCGGCCAATATGGACGAACTCAAGCGCCTGTTGACCAGCGAACAGGGCAAGAATCACGAAGACGCGATCTTTGACGTGATGGGCGGCGCCATGTGGTGTCAGGCCGGTTCGACCCTCGAACTGCCGGTGCATGTGGTCGAAGACACGCCTGAGCGGCGGGGCGAAACCCGCCGCGTGCCGCTGGGCGTCGTCGGCGCCATCGCGCCATGGAATTTCCCGGTATTGTTGGCCATGTTCAAGGTCGCGCCGGGCCTGCTTGCCGGCAACACCATGGTGCTGAAGCCTTCGCCCTTCACCCCGCTGACCACGCTCAAGATCGGCGAATTGCTGCGCGGCGTCCTGCCCGACGGCGTGCTTAATATCGTCACCGGCGGCGACGCTCTGGGCCCGTTGATGACCTCGCACCCCGGCATCGACAAGATCACCTTTACCGGCTCGACCGCCACCGGCCGCAAGGTGATGGCCAGCGCCTCGGCGACGCTCAAGCGCGTCACTCTGGAGCTGGGGGGCAATGACGCGGCCATCGTCATGCCCGACGTCGACGTCGAGGCGGTGGCGGAACAATTGTTCTGGGCCGCGTTCAAGAACACCGGCCAGATCTGCATCGCCACCAAGCGGATGTATGTGCACAAGGACATCTACGAGCCGCTGAAAACGGCCCTCGTCGCCTACGCCAAGACGGTGAAGATGGGCGACGGCGCCGAACAGGGCACCCAGATGGGGCCGATCCAGAACCATCAGCAGTACAAGCGCGTACTCGACCTGATCGCCGACGCCAAGGCCAAGGGCTATGATTTCCTGATGGGTGGCGAGACCTCGACGGTGCCCGGCTATTTCGTGCCGATCACCATCATCGACAACCCGCCGGAAGATTCGCGCATCGTCCAGGAGGAACAGTTCGGGCCCGTCCTGCCGCTGTTGAAATTCGACAATGTCGATGACGCGGTCGCCCGCGCCAACGCCAGCGACTACGGCTTGGGCGCCTCGGTCTGGTCCGCCGACGTCGACAAGGCCCTGGCCATCGGCTCGCGCCTGCAGGCCGGCACGGTGTGGATCAACGAGACCCAGTACATCACCCCGCTGGGCGTGTTCGGCGGCCACAAACAGTCGGGCCTGGGCGCCGAAGGGGCGATGGAAGGGCTGATGGAATACACCAACGCCCAGACCATCTATGTGAAGAAGGCCCAGCCGGTCGCGGCGTAGGTGTAAATCACCCCTCCCTCCCCTCTATGGGGAGGGAAAGGCGCACCTACCGCTTTCTCACAAACACCGTCCCGGCCGAATAGCCGGCGCCGAACGAGCAGATCAGGCCGGTTTCACCGCTGGCGAAATCGTCATTGGCGCGGTGAAAGGCGATGATCGATCCGGCCGAGCTGGTGTTGGCGAATTCGTCGAGGATGATGACGTTTTCCTCGCGCGTCGGTTCGCGGCCGAGCACGCGGCGGCCGATCAGCTCGTTCATGTTGATATTGGCCTGATGCAGCCACAGGCGCTTGAGCGCGGTGGGGTCGAGGCCGAGATCGGCGGCGTGGGCGACGATCATGTCGGCGACCATCGGCACCACCTCGCGAAACACCTTGCGGCCTTCCTGCACGAACAGCTTGTCAGCGGCGCCGATCCCGTCAGGCGCGCACCGGTTGAGGAAGCCAAAATTATTGCGAATGTTGTTGGAAAACTGCGTCTTCAGCCGCGTGCCGAGGATATCCCAGCCGCCGGTCGCCTCATCCGCCGCCTCGATGATCACCGCGGTGGCCACGTCGCCGAAGATGAAATGGCTGTCGCGGTCGCGAAAATTTAGATGGCCCGAGGTTATCTCCGGATTGACCACCAGCACGGCGCGCGCGTCGCCGGCGGCGATATAGTCGGCGGCGGTCTTGATGCCGAAGGTGGCGGACGAGCAGGCGACGTTCATGTCAAAACCAAACCCGCCGATGCTGAGCGCCTGCTGCACTTCGATGGCCATGGCCGGATAGGCGCGCTGCATGTTCGAGGCGGCGCAGATCACCGCGTCGATCCGCTCGGGGCCCTTGTCCCACCGCCCAAGCGCGTCGCGCGTCGCCGCGACGGCGATTTCGGCCAGGATGGAAATCTCGTCGTTGGGGCGTTCGGGCAAGTTGGGCCGCATGACGCGCGGATCGATCACCCCGGTCTTGTCCATCACATAGCGCGACTTGATGCCGGACGCCTTCTCGACGAACTCCACCGACGACGGGATCAGCGCGGCGACCTCCCCCGAGGCGATGGCGGCGGCGTTGTCGTCATTGTGCAGGGCGACATAGGCGTTGAACGCCTCGACCAGCTCGGCGTTGGAAACCGAATGCGGCGGCGTAAAGAGCCCCGTGGCGGCGATAACGGCTGCGCTCAAGGCGAAAGTCCCTCCCGTGGATTGGTTGGGAGGGTGTAACACGGATTCTATAGCGCCGGTCGAGATGACGTTGCTGAACAGACCGCGCGCCGACGGCGACCCCGATCGGGACTATTCGACAACCATTCTCGCGCGAAACCAGCCAGCCAACGCCGCCTCATCGATCTTCCCGGCGGCCAAAGCTTCGACAGTCGCAATCGCTTCGGCGATCGAGAACGTCAGCGCGATCCCGTTCAATCGCAAGAACAACCGCGCGACCACCCACGCGGTGCGCTTGTTGCCGTCCACAAACGGATGGTTCTTCGCAATCCCGAAGGCGTAGGCCGCCGCCAGGTCGGCGGCGTCCGGGTCCCCATAGGCGGCGGTATTCTCAGGGCGCGCCAGAGCAGACGAGAGCAGTCCGGCGTCGCGCAAACCGGCCCCACCGCCGTGCTCCGCCAATTGTCGATCATGAATGGCGGCCACGACATCCGGCGCCACCCAAACCCAGGCCTTGGTCACTTGGCCAGAGCGCGCAGCACGTCACGGTCTTCGCGCATGATCTGCTCGGCCGCGTCCATCTGTTCGGCGAACGCGGGATTATAGGGGGTCAGGCGGAAACTGCCGTCGGGCGCCTCGGTCACATAGATCGTATCGCCCGCCCGGACGCGCAGCTTGCCGAGGAGGTCTTTCGGCACGGTCGTTCCGGTCGAGGTGCCGATGGTGCGAAGGTTCAGGGCGTACATTGCGAGGATCCGTTATGGCTATGAGTATAGCTATAACATATTCCGTGGGGAGAAGCCAAATTGGCGCCGGTCCCCCAAATTCGAAAGACCCCTCGCCCTATTTTGTCGCCGTCGCCGCAGGCGGCGGCTTGGGTGTTTGCCTGGTCTGGAACACCGGGCCGCCCATGTACGATACATAAACCTTCCGCTGGCTCTGCCAGACATAGACTCGGTGCGATCGGAAGAAGTCCGCGCCGAGGAGCATTTGGGTCTGGATCATCTGGTGCGCAATACGCGTGTTGAGTCGATCGTTCTCCAGATCCGCACCGAACAGGTCAGCGAACTGAAGCTTCGCGTTCTTGATGGTCTCGTCGCCGAAGGCGAAGCTCGGAAATATACCGACATAGGTTCGCATCACGTCCTGCCCCGTGCCCAACGTCGGCCCGTCACTCGTCACGCCCGTCGACTGTGGCGTGAGGCCCGCCCGCGCGGCGGACTCGAGGGTCAAAATCGAGGTGTTCGCTCCGGTATCCATGACCGCGGCCACCGAGGCGGCGCCGACATGCACGGTAACCTGAATGTTCTGCTGGGTGTAGGAACTGGTCATCGGCGCGACAGAGAAGGCCCCGCCCCAATAGACCACCTGATCACCCGGGCAGTTCTGCGGTTTGAACAAACGCAGCTTGCCTTCCGGCACGTCGAATTCAACGTCGGTTTGCAGCAGGAACCGCGCGCCCACCACGCCGACCGCGTCGCCAAAGGGGCGCAAACCGGTGACGAATATGTCAAGCTTTCGGGCGACCAGTCCGCCGAGTTCGAATTCCTGGACCGGAACCACCGCCGCCTGGTCCTTGCCGCCCACGCCGTAGAACTCGACGCCATAGGGAAGCGGAACCGTGCTCAGACCCAGATCCTTCACGCCGCTTCGAGACAACAGGGTTTCCGATGATCCGGTGTCCAACAGCATGCGCACGGGCCGGCCGTCGATTTCGGCGTCGAGGGTGAGATGGCCGCCCTCATCGCGGATTGGGATTTCGCCGAGTTCCTGCATTTGACAGGCGCCGCCGGCGCGCGCGGCGCCTGTCGTTCCCATCAGGCAAGCCGCGCTCAAACTGAAAAGCGTAAGTCCCTTCGCGATGATCCGATGGTCGCGCCTAGGGTCCGTACTCAATTACCGCTAGCGGCGGCGGGCTAACTCTGATTCAAGGCTTCTGGAAGGGAGCTTTGAATGCGGAAGCTTTATTGGTTGGACGACGAGGCGTGGTTGAAGATCGAGCCTCATCTGCCTCGCGGGC